>NZ_NGFN01000278.1 GCF_002148965.1 Streptomyces swartbergensis | reverse complement strand
ACGGTCGAGCGTGGCCGCGGTTACGTCTCCGCCGTGCAGAACAAGCAGGTCGGCCAGGAGATCGGCCGGATCCCGGTCGACTCGATCTACTCGCCGGTGCTCAAGGTCACGTACAAGGTCGAGGCCACGCGTGTCGAGCAGCGCACCGACTTCGACAAGCTGATCGTCGACGTCGAGACCAAGCAGGCCATGCGTCCGCGTGACGCCATGGCGTCGGCCGGTAAGACCCTGGTCGAGCTGTTCGGTCTGGCCCGCGAGCTCAACATCGACGCCGAGGGCATCGACATGGGTCCGTCCCCGACGGACGCCGCCCTCGCCGCCGACCTGGTACTGCCGATCGAGGACCTCGACCTCACCGTCCGGTCGTACAACTGCCTCAAGCGCGAGGGCGTCCACTCCGTGGGTGAGCTCGTGGCGCGTTCCGAGGCCGACCTGCTCGACATCCGCAACTTCGGTGCGAAGTCGATCGACGAGGTCAAGGCGAAGCTGGCCGGCATGGGCCTCGCGCTCAAGGACAGTCCGCCCGGGTTCGACCCGGCCGCCGCCGTCGACGCACACGCCCACGGCGCGAACAACGATTCGGACGAAGGGTTCGTGGAGACCGAGCAATACTGAACACCGCGCTGCGCCGACCCTAGAGACTCTGCTCCGTGCAGGTCCGTCTGCCGCAGGGCCAGGAGCGGGGCGAGTTCCTCGACCTCATCCCGCTTGCCCACGGACGGGCCAGGATGAAGGCCGGGCAGTACCTGGCAGACGGTCTGCCGGACCAGCGTCAGGGGGTCCGCCCTGTGCCGTTTCCCCTTGCTACGCGGGTCCGGCCCGTTGATCCACATCATTGGCGGGTAGACGGGTCCGCATGGCTGAAGTCGTACAGGCTGGACTGTGGGGGCTGGTGGCGGGCTCGGCGCTGCTGCTCGGTGCCGCGCTGGGATACGGGCTGCGGGTGCCGCAGAAGGTCATCGCGATCGTCATGGCCTTCGGGGCCGGGGTGCTGATCTCAGCGGTGTCCTTCGAACTGGTCGGGGAGGCGTACGAGCAGGCGGGGCTTGCTCCCGCGGCCGTCGGCACCCTCGTCGGCGCCCTGGCCTACACCGGGGGCAACGTGTGGCTGGCCCGCCGGGGCGCGCGCCACCGCAAGCGCTCCGGCCGCGATCAGGCGGAGGCACAGCCGTCGGAGGCCGAGCAGGGCGGGTCCGGGACGGCGCTCGCGCTCGGCGCCCTGCTCGACGGTGTGCCGGAGTCCGCAGTTATCGGCGTCAGCCTGCTCCACGGCGGCGCCGTCAGCCTCGTGACCGTGGCTGCGGTGTTCATCAGCAACGTTCCCGAGGGGCTGTCCAGTTCGGCGGGGATGAAGAAGGCCGGCCGGACCAAGGGGTACGTCTTCGGCGTCTGGGCGGCGATCGCCGCGGCCAGCACGGTGTCGGCCGTCCTCGGTTACACGGTGGTCGGTTCCTTCTCCCCCACCGTGATCGCGGCGGTGACCGCAGTGGCGGCCGGGGCGATCCTCGCCATGATCGCCGACACGATGATCCCCGAAGCGTTCGACGACGCCCACCTGGCCATTGGACTGATCACCGTCAGCGGCTTCCTCGTGTCCTTCGCCCTCTCCCACACCTGATCGCTGCGGTTGGCCCATGTCCTGATGGCCGACCCGGAGGGCAACGAGTTCTGCGTCGGGGCAGCCTCTGCGTGGGGGGCGACAGCGACAAGCCCCCCACGCGCCCAGTGCAGGGGTGCAGATCAGCCCCAGGCAGCCACCGGTACGAACGAACTGTCCTGCCGGAACAACTCCGTTCCGTTCGGGCGTTCCACGCGGAGCTGGTAGGCGTAGTGGCGCAGGTAGTAACCGGGGTAGTTGTACGACTCGAAGCGGACGGAGCCCGATGCGGTGCCGGTCCGGAGGATGAACGTGGCGTCCTTGGCGAACGTGCTCGTGCCGTCGTTCGGGTCGAAGCGGGCGCGGAAGTCCCAGTGCCGAAGGTAGTTGCCGGCCGCGTCGCGGAAGGAGTAGCCGCTGCCGTCGGCCAGGCCGGCGACGACCGTGAAGGTGGCTGCCTGCTTCTCGGCGGTGGTGCTGGAGCCGCTGACCACGGGCAGGTTGAGCAGCGAGGACTGCTGCTGCCAGTAGCGGGTCGAGTAGTTGCCGGACCGGAAGGAGCGGGTGGTGTTCCGAGGCAGGCTCGGACCGCCGGAGACCGTCTCCTTGACGACCGTGAAGTGCCGTGCCGTGCCGGAGATCCCGGGCAGCGCGGCCGGTGCCGTCCAGGTGGTGAAGGTGTCGTAGCTGTCGGAGTAGTAGTAGTTGCCGTCGCCGTAGCCGTCGAAGAAGATGCGCCAGCCGCCGTTGTCGAGCCGCACCAGCGCCGGGCCCTCGCGGTAGCTGCCCCAGCCCGCCCAGTCCCCCGTCCTGCGGATCGTGTACGGGCCGGTGAGGTTGGAGGCGGTGGCGTACTCGATGTACTTCGTCGTCTCGTTCTTCGGGAAGGCGTGGTATGTCGAGCCGATCTTCACGATGAACGTGTCGATGTGGTTGGCGCCGATGCCCGCGAGCGCCACCGGTGAACTCCAGGCGGTCAGGGCTGAGTTCGTGGCCCTGAGCAGGTACGGCGTGAAGATCCACTCGTCGTTCGTGGTGGAGCAGGAGACGATGACGTTGACGCTGCCGTCGCTGTCGACGAACCACTCGGGTGCCCAGGCGCGGGAGAGGTTGGCGACGGGGACGGTGTAGTCGTACAGGAACGTCCAGTTGACACGGTCGGAGCTGCGGGCGAAGCCGATGGTCCTGGTCGTGTCCTGCCAGGTGCGCGTGGTGTAGGTGACGTAGTAGTAACCGTCGGTGTGTCTGATGACGCTCGCGTCGCGGATGCGGCCCGCCGGTGGCGTGTACGCGGAGGAGCGCAGCAGCCGGAAGTCGGTGGCGTCGTCCGACTGGTAGACGTTGACCGTGCCGTCGTCGCTGTTGAGGAACGGCACGATCGTGTACCGGGTGGCGGAGCCGTTCGGCGGTGCGGCGGCCAGGGCGCTGCCGAGCAGTCCGGGCGCCTCGCCCAGCAGCAGCGCCGAGGCGGGCAGGGCGGCCATGGCGCGCAGCAGCGTGCGGCGGGACGGGGCGGCGGGGTGTGAGGTCACGGGCGGCTCTCCCTGAGACACAAGGGGTCGATATACCGAACAAAGTTCGGGAACTCGATCAGAAGTGGGGGCTCAGAAAATAAGGGCGGGGCAGGGACGCGTCAATGGTTTGAACAAGCGCTGATGAGCCCAGTGAGGAAGATGTGGCCGTAGGTGGAGTTGCACTCCTGTCGTCGGCGTTCCGCCACCGGCCATCGGACGTTACCGTTCGGTAGAGGAGTCGCTTCCGGAGGTGTCCGTATGACGCTCGACCGAACCGCAGGCCTGGCGGAGACCGCCCGTGCGCTGGCCGCCGGGGACGTGACGTCCCGGGCGCTGGTCGAGCGGACGCTGGCGCGGATCGAGGCGGCGCAGGGCGGCATCAACGCCTTCCGGCTCGTCCGGGCCGAGGCGGCGCTCGCCGAGGCCGAGGCCGCCGACCGGGAGCTGGCCGCGGGCGTGAGCAAGCCGCTGCTGGGCGTGCCCGTGGCGGTGAAGGACGATATGGACGTGGCCGGCGAGCCGACCGCCTTCGGCTGCTGCGGGGAGTTCCCGCCGGTCGCCGAGGACGGCGAGGCGGTACGGCGGCTGCGCGCGGCCGGAGCCGTGATCGTCGGCAAGACCAACACCTGCGAGTTCGGGCAGTGGCCCTTCACCGAGGGGCCGGCCTTCGGCGCGACCCGCAATCCGTGGAGCACGGCCCATACGCCCGGTGGCTCCTCGGGCGGCTCGGCCGCCGCGGTCGCCGCCGGTCTGGTACCCGCGGCGCTCGGCTCGGACGGCGCCGGGTCGGTGCGGATCCCGGCCGCGTGGACCCATCTGGTCGGCATCAAGCCGCAGCGCGGCCGCGTCTCCACCTGGCCGCGCGGCGAGTCCTTCCAGGGCATCACCGTCAACGGCACCCTGGCCCGTACGGTCGCCGACGCGGCCCTGCTGCTGGACGCGGCGAGCGGCAACCACGCGCAGGACCCGCACAAGCCCCCGGCCGTGGACGCCTCGGCTGCCGTCGGCCGCGATCCCGGGCGGCTGCGCATCGCGCTCGCCCTCAAGCCGCCGTTCACGGCGGTGCCCGCCCGCCTCCTGCCGGAGGTCCGGGCCCGGGTGGTGGAACTCGCCGAACGGCTCGCCGCCTTGGGGCACACGGTCGAGGAGGCGGACCCGCCGTACGGGCAGATCGGGCTGACCTTCGTGCCGCGCGCGACGGCCGGGATCGCCGAGCGGGTGGCCGAGGCGCCCTTCCCGGCGCTGCTGGACCGGCGCACCCGGGGCTCGGCCCGGCTGGGCCGGCTGCTCGGCGGAGCACCGCTGCGGGCGGCCAGGCGGGCGGAGACCGTCCTGCACGGCCGTATCGGCGGGTTCTTCACCTCGTACGACGTCGTCCTCGCGCCCACCACCGCCGCTCCCCCGCCCCGGATCGGCGCCCTGCTGGAACTCAGCGGTTTCGCCACCGACCGGGCGATGATCGCCGCCTGCCCGTACGCCTGGCCGTGGAACGTGCTGGGCTGGCCGGGCGTCAACGTGCCCGCCGGTTTCACGGCGGACGGTCTGCCCGTCGGGGCCCAGTTGCTCGGCCCGGCGAACAGCGAACCGCTTCTGGTGCAGGTGGCCGCGCAGTTGGAGGCGGAGCTGCGCTGGCACGAGAAGTGGCCGGCGCCGCCGGTCACGGAGCGTTCCGCTGCCGCCTGAGCGGCCGTACCGGTCCCGCAGGGCGGATGCCTCGGTGATCGGGCTCCTGGGGGCAGCCTCTAGGGTGCCCCCGTGACCGCGTTTACCGATGAGAACGTCCCGGGCCGCTCCAACCCCTCCGCCACCGTCCAGGCCGATCCGCGCGAGGTGGGCCGGGTGCGCACCGAGTACTCGCCCGCGCACGACGGCGACCCCGACCCCGGCGAGATCGTCTGGACGTGGGTGCCCTTCGAGGAGAACGACGGCCGCGGCAAGGACCGCCCGGTGCTCGTGGTCGCCCGCGAGCCGGCCGGGACGTTCCTCGCCGTGCAGTTGTCCAGCAAGCGGCACGACGGCCATCGCGAGTGGGTGCCGATCGGCAGCGGTCCGTGGGACCGGTCGGGCCGCGACTCGTGGGTCGACGTGGACCGGGTCCTGCGTCTGCACGAGGACGGCATGCGCCGGGAGGCCTGCGCCCTGGACCGCATGCGGTTCAACCTCGTCAGGCACCGGCTGCGGGAGCGCTACGGCTGGAGCTGAAGCCCTCCCGAAGGGGTCCCGCGAGGCCTTCTCAAAGGGGTCCCGCGAGGCCTCCTCAAAGGGGCCCCGCGCCCCTGCAGTACCACGGCCCCACCGTACGGTGCAACGGAGTTTTCGCCGCGGGAGAACACCAGGGAAAACCCCGGGAAACGCCCGGCCGCCCCGGATGACGGCCCCGGAACGCCCCGGTTCGCCCCCTTGTGCCGAGCGACGCGAGGGACTTGGGTGGATGGGTGATCCCGGCCCGGGCCGCCGAAGAGCCCGGACCGGTGGCATGGTGGAATCTCAGGAGGATCCCGACATGTCCGATGCGTCTACCGCACCGGCGGGTGGCTGTACCGAGCCGCACCCCGCCCTGTCCGAAGCCGAGGTCGAGGCCCTGGTCCGCGGCATCTGCTTCAAGACCGGCCCGCCGCGCCGCCTCGGTGTCGAGGTGGAATGGCTCGTCCACGAGCTGCGCGCACCGCAGCTCCCCGTCACACCCGAACGACTCGACGCGGCCTACGCCGCACTACGGCCCCTGTCCCTGAGGTCGGCGCTCACCGTGGAGCCCGGCGGCCAGCTGGAGCTGAGCTCGCCCCCCGCCGACTCGCTGACGGAAGTCATCGCCACCGTCTCCGCCGACCTCGACGCCGTCCGCGCGGTCCTGCGCGAGAACGACCTCACGCTGGTCGGCCTCGGCCACGATCCCTGGCACGAACCCCGCCGGTTCCTGCGCGAACCGCGCTACGACGCCATGGAGACCTGCTTCGACCGCACCGGTCCCTCCGGTCGCGCCATGATGTGCACCTCGGCGTCCGTGCAGGTGTGCGTGGACGCCGGCCACGAGGAGCCGGGGCCCCTCGGCCATGTGCGGCGCTGGTGGCTGGCCCATCATCTGGGCCCGGTCCTGGTCGCCGCGTTCGCCAACTCCCCGCTCGCCGGTCACCGGCCGACCGGCTGGCTGTCCACCCGGCAGCTGGTGTGGACCCGGATCGGCCCCGGCCGGGCGGGCGGACCGCCGCTGGACGCCGACCCGCGCGGCGCCTGGTCCCGGCACGTGCTGGACTCGCCCGTGATGTGCGTACGGCGCGACGGCGGGCCCTGGGACGTCCCGGAGGGCCTCACCTTCCGGGAGTGGACCCGCAGGGGCGTCCCCCGGCCGCCCACGCGTGAGGATCTGGACTACCACGTCACGACGCTGTTCCCGCCGGTCAGGCCGCGTGGCCACCTCGAACTGCGCATGATCGACGCGCAGCCCGGCGACGACGGCTGGATCGTGCCGCTGGCCGTGGTGGCGGCGCTGTTCGACGACCCGGAGGTCACGGAGACCGCCTACCGGGCCGTGAAGCCGCTGGCCGAGCGGACGCTGGGGCTGCCCGCGCCGCACAACCCGCTGTGGCTCGACGCGGCCCGCAGCGGGCTGGCCGACCCCGAGCTGCGCGAGGTGGCCGTCACCTGCTTCACGGCCGCGCTGGACGCCCTGCCCCGGCTCGGCGCCGCGCCCGAGGTGACGGACGCCGTCGCGGCCTACCTGGACCACTACGTCGTCCGGGGCCGCTGCCCCGCCGACGACCTGCTCGACCGACAGCGCGGCACGGACGGTCGCGCCCACGGGAAGGACCTGCGCCCATGACCGACACCAGCCCCGCTGTCGACACCCATACCGCCGACCCGGAGGCACTTCGCGAGCGCGCGGTCGCCTCGCTGGTCGTCGCCCGCGACCGCACCACCCTGCTGACGAGCTGTGTCGAGGACCCCGACCTGACCGCGCAGCACTCGCCGCTGATGTCGCCGCTGGTGTGGGACCTGGCGCACATCGGCAACCAGGAGGAGCAGTGGCTGCTGCGGGCCGTCGCCGGGCACGAGGCGATACGGCCCGAGATCGACGGCCTCTACGACGCGTTCGAGCACCCGCGGGCCGAGCGGCCGAAGCTGCCCCTGCTGTCGCCCGCCGAGGCACGCGCGTACGCGGCCGATGTGCGGGGCCGCGCGCTGGACGTGCTGGAGAAGGCCGCGTTCCACGGGACGCGGCTGACGGAGGCCGGGTTCGCCTTCGGGATGATCGCGCAGCACGAACAGCAGCACGACGAGACCATGCTGATCACCCATCAGCTCCGCCGGGGCCCGCAAGCCCTGACCGCGCCCGACCCGGAGCCGGCGCCGCTGTTCACCGGCCCGTCCGAAGTCCTCGTCCCGGGCGGCCCGTTCACGATGGGCACCTCCGGCGAGCCATGGGCCCTGGACAACGAACGCCCCGCGCACCGCAGGGAGGTTGCGCCGTTTTACATCGACACCGCGCCGGTGACGAACGGCGCGTACCAGGCGTTCATCGATGACGGCGGCTACGACGACCCGCGCTGGTGGACGGTGGACGGCTGGGCCCACATCCGCCGGAACTCCATCTCGGCTCCGCTGTTCTGGCGGCGGGACGGCAGGCAGTGGCTGCGGCGGCGCTTCGGCGTCACCGAGGTCGTACCGCCGGAGGAGCCGGTGCTGCACGTGTGCTGGTACGAGGCCGACGCCTACGCCCGCTGGGCGGGGCGCCGGCTGCCCACGGAGGCCGAGTGGGAGAAGGCGGCCCGGTACGACCCGGCCGGCGACCGCTCCATGCGCTACCCGTGGGGCGACGCCGACCCCGGCCCGGAGCACGCCAACCTCGGCCAGAGGCATCTGCGTCCGGCGCCCGCCGGAAGCTACCCGGCCGGTGAGTCGCCGCTCGGCGTACGGCAGTTGATCGGCGACGTGTGGGAATGGACGGCGAGCGACTTCCTGCCGTATCCGGGGTTCAGGGCGTTCCCGTACAAGGAGTACTCGGAGGTCTTCTTCGGGTCCGACCACAAGGTGCTGCGCGGCGGTTCGTTCGCCGTGGACGCGGTGGCCTGCCGGGGCACGTTCCGCAACTGGGACTACCCGATCCGGCGGCAGATCTTCTCCGGGTTCCGCACGGCCCGCTCGGAGGACGTCTGATGTGCCGTCATGTGGCGTACGTGGGACCGCCGGAGCCGCTCGGCCGGCTGCTCGTGGAGCCCCCACACGGCCTGTACCGGCAGTCCTGGGCGCCCCGGCGGCAGCGGTACGGGACGGTCAACGCCGACGGTTTCGGCGTCGGCTGGTACGCCGAGGGCGATCCGGTGCCGGCCCGCTACCGCCGGGCCGGGCCGGTCTGGGCGGACCTGTCGTTCGCCGATCTCGCCCGCGTCGTACGGTCCACCGCACTGCTCGCCGCGGTACGGGACGCGACGCTGTCGGGCGCGGACGCGGAGGCCGCGGCGGCGCCGTTCGCCGCGGGGACCTGGCTGTTCAGCCACAACGGGGCGGTCA
Organism: Streptomyces swartbergensis; assembly: GCF_002148965.1. Taxonomy (GTDB): domain Bacteria; phylum Actinomycetota; class Actinomycetes; order Streptomycetales; family Streptomycetaceae; genus Streptomyces; species Streptomyces swartbergensis. Next base: position 2,653 of record NZ_NGFN01000278.1, on the reverse strand, counting down.
AGGGCTGGCCCGGCTCGCTCGCGCCGATGTCCCGCACCCTGCCGCCGGAAGACCTGCTGTCCCTGGAGGCCCGCAACGACTCGGCGCTCGTGTGGGCCCTGGTCCTGGCCCGGCTGAGGCGCGGCGACGAGCAGGGCCAGGCACTGGCCGACACGGTCCTGGAGGTCGCCGCCGCGGCCCCCGGTTCCCGGCTCAACCTCCTGCTCACCGACGGCGACACCATCACCGCGACCGCCTGGGGCGACACCCTCTGGTACCTCACCCGGCCCGGCGGCGGCGCCGTCGTGGCCTCCGAGCCCTACGACGACGATCCGCACTGGCAGGAGGTGCCCGACCGCACCCTGCTCGCGGCCAGCCGCACGGACGTGCTGCTCACGCCGCTCAAGGAGCCGACCGACGCCTTCGTGCCCGCACTCCCCGAGGAGCCCCGTACGTGAGCCCGTTCCGCCTCACCCGCACGCTGCCCGAGGACGCCACGGACGCCGCCCTGCGCGCCGACGTCCACCGCGGTCTGACCGGCCGTCCCAAGACGCTGCCGCCGAAGTGGTTCTACGACGCGCACGGCAGCGACCTCTTCGAGAAGATCACCGAACTGCCCGAGTACTACCCGACGCGCGCCGAACGGGAGATCCTCGTGGCACGCTCCGGCGAGATCGCCGAGGCGACCCGGGCCCGCACCTTGGTGGAGCTCGGCTCCGGGTCCTCCGAGAAGACGCGGCACCTGCTCGACGCCCTCACCGGGCTGCACACCTACGTCCCGGTCGACGTCAGCGAGAGCGCCCTCACCCAGGCCGGGCAGGCGCTCGCGGACGAGCGGCCCGGGCTGGACGTGCACGCGCTGATCGCCGACTTCACGGCGGAGCTGACGCTGCCGGACACGCCGGGGCCCCGGCTGGTGGCGTTCCTCGGCGGCACGATCGGCAACCTGCTGCCCGCCGAGCGCGCCGCGTTCCTGGCGTCCGTGCGTGCCCTGCTCGCCCCGGGCGACGCCCTGCTGCTGGGCACGGACCTGGTCAAGGACGAGGAGGTGCTGGTCCGGGCGTATGACGACGCGGCCGGGGTGACGGCCGCGTTCAACAAGAATGTGCTCACCGTGATCAACCGTGAGCTCGGCGCCGACTTCGAGCCCGCCGCGTTCGACCACGTGGCCCTGTGGGACGCCGAGCACGAGTGGATCGAGATGCGGCTGCGCTCCCGTACGGCGCAGACGGTGAAGGTGCCGGCGCTCGGCCTCGCCGTCGACTTCGCAGCGGGCGAGGAGCTGCGCACCGAGGTGTCGGCGAAGTTCCGGCAGGAGGGCGTGCGCACCGAACTGTCCGCGGCCGGGCTGGACCTGGCCCACTGGTGGACGGACGAGGCGGGCCGGTTCGCGCTGTCGCTGAGCGTGGCGCGCTGACACCGGCGAGTCCCACGGCGGCGGTGAAGGCGGCGGACGATGTCTCGCGCTTCGCCGCCGCGTGGGGCACGGTGGAGTGACGCGTGACACACCCGTCACTGGAAGAGGAGCAGCGGCATGTCGAACCACACCTACCGGGTCACGGAGATCGTCGGCACCTCCCCCGACGGCGTCGACCAGGCCATCCGCAACGGCATCGGCCGGGCATCGGCGACCCTGCGCAACCTGGACTGGTTCGAGGTGACCCAGGTGCGCGGACAGCTCGAGAACGGGCAGATCGCGCACTGGCAGGTGGGGCTGAAGGTGGGCTTCCGCCTGGAGGAGTCGGAGTAGTCCGAGCAGTCCGGCATCCTCCGAACGGCCGACTCAGCCAGGCAGGGGTGCCGAGGTGGAACGGCCCGGCCGCTCGCCCTCCGGCGGGTAGTCGCAGTCGATGCTGCTCACCTCCCGGTCGCCGTCCTCGGAGTCGACGATCGCCACGCCCGTGCAGGCCCGGCCGTGTTCGTCGGTCCAGGTGACGATCTCGCTCCGGTCGGGCTCCGCGCAGCCGGTGAGCAGCACCGCGCCGACGAGCGCCGCTGCCGCGAACGCGCCCCTGCGACGTCCCTTCATGGCATCCCCCGTATGTCCGCTATCCGCTGTCCGCTGTCCGCTGTCCGCTGTCCGGGCACGAGTGCGCCGGTGCGTCTCGGTTCCTGGGCAAGGAGATACCCACCGGAGGTAAACACTCCGCCAACTCGTGCTCTCAGGTGCGCCCTTCCCGCTCCTGCGCCACCTTCAGCTCGGCGGACCTGGCCGCCCAGTCGGCCCCTACGACGGTGAAGCCCGCCCGCCGGGCGTCCTCGCAGACCAGTTCGTCGTCGTCCACGAGGACGCGGACCTCGCGCGTGCGGGCGAGCCGTTTCAGGATCTCCAGCTTGGTGAACCGGGCGGGCCGGCGATCGGCGTCGCGCCGCATGTACACCCGCCCCTCGGGCAGCTCCTGCGCGGCGAGCCAGTCGAGCGTGTCGCGCCGGCAGCGCTCGGGCCGCCCGGTGAGGTAGACGATCTCGCACTCCCGCGCGCTCTCCTTGACCAGCGCGATGCCCTCCGGGAGCGGCGGGTCCTGCGGCGCCGCCGAGAAGAAGCCGTCCCAGTCCCGCGGCCTGCGCTCCAGGAACCGCTGCCGGTGCGCGGTGTCGGCGAGGGTGTTGTCCAGATCGAACACGGCCAGCGGGGCCTTGCTGCGGTCGTCATTCACGCTGCCCACCCTAGGCC
>NZ_NGFN01000277.1 GCF_002148965.1 Streptomyces swartbergensis | reverse complement strand
GTCCCCCTCCCTCTGCCCCTCCGCCCGCCACGCTCCGGGTCACCCGGCCGCCTGCGCCCCGGCGGTCTTCCTCTGGGCGTTGAACTCGGCGACATTGCGCTGGTGTTCGCCGTAGTCTGCGGTGAAGCGGGTGTCACCCGGCCTGACCGTGACGAAGTACAGCCAGTCGCCAGGGGGTGGGTTGATGGCGGCGCTCATGGCCTCCTCGCCGGGGTTGTCGATGGGGGTGGGCGGCAGGCCCATGCGCTGGTACGAGTTGTAGGGGCTGTCGATGCGCGTGTCGTTCGCCGTCGCCCGCAGGGTGGAGCGGCCCAGCGCGTAGTTGATGGTGGAATCCATCTGGAGCGGCATACCGCGTTCGAGGCGGTTGAAGACGACCCGGGCGACCTTGCCCATGTCGGCCCTGGTGGCCGCCTCCGCCTGGACGATGCTCGCGATGGTGACGGCCTGATAGACGTTCATGGCGTTGCGCTGCGCCCCCGCGGCGATGGGCGCGCCGTTGAACTTCTCGTTCGCGGTGTCGACCATCAGGGCCAGAAGCTTCTCCGGAGTCGTCTTCTCCTGGAGCGGATAGGTCGCCGGGAAGAGGTAGCCCTCCGGATTGCCCTCGGCGTCGTTCGGCAGTTTGAGGGCGGCCTTCGCCAGGGACTTCTTCGTGCTGCCCGCGGGCAGGGCGAGGGCCTTGTCGACGGCGGCGTAGACCTGGCTCGCCCGCCAGCCCTCCGGGATCACCAGAGTCGTGGGCCGGCCGTCCTCCTCGGGCCCCAGGGTCAGCAGCGGCACCGCCACGGCGGTACCGACCACGACGGCTCCGGTCGCGACGAGGGCGATCCGGCCCCGGCGCGTCAGTCGAATCGTGCTCCGTGGCGGAGTGTTCTTCTGCATGCGGGCACGGTAACCCTTATATCCTCATAAACCCGGCATATTTTCATCTTGTCGGTTCCAGTTGGGCGTCCCGGCGTACGAGCGCCGCGTACCGGCCGTGCCGCTCCAGCAGTTCCTCGTGCGTACCGAGTTCGACCGCGCGCCCCGAGTCGAGGACCACGATCTGGTCGGCGCCCCGGACGGTGGACAGCCGGTGGGCGATGGTGAGCGTGGTGCGGTCGGCCGACAGCGCGTCGATGGCGTCCTGCACGGCGGCCTCGGTCCGGGTGTCCAGGGCGCTGGTGGCCTCGTCGAGGATGAGGACCGGCGGGTCGCGCAGGATGGTCCGGGCGATGGCCAGGCGCTGCTTCTCGCCGCCCGAGAAGCGGTGGCCGCGCTCGCCGACGACGGTGTCGTAGCCGTCGGGCAGGGCGGCGATGTGGTCGTGGATCTGCGCGGCCTTCGCCGCCTGGTGCAGCTCCTCGTCGGTGGCGTCGGGCTTGGCGAAGCGCAGGTTGTCGGCGACCGAGGCGTGGAAGAGGTACGTCTCCTGCGAGACGACGCCGACCGCGCGCGCCAGGGTGTCGAAATCGAGGTCGCGGACGTCGACCCCGTCGAGGGTGACGCGGCCGCCCGTCACGTCGTAGAGGCGGGGCACCAGGTAGCCGAGCGTGGACTTGCCGGCGCCGGTGGGGCCGACGATCGCGAGGCTGCCGCCGGCCGGGACGGTGAGGTCGATGCCGTCGAGGACGGGGCCGCCCTTGTCGTCGTAGCCGAAGGAGACGTTCTCGAAGCGGACCTCGCCCTTGACCCGGTCGAGGCGGACCGGGTCCGCGCGTTCGGTGATGTCGATCGGCAGGTCGAGGTACTCGAAGATGCGCTGGAAGAGGGCGAGCGAGGTCTGGATCTGCACTCCGGTCGACAGCAGGCTCACGGCCGGGCGGAACAGGCCCTGCTGGAGCGAGACGAAGGCGACGATCGTGCCGATGGAGACCTGGGGGCCGCCCAGCTGGAGGGCCATGCCGGCGGTCCAGTAGATGACGGCGGGCAGGGCGGCCATGACGATCGTGATGACGGCCATGCGCCAGCGGCCCGCCATGTTCGAGCGCACCTCCAGGTCGACGAGTTCCTCGGACTCGTCGGCGAAGGACTTCGTCAGCGAGTCGGAGCGGCCCATCGTGCGGCCGAGCAGGATGCCGCTGACGGAGAGCGACTCGGTGACCGTGGCGGCCATGGCGGCCATCTGCTTCTGGCGCTGGGTCGTGATCTTCCGGCGTTCGTTGCCCACGCGGCGGCTGATCCACACGAACACCGGCAGCAACAGCAGCGAGACGACGGTCAGGCGCCAGTCGAGGACGACCATGGCGACGATCGTGGCCACCACGCTGGTGAGGTTGGAGACCAGGGAGGTCGCGGTGGAGGTGACGGTGGCCTGCATGCCGCCGATGTCGTTGGCGATGCGGGACTGCACCTCGCCGGTGCGCGTGCGCGTGAAGAAGGCGAGGGACATGCGCTGGAGGCGGCCGTAGACGGCGGTGCGCAGGTCGTGCATGACGCGCTGGCCGACCGTCGTGGAGATCAGCGTCTGGAGGACACCGAAGACGCTGGTGAGGACGGCGCTGAGGATCATGCCGAGGGCGAGCAGGCTGAGCAGGCCCGTACGCCCCTGGGGGATCGCGACGTCGAGGATCTCCTTCAGCAGGAAGGGCGTGGCGACCGAGACCAGCGACGCGGCGCCGACCAGCAGGCCGACGATCGCGAGGCGGCCCCGGTAGGGGCGGAAGAGCCTGAGGATGCGGCGGACCTGCCTGGGCTGTTCCGCCGAGTCGGCGGGTGCGGTCCAGGGGGCTTCGTGGTCGGGGTGCATGGGCTCCTTCGAGAGGGCGATACGGCCGGGGCGAGGACGGCGAGTCGGATCGTAGCTCATTGTTACCTATACTCACAATGAACATCATCCTGATATTGTTCCCGCATGACCTCCCCCGACTCCGACGGCCTGCTCGCCGAGCAGTTGCTGCGGCTCACCCGCCGGGTGCACCGCATCCAGAAGCGCCATCTGGAGCATCGCGACCTCGGCATCACACCGGCCCAGTCCCGGCTGCTGCGCACCCTCGCGCACTGGGGGTCGCCGCCGCGCATGGCCGACCTGGCCGAGCGCCTGGAGGTGGTGCCCCGGGCCGTGACCACGCTGGTCGACGGGCTGGAGGCGAGCGGCAAGGTTCGCCGGGTCCCGGACCCGGCGAACCGGCGGGTGATCCGCATCGAGCTCACGGACGACGGCCGGGCCGCACTGCGCGAGCTGCGGGCGGCGCGCAGGTCGGCCGCGGAGGAGATCCTGGCTCCCCTGACGGAGCAGCAGCGTGCGGCGCTGGGCGGGCTGCTGGACACGCTGATCGACGGGGCACCGGTGGGGTCCTGCTGACGCCCGGGATGGCGGCGCAGGGGGTGTCCGGAGGAGCATGCCGCAGACGCGGGTCCCGGTGCGCCGATCCGCGTCGATCAGGCGCCGCCGATTTCCTGCCACCTGACCCGCCGGACGGACCCTAGACTCCCGCCATGATCGCCGACCTGCAGTGCGTGGTGCTGGACTGCCCCGCTCCATCAGAACTCGCCGGCTTCTACCAGTCGCTCCTCGGCGGTGCCGTCAACCAGCCGGACCGGCGGTGGTCCCTGGACGAGGACTGGGCGACGCTGCACACGCCGTCCGGCTTCGTGCTGGCCTTCCAGCGGGTGGCGGACTACCGGCCGCCGCGGTGGCCGGATCCCGCCCGGCCGCAGCAGTTCCACCTGGACTTCGGTGTCGCGGAGCTGGATCGCGCGCAGGACGAGGTGCTGGCCTCGGGCGCCGAGGTGCTGGACGCAGGTGCGGACGGGCGGAGTTGGCGGGTGTACGCGGACCCGGCGGGGCATCCCTTCTGCCTGGTGCGTCACTGAACACACGAGGAGCCGCGGCCACCGCTCGCACTTCCCGAGCGGTGACCGCGGCTCACTCGCCTGCCGTCGTCAACTGGCGTCGGCGACGGTCTCCTTGGTCTTCTGCGCCGGAACCTCCGCCGGCACGGGCTCGTCGCCGGCCTCCAGGTCCTCGGCCACGGTTTCGCCGTCCAGCACCTTCTTGGCCCGCTCGATGTCCAGCGCGCCCTCCCAGCGGGACACCGCGAACACGGCGACGCAGTTGCCGAGCAAGTTCGTGACGACGCGCATCGAGTCCATGATGCGGTCCACGCCGAGCAGCAGGGCGACGGCTCCCGCCGGGATGGCTCCCAGGGACGAGGCCGTCGCGGACAGGGCGAGGAACGCCGAACCGGGGATGCCCGCCATGCCCTTGCTGGTCAGCATCAGCACCAGGACGACGGTGATCTGCTGGCCCAGGCTCAGATCCACGCCCACGGCCTGGGCGATGAACAGCGTGCCGATGGACAGGTAGAGCGAGGCGCCGTCGAGGTTGAAGGAGTAGCCCGTGGGCAGCACCAGCCCCACCGCGTCGTCGCGGGCACCGGCTCGGCGCAGCTTCTGCATCACGCGCGGCATGACCGACTCGGTGGACGCGGTGCCGAGCGCGAGGAGCATCTCCTCGCGGATGTAGCGCAGGAACTTCCAGAGGCTGAGCCCGGTCACCATCCGCAGGGCGACGGCGAGCAGCGCGACGAACAGCGCGGCCGCCACGTAACAGAGCACGATGAGCTTGGCGTACGTCTTCATCACGCCCAGCCCGTAGTTGCCGACCAGGTGGGCCATCGCGCCGAACACCGCGATCGGGGCCAGCCGCATGATGAAGCCGACGACCGTGAAGACGACCTCCTGGGCCTGGTCGATTGCGGGCAGGATCTTCGGCACTTTGGTGTGCCCGAGGTGCAGCAGGGCGGCGCCCACCAGGCAGGCCAGGATGAGGACTTGGAGCAGTTCGTTCTCGGCGAAGGCGCCGACGAAGCTCTCGGGCAGCGCGTTGAGGACGAACTCGGTCGTCGAGGGCAGTTGACCACCGCCCGTCGTCTGGTTCACCGCGGCGGCGTCCAGCGAGGAGGGGTCGACGTTCATGCCCTTGCCGGGCCCGACGACGTTGGCGGCGACGAGGCCGATGACCAGGGCGGCGGTGGAGGCGACCTCGAACCAGATGAGGGCCTTGACCCCGATCCGGCCGAACGCCTTCAGGTCACCGGCCTTGGCGATGCCGACGACGACCACGCAGAACACCAGGGGCGAGATCACCGTCTTGATGAGCCGGGTGAAACCGTCGCCGAGCGGCTGGAAAGCCGTGGCCGTATCCGGCCACAGCTTCCCGACGACGATTCCGAGGACGAGCGCGCAGAGGACCTGCGCGAAGAGTGAGGTACGCAGGGTGCGTGCGACGCGCCGCGGCAGGGACGGTACGGACGGTGGCACGGGGCCTCCTTGGGGGACGGGGCACACAGAGGCCGGAGGGGACTTCTGCGATACGGAAAGCGCCTTCCGTAGCCGTACACTCTGGAGGCTGTCTTGATCACGCACAAGACCGCAACGTTTCGGCCATGTAAAAGCGCCCTAAGTGACGCATGCCACAGAGGTCACACCGGCCCCCTCAGCAACGGTGGCGGTCCCCCGTGAGCACTCCCTGCACGGTGGTCAGCGTGCGGTCGTAGCAGCCGACGTGCGAGCCGTGGAGGCGGTAGCGCTCGCTCGTCCCGCCGACCGCGTGCCGCTGGTCGCGGGGCACGTTCGCCGTGTACGTGGCGTCTCCCGCGTAGGAGTCGTCGAGCCGTGACCACGCCGTACGGCGGCCGCCGCGCGTCTCGACGGCCGTGGCGCGGTCGCCGAGGGTCAGCACGGTGCGCAGCCGGTCGCCCGCGCCGAGGGTGGTCGTGCCGTCCATCGTGTAGGTCCGGTGGGTGCGGGTGGTGTGGGCCGGTCCGCGTCCGTCGACGGTCACGGACTCGTCGCCGGTCCAGGTGGCATCGAGGGCGTCGGTCGTCTCGCCGTCCACCCAGCGGTGCTCGGAGACGTTGGCGAGCGCACGGCTGACAGTGGTCGTGACGCGGCCGTGCGAGGTGTCGACGTATCCGGCGACGGTCAGCCGATGGGCGCCCTCGGTGTCGACCCGGTGCTCCGAACCCGGTGTATACGACGAGGAGTTGGCCAGGTCGTCCACCTTGTGCACGGTGAGCTTCCCGGGAACGTGGGCGCGCTGCTCGTCCTGCCAGACCAGGATGTTCACGGGGGTGCTCCAGCCGGTCTGCCCCTCGGGCACGCCGACGACCGACACCTCGACGCGGTGCGGGCGGCCGTCGTTGAGGAGCCCGGCGAAGGGGGTGAGGTCGTAGGTGATCGGCTTGATGTCGAAGGCGCGCGGTCCCGGGATCACGTACCAGAGGAACGGGTTGGACCAGCCGCCGGTCCACACGGTGGGGAACGGTGCGGCGATGCCCGCGAGCCGGCCGTCCACGCGGATCTGCACCTCGCGGTAGGGGCCTTGGCCCGCCGTGCAGGAGTACGGCGCCGGGTCGGGCACCGTCAGGTACCAGTACTCCTCGCAGCCGCCGCCGGAGCCGGTGGCGTACACCTCGGCGACGACGCGTTCGCTGTTGCGCGGGGTCGTGAGGGTGGTCGCGCCGTCGGCCCCCTGGTCGAGGGTGAGGACCCGGTCAGGGCTCGTCCCGTCGGGGCGGCCGTCGTAGAACGTCAGCGTGACCTTGACGTCGAGGACACCCGTGTAGGTGTCGTCGACGACGTTCCCGATGAGCATCTCGACGTCCTGGCGGCTGCGGAAGGTGTCGCTATAGCGGGTGACGTCCTTCTCCACCGACCACGCGATGCCGTCGGGCGAGGGCTGCGGTGTCGACGTGCGGAAGATCTCGACCCCGCCGACGTGGAGGTAGCCGAGCCGGTCGTACTGGCGCCCCTTGACCTTGCCGTCGAGCCGCAGCACCACCTTGCTCCAGCGCTCGCCGCAGTCGCCGGGCGGGGTGTACGTGCCCCGGTACGGGGTGAAGTCGCGGAACTGCGCCTGGGCGACGGTGACTTCACAGGACCTGCCGCCGGGCTTCGTGACGGGCGGGGCGGCCGTGACCGGGTCGTGCCAGTCGGTGCCGAACTCGGCGGGCACGTCGGCCGCACGGGCGGGACCGGTCCCGAGGAGGGTGCTCGCCAGGAGGGTCGCTCCGGCAAGCATGGACATGACGATCCGTCTCTTCATGGCGGTGTTCTACGGGGAGTCCGCCGCCTCCGCAATGAGCACCTGCCCGCCGCGCAGCCCTGTTCCCACCCCTGTCGGCCGGTTCCGTTCGGTGGGTCGAAAACCGGTTGCCCCCGACCACGTGGCGACGCGAACCTGTCACGGTTTGTTGCCGTCGGCCGAACCCCCATCCCCCTGACACGAGCCACTGGGACGTCATGCAGATTCAAGACCTTCCGTACCCCGACCCGGGCGTGCCGGACGCGCGTTCGGGTCCCCGATTCCTGTGGTGGCTCTTCCGGAATCAGCTGGACGGGCAGCTCAAGTCACTGGCCTGGGGGCTGCTGCACTTCGCCTCCGTCGCCGCGCTGCCGTTCTGCGTCGGTGTCGCCGTACAGGCCGTCGTCGACCGCTCCGGCGGGCAACTCGCCCTGGCGGGCGGCCTGCTGGCGCTGGCCTGCGTCGGCAACGCGGTCGGCGACACCTTCCTGCACCGCACCGCCGTCACCAACTGGATCACGGCGGCCGCCCGCGTCCAGCAGCTGCTCGCCCGCAAGGCCGCCCAGTTGGGCTCGGCGCTGACCCGGCGCGTCGCGGCCGGTGAGGTCGTGGCGGTCTCCACGGGTGACGTCGAGAAGATCGGCTGGTTCGTGGAAGCCTGGTCGCGGTTCACCGCCGCACTGGTCACCATCGTGCTGGTCTGCGCCGCTCTGCTCGTCTACCAGCCCGCGCTCGGCGTCGTCGTCGCCGTGGGGCTACCCGTGCTGGCGCTCGCCGTGCTCCCCCTGCTGCCCCGCGCCACCCGGCGCGCCGACGTCCAGCGCGAGAAGGCCGGACGCGCCACCGAACTCGCCTCGGACACCGTCGCCGGTCTGCGCGTACTGCGCGGCATCGGCGGTGAGGAACTGTTCCTCGACCGCTACCGCCGCGCCTCCCAGGAGGTCCGGCACGCGGCGGTGCGCAGCGCCCGGATGTGGTCCCTGATCTCCGCGATCCAGGTCCTGCTGCCGGGACTGCTGCTCATCGCCGTCGTCTGGTACGGCGTGCACCTGGCACGCCAGGGCCGGATCACCGTCGGCGAACTGGTCACCGTCTACAGCTCGGTGATGGTCCTCACCTATCCGCTGCGGCACTTCGAGGAGATCGCCATGGCGTACTCCTTCTCCCGGCCGTCCGCCAAACGGGCAGCGGGCGTGCTGGCGCTGGAGCGGGCCACGGACACCGCCGGGGCGCGCGGGGCCGACCTCCCCTCCGGAGACCTGTACGACCCGGACACCGGGCTGCTCGCGAACGCCGGCCTGTTCACCGCCGTGGTGTGCGGCGACCCGGACGCGGCGGGCAGGCTGGCGGAACGGCTGGGCGGGCACCCGCCGCAGGAGGGCACCTCGGTGCTGCTGGGCGGCGTGCCGCTCGACGAACTCCCGCTGGACTGTGCCCGTACGGCCGTCCTCGTCCAGGACAAGGACCCTGTGCTGCTGTCCGGCTCGCTGCGCGAACTGCTCGACGTACCCGCGTCGGGCGCCGTCGAACCGCGGGCGGCGCTGGCCGCCGCACAGTGCGACGATGTGCTGGCGGCGCTGGTGCAGGGCTCGGTGGACGCCGCCGATCCCATGGACGCGCGGATCACCGAACGGGGCCGGTCCCTGTCCGGCGGCCAGCGCCAGCGGCTCGCACTGGCCCGGTCGCTGATCACGGACCCGGAGGTGCTCGTCCTGGACGAGCCGACCTCGGCCGTCGACTCGCACACCGAGGCACGGATCGCGCAGGGCGTGCGGGAGCTGCGCGCGGGGCGCACGACCGTGGTGTTCACCTCCTCGCCGCTGCTGCTGGACCGCGCCGACCGGGTCGTGTTCCTGCACGACGGCGAGGTCGCGGCGACCGGCACCCACCGCGAACTGGTGCACACCGAGCCCCGCTACCGGGCGGTCGTCACCCGCGAGACGGACGACGAGGTGGCGCTGAGCGGTTCCGTCGCCCTGAAGGACGTCCTGCACGAACTGGAAGAGATCGAGGAGAAGGCATGATCGGCGTGGCGCCACCGGCGTACGACCCGGCGGCCCCGACGACGGCGAACACCCTGCCGGTCGGTGCCCCCACGACCGTCCGCGCCTACGTGGCCGAACTGCTGCGCCGGCACCGCCGGGCGTTCCTGCTGCTCGTCGTGGTCAACACGGTCGCCGTCGTCGCCTCGATGGCCGGTCCGTGGCTGCTGGGCGGAGTCGTGGAGCGGGTGTCCGACGGGGCGCGGGACCTGCGGCTGGAACTCACCGCGGGGCTGTTCGTGGCGGCGCTGGCCGTCCAGGCCCTGTTCGTCCGCCAGGTGCGGCTGCGCGGCGCGATGCTCGGCGAGCGGATGCTGGCCGACCTGCGCGAGGACTTCCTCGTACGGTCGGTCGGGCTGCCGCCCGGCGTGCTGGAGCGGGCCGGGACCGGCGATCTGCTGTCGCGGATCACCACGGACATCGACCGGCTGGCCAACGCCATGCGCGAGGCCGTGCCGCAGCTGTCGATCGGCGTGGTGTGGGTGGTGCTGCTGATGGGCGGGCTGGTCGTCACGGCGCCGCCGCTGGCGCTCGCCGTGCTGCTCGCCCTGCCGCTGCTGATCGTCGGCTGCCGCTGGTACTTCCGGCGGGCGCCGGCCGCCTACCGCTCGGAGGCCGCCGGGTACGCCGCCGTGGCCGCCGCGCTCGCCGAGACCGTGGACGCCGGGCGCACCGTCGAGGCGCACCGCCTCGGCGACCGGCGCGTCGCGCTGTCCGAGCGCCGGATCCGGGAGTGGACGGCGTGGGAGCGCTACACGATGTGGCTGCGGTCGGTGCTCTTCCCGGTCGTCAACGTCACCCACGTGACCGTGCTCGCCTCGGTCCTTCTGCTCGGCGGCGTGTTCGCCCTGCGTGGCTGGATCGACGTCGGCCAGCTCACGACGGGCGCGCTGATCGCCCAGATGCTCGTCGACCCGGTGGGCATGATCCTGCGCTGGTACGACGAGCTCCAGGTGGCCCAGGTGTCGCTGGCCCGGCTCGTCGGGGTCCGGGACATCGAGCCGGACGCCGGCGACCCCTCCGTGTCACCCGACGGACGCCATGTGCACGCCGACCGGGTGCGCTTCGGCTATGTGGAGGGCGTGGACGTCCTGCGCAAGGTGTCCCTGGAGGTCTCCCCCGGCACGCGGCTGGCCCTGGTCGGCCCCTCGGGTGCGGGCAAGTCGACGCTGGGGCGGCTGCTCGCCGGGATCTACGCGCCCCGGGACGGCCGGATCACCCTGGGCAGCGCCGAGCTGTCCCGGATGCCGGCGGAACGCGTCCGCGCCCACGTCGCCCTCGTCAACCAGGAGCACCACGTCTTCGTGGGCTCCCTGCGCGACAACCTCCGGCTCGCCCGGACCGGCGCCGGCGACGCCGAGCTGTGGGCGGCGCTGGGCGCGGTCGACGCGGACGGCTGGGCCCGGGCGCTCGACGACGGCCTGGACACCGAGGTCGGCTCGGGCGGCCTGACTCTCACTCCCGCGCAGGCCCAGCAGATCGCCCTGGCCCGCCTGGTGCTGGCGGACCCGCACACCCTGGTCCTGGACGAGGCGACGTCCCTGCTCGACCCGCGGGCCGCCCGCCACCTGGAACGATCCCTGGCCAAGGTCCTCGACGGCCGCACCGTCGTCGCCATCGCCCACCGCCTCCACACCGCCCACGACGCGGACGTCATCGCCGTCGTCGAGAACGGCCGCATCAGCGAACTGGGCAGCCACGAGGAACTGGTGGCGGCGGGCGGGGCGTATGCGGCGTTGTGGAGGTCGTGGCACGGGTGACAGCCGGTGACGACTGTGCCGTGCCGAGGGTGACAAGGACGTCGTGAGACGCGGGGCCTCGTTCCGGGCCCGGCCGGGAGGGCACGGCGTCCCGAACGACCTGCCCTCTGCGCGGGGTCCGGCCCGGGCGGGTCCGGCCCGGGCGGGTCCGGCCCGGGGCCGGTCGGTTCCGGGGCCCGGTCGGTTCCGGGGCCCGGTCGGTTCCGGGGCCCGGTCGGTCCCGGGGCCCGGTCGGTTCCGGGGCCCGGTCGGTTCCGGGGCCCGGTCGGTTCCGGGGCCCGGTCGGTTCCGGGGCCCGGTCGGTTCCGGGGCCCGGCTCCTATAGGTCCGGCACCTGGGCCGGTCCCACCTCCCGGACGGTCCGGCCTGCGGCACGTGGGCCGGTCGCCTTCCGGACGGTCCCGCCTCCGGCACTGGGTCGGTCCCACCTTCCGGACCATCCGGCCTCCGGCACCACTGCCGGTCCCACCTCCCGGACGGTCCCGCCCCGTACGCCCGCCTCCAGTGGGCACGCCCCGGGCGTCCGCCTCGTGGACCCGCCTCCGCGGGTCCGGCCTCCGGGGGTCCGGCCTCTGGGGGGCCTCCCGGGGTCCCCTCCGGGGG
>NZ_NGFN01000276.1 GCF_002148965.1 Streptomyces swartbergensis | reverse complement strand
GTCCGGGTCGGGGCGGGGGGCGTCCGGCAGGTCGAAGAGCTCGACGCCGCCCTCGTCCCGGAAGGTGACCAGGCGCGGGCGGAGCCGTTCGAAGGCCTCGCGCAGACGGGTCAGTCCGGCCCAGGCCTGCATGTCCCGCACGGAGGCCGGGCCGAAGGCGGCGAGGTAGCGCAGGACGACCTGGTCGGGCGTGGCGGCCGGTCCGGCGGGACGGCCGAGCCAGTGCTCGGCGGTGGTCAGACTGACCTGCCCGCTTTTGCCCCACAGGCCGCGCGGGGTCACCTGCACGAGCGGGAGACGGCACCGGGCGGCGACGGCCAGGGCCTGCGGGTCGGCGTCCGGCCACTCCCGGAGCAGCGCCTCGCGCAGTTGCCTCATGGTGCGGGGCTCGGTCTCGACGAGGTCGCGGGCGAGGGCGGCGAGCCGGTCCAGGTCGACACCGGCGAGTCCCTTGCGGAACTGCGTCAGCTCCCGGTCCCGTGCGGGCTGCACCAGCGGACGCAGGGTGAGGCAGTCGTCCGCGGTGTGGGTGTGGATGGTGGAGCGCATCGTGACGATCCGGACGACGTCGCGGTCGGCCATCAGCCGGGACAGCGCCTCGGGGGTGAATCCGTCGAGGCGTGCGGCGAGCGCGTAGTACGGCGGTTTGACGTTCTGCGCCTGGAGACCGACCAAGTGCTCGACGGCCGCGGCGGCGGAGATCCGGGCCGGGCGCAGGAGCAACTGGCGGTCGAGGGTGGCGCGGTTGAGGGCCCGGGTGCCGAGGTGGGGTGCCGTGCCGGTGACGCTCCGCTTGGTGTTCGTCATGCGGGCACGGTAGCCGGGGTCGCGGACAGGTTCTGGCCGCGACGGCCGAGGCTCCCGGAGCCGGCGGTAATCCGGGCGCGGCGGGGTAATGGGACGTCGATCACCCCCCAGTTGAGAAGGAGCCGAGGATGACCGACGACGCCTACCTGGTCCTGCTTGACGACGCGTCCGCGCGGCTCGGCGTGGCCCCCGCCGCCGTCGGGGAGCTCGCGTGCATGGAGACTCCCGCGGTACGCGCGTGGCTGGACGCTCAGGGGAGCACGCCGGCCTCCCCGCACCTGCGCCTGCTGCCGCCGGAGGAGACGGCGGCCATTCCCGAGGGAGCGGAACGGCTGCCCGTCCCGCTGAGCGACGAGGAACTGAGCCGGGTCCGCCACCGGATGGCACCGGAGCCGCTCGCCCGGGTCGAGGAGGAGCTGCTCGCCTACCGCGACTGCGCGGACGGGCGGGACGGCCTGATCGGACGCGCGCTGGCCGCCGGCGTGGCGCCGCACCGCATCGTCGAACTGACCGGGGTGGACCCCGAGACGGTGGCCGCGGCGGCGAGCGGCTGAGGACGCTGCGGCTGCGTCGGCCGCCGTACGGGCTCACGCGCCGGGTCCGGGGTCCGGCTGGACGGCCGACTCGATGCCGGCGCGGGCCGCTTCGAGCTGGGCGGCGAACGCAATGCCGAGGAAGAGCGCGACGGCGGTGAGGTTGGCCCACAGCAGCAGGGCGATGAAGGCGGTGAGCGGCCCGTACACGGCGCCGAAGGCACCGCTCTCCTCGACGTACAGCGCGAGCAGCCAGGTGGCCGACACCCACAGCAGCAGATGCACGGCCGAGCCGAAGGCGAGCCAGGTGTAGCCGGGCTGGACGCGGCGGGGTGACCAGCGGAAGATCACGGCGGAGGCCACCCAGGCCAGCGCGAGCCCCACGGGGATGTCGAGCACGCCCCACCACCGCGACCCGCTGTCCGCCCAGCCGGCCGAGTCCGCCACGGCATCGCCCACGGCCTCGCCGGCGACCAGGACGACGAACCCCAGCACCAGGGGCAGACCGGCGGCGAGCGCGAGAAGGATCGCCCGCCCGTACTTGCGCGGGAAGGGACGGTCGCGCTCGATGCCGTAGATGCGGTTGGCGCCGCGCTCGATCTGGCCCATGGCCGAGGCGAGGTTCAGCAGCGCGAAGCCCAGGCCGAGCCACAGGGCGAGCGTGCCCCAGACATCGCCGTGCGCGGTGCGCCGCGTCCCCTCGAAGGCGTCCTCGACGATCTGCGCGCTGGCACCCGGCACGATCCGGCCGAGCGTGAGCTCGATGACCCGGCCCACGCCCTCCGTGTGCACCGACGTGGCCAGCCCGACGAGCGCCACGGTGCACGGGACCAGCCCGAGCACGACCTGGAAGGCGAGGGCCCGCGCGTTGGTGAAGCCGTCCGCGTACCGGAACCGTGTGAAGGAGTCGGCCAGCAGCCGCAGCCCTCCGTAGTGGCGCAGGGCGGTGAACGCCTCGTCTCCGGAGAGCTCGTCTCCGATCATGTCCCGGGTCTGCGGGACGTGGACGGCGGTACCCATGGCGTGCACGCTCCTTGTCGTAGGGCGGCTCCCTGTCGGAGGCTGCTCCCTGTCCGGAGGCTGCTCACTGTCCGGTTGCCCTGTGAACCTCTTCCCTCAGGGGAGATCGGGATCACAGAAACAGGGAGTGAAAGGTCACAGGCTCGCCCACTGCTGCTCCTCTGTGTCGGTGTCCTAGCATCCGAGCATGACGGTCCTGCCTGACGACGGGCTTGAGCTGGCCGGCGAGTTCCCTGATGTGCCCCATGAGCAGTGGCAGCGCCTGGTGGCGGGTGTGCTGCGCAAGTCGGGCAAGGAAGTGGAGGGCGCCGAGGCCGAGGAAGCCCTGTCCACCGCGCTGGAGGACGGGCTGCGCACCCGGCCTCTCTACACCGCGCACGACACCGCGCCCGAGCCGGGCCTGCCCGGATTCGCACCCTTCGTGCGGGGCGGCCGGGCCGAGGGGAACACCCTCGGCGGCTGGGACGTACGGCAGCGGCACACGGTGGCCGACAGCGGCGCGGTACTCGCGGATCTGGAGAACGGCGTCACCTCCCTGTGGCTGGCCGTGGGGGAAGGCGGCATTCCGCTGCCGGAGCTCGGCCGGGTCCTCGACGGCGTCCTTCTCGACCTCGCCCCCGTCGTCCTCGACGCGGGGCGTGACACCGGGCCCGCCGCGCGGGAGTTGCTGCGGCTGTACGAGGAGCGCGGTGTAGCCCGGGAGTCGACGCGCGGCAATCTGGGCGCCGACCCGCTGGGTCAGCAGGCCCGGAGCGGACAGGAGGGCGACTTCGCTCCGGCGGCGGAGCTGGCGGGGCTGTGTGCCGAGGGGTACCCGGGGCTGCGGGCGCTGACCGTGGACGCGCTGCCGTACCACGAGGCCGGCGGCTCGGCCGCCCAGGAGCTGGGCTGCTCGCTGGCCACGGGCGTGGCGTATCTGCGGGAGCTCACCGAGGCCGGGCTGAGCGTCGAACGGGCCTGTGCGCAGCTGGAGTTCCGGTACGCGGCGACCGCCGACCAGTTCCTGACGATCGCCAAGCTGCGGGCCGCGCGCCGGCTGTGGGCGCGGGTGGCCGAGGTCTGCGGGGCGCCGCGCGCGGGGGCGCAGCTCCAGCACGTCGTGACATCGCCGGTGATGATGACGCGCCGCGACCCGTGGGTGAACATGCTGCGCACGACCATCGCCACGCTGGCCGCCGGGGCGGGCGGGGCCGACTCGGTCACCGTGCTGCCCTTCGACCACGCCCTCGGCCTGCCGGACGCGTTCGCACGCCGTATCGCCCGCAACACCTCCACGATCCTCATCGAGGAGTCGCATCTGGCCCGGGTGACCGACCCGGCGGGCGGCTCCTGGTACGTGGAGCGGCTCACCGACGAACTGGCCCACGCGGGCTGGGAGTTCTTCCGGCGGATCGAGCGGCTCGGCGGCCAGGCGGCGGCCCTGCGGTCGGGCGATCTCGCGCAGGACCTGGCCGACACCTGGCAGGCCCGCCGTACGAAGCTGGCGAAGCGGCGCGAACCCGTCACGGGCGTCAGCGAGTTCCCGTACCTCGCGGAGAAGCCGGTGGTCCGCGAGAGCGCACCCGAGCCGCCGTCCGGCGGGCTGCCGAGGGTACGCCGCGACGAGGAGTACGAGGCGCTGCGCGCCCGCTCCGACGCCCACCTCGCCGCGACCGGCTCCCGGCCCCGGATCTTCCTCGCCGCGATCGGCCCGGCCGCCGCCCACACCGCGCGCCTCACCTTCGCCTCGAACCTCTTCCAGGCGGGCGGCATCGAGCCCGTCACACACGGCACCTTCGAGGACAGCGGCGCCACGGAGGCCGTGCTGTGCTCCAGCGACGCGCTGTACGAGGAGCAGGCCGAGGCCACCGCCCGGACCCTGAAGGCCGCCGGCGCGCGGCACGTGTTCCTCGCGGGCCGTCCCGGGCAGTACGCCGGTGTCGACGCGTACGTCTTCGCGGGCTGCGACGCCGTGGCCGTGCTCTCCGCGACCCTCGACCGCATGGGAGTGTCCCGATGACCGCCCCCTCCGACCGTTCCGTCCCCGACTTCTCCGGGATCGAGCTGGGGACCCCGGCCTGTGACGGCGGCCCCGACGAGTGGCGTACGGCGGTCAAGAACGCCTCCGGCGGTGACGACCTGCTCTGGGAGACCCCGGAGGGCATCGCGGTCAAGCCGCTGTACACCGGGCGTGACCTGGAGGGCCTGGACTTCCTGGACACGTACCCGGGCGCGGCGCCGTATCTGCGGGGCCCGTACCCGACGATGTACGTCAACCAGCCCTGGACGATCCGCCAGTACGCGGGTTTCTCCACGGCCGAGGAGTCCAACGCCTTCTACCGGCGCAACCTCGCGGCCGGCCAGAAGGGCCTGTCGGTCGCCTTCGACCTGCCCACGCACCGGGGCTACGACAGTGACCACCCGCGGGTGACCGGTGACGTCGGCATGGCGGGCGTGGCCATCGACTCGATCTACGACATGCGGCAGCTGTTCGACGGGATCCCGCTGGACAAGATGACCGTGTCGATGACGATGAACGGTGCCGTGCTGCCGGTGCTGGCGCTGTACATCGTCGCCGCGGAGGAGCAGGGCGTGCCGCCGGAGAAGTTGGCGGGGACCATCCAGAACGACATCCTCAAGGAGTTCATGGTCCGCAACACCTACATCTATCCGCCGAAGCCGTCGATGCGGATCATCTCCGACATCTTCGCCTTCACCTCGCAGCGGATGCCGCGCTACAACTCCATCTCCATCTCCGGCTACCACATCCAGGAGGCGGGCGCGACGGCCGACCTGGAGCTGGCGTACACGCTCGCGGACGGGGTCGAGTACATCCGGGCGGGCCGTGAAGCCGGCCTGGACGTGGACGCGTTCGCGCCCCGGCTGTCGTTCTTCTGGGCGATCGGCATGAACTTCTTCATGGAGGTCGCCAAGCTGCGGGCGGCGCGGCTGCTGTGGGCGAAGCTGGTCAAGCAGTTCGACCCGCAGAACGCCAAGTCCCTGTCCCTGCGCACCCATTCGCAGACCTCCGGCTGGTCGCTGACCGCGCAGGACGTGTTCAACAACGTGACGCGCACGTGCGTCGAGGCGATGGCGGCGACGCAGGGGCACACGCAGTCGCTGCACACCAACGCCCTCGACGAGGCGCTGGCCCTGCCCACCGACTTCTCGGCGCGCATCGCCCGCAACACGCAGCTGCTGCTCCAGCAGGAGTCCGGCACGACCCGGGTGATCGACCCGTGGGGCGGCAGCGCCTACGTCGAGCGGCTGACGTACGACCTCGCCCGGCGGGCCTGGCAGCACATCCAGGAGGTCGAAGCGGCGGGCGGCATGGCCAAGGCCATCGACGCGGGCATCCCGAAGCTGCGCATCGAGGAGGCCGCGGCCCGCACGCAGGCCCGGATCGACTCGGGCCGGCAGCCGGTCATCGGCGTCAACAAGTACCGGGTCGAGACCGACGAGCAGATCGACGTGCTGAAGGTCGACAACTCCTCTGTACGCACCCAGCAGATCGAGAAGCTGCGGCGGCTGCGGGCGGAGCGGGACGAGACGGCGTGCCGGGACGCGCTGGACGCGCTGACCCGGGCCGCCGCCGGCGAGGGCAACCTGCTGGAGCTGGCGGTGCACGCGGCCCGCGCGAAGGCGACCGTCGGGGAGATCTCCGACGCCCTGGAGAAGGTGTACGGCCGGCACGCGAGCCAGATCCGTACGATCTCCGGCGTGTACCGCAACGAAGCAGGGGAGTCCCCGTCCGTGGACCGCACCCGCGCCCTGGTCTCCGACTTCGAGGAGGCCGAGGGCCGCCGCCCGCGCATCCTGGTCGCGAAGATGGGCCAGGACGGCCACGACCGCGGCCAGAAGGTGATCGCGACCGCCTTCGCCGACCTCGGCTTCGACGTGGACGTCGGCCCGCTGTTCCAGACCCCGGCCGAGGTCGCCCGGCAGGCCGTCGAGGCGGACGTGCACATCGTCGGCGTCTCCTCGCTGGCGGCCGGTCACCTCACCCTCGTCCCGGCGCTGCGCGAGGCGCTGGCCGAGGAGGGCCGCGAGGACATCATGATCGTGGTCGGCGGGGTGATCCCGCCGCAGGACGTGCCGACGCTGCTGGAGATGGGCGCGGCGGCGGTCTTCCCGCCCGGCACGGTGATCCCGGACGCGGCGTACGACCTGGTGAAGCGGCTGTCGGACGGACTCGGGCACGACCTGTGATCGATGTCGACGCGTATGTGAAGGGCGTACTCGACGGGAAGCGGGCGATCATCGCCCGGGCCATCACGCTCGTCGAGTCGACCCGCCCCCAGCACCGGGTCCTGGCCCAGGAGTTGCTCACCGAGCTGCTGCCGCACAGCGGCCGGGCCCGGCGGATCGGGGTCAGCGGGGTGCCGGGCGTGGGCAAGTCGACGTTCATCGACGCGTTCGGCTCGATGCTGACGGGGCTCGGGCACCGGGTGGCGGTGCTCGCCGTCGACCCGTCCTCCAGCCGTACCGGCGGCTCGATCCTGGGCGACAAGACGCGGATGGAACGGCTGGCGGTGGACCCGGCGGCGTTCGTCCGCCCCTCCCCCACCGCGGGCACGCTGGGCGGGGTCGCCAAGGCGACGCGTGAGTCGATCGTGGTGATGGAGGCGGCGGGCTACGACGTGGTCCTGGTGGAGACGGTCGGAGTCGGGCAGTCCGAGACCGCGGTCGCGAACATGGTCGACTCCTTCCTGCTGCTCACCCTCGCCCGCACGGGCGACCAGCTCCAGGGCATCAAGAAGGGCGTCCTGGAACTGGCCGACGTGATCGCCGTGAACAAGGCGGACGGCCCGCACGAGCGCGACGCCCGTGCCGCCGCCAGGGAGCTGGCGGGCGCGCTGCGGCTGATGCACGGCAAGGATGCCTTCTGGACCCCGCCGGTCCTGCACTGCAGCGCGCGCGAGTCGACCGGTCTGGACGCGGTGTGGGAGCGCCTGGAGCAGCACCGCACGCTGCTGGACTCCACCGGCCGGCTCACCGCCAAGCGGCGCGACCAGCAGGTCGACTGGACCTGGACCATGGTCCGCGACGAACTCCTCGGCCGCCTGCGGGCCGACCCGGCGGTACGGGCGCTGGCGCCGGTTCTGGAGCAGCGGGTCCGGGAGGGCGAGCTGACACCGACGCTGGCGGCGGAGCGGATTCTGGGGGCGCTCGGAGGCTCGGAGAGTTCCTGAGCAGACAGCGGGGGATGAGGATTCCGCATACCCGGCTTGCATGACTATGCAAAGTGATACATACTCTTTCTATGTCCAAGGTCCTCACCTCCCTGCCCGCCGGCGAGCGCGTCGGCATCGCCTTCTCGGGCGGTCTCGACACCTCCGTCGCGGTCGCGTGGATGCGCGACAAGGGCGCCGTCCCGTGCACCTACACCGCCGACATCGGCCAGTACGACGAGCCCGACATCGCGTCGGTGCCCGGCCGTGCGAAGACCTACGGTGCCGAGATCGCGCGTCTGGTCGACTGCCGTGCCGCGCTGGTCGAGGAGGGCCTGGCCGCACTGACCTGCGGCGCGTTCCACATCCGCTCGGGCGGGCGGGCGTACTTCAACACCACGCCGCTCGGCCGTGCCGTCACGGGCACGCTGCTGGTGCGCGCGATGCTCGAGGACGACGTCCAGATCTGGGGCGACGGCTCCACCTTCAAGGGCAACGACATCGAGCGGTTCTACCGCTACGGCCTGCTCGCCAACCCGCACCTGCGGATCTACAAGCCCTGGCTGGACGCGGCGTTCGTGACCGAGCTCGGCGGCCGCAAGGAGATGTCGGAGTGGCTGCTCGCCCACGGGCTGCCCTACCGCGACAGCACGGAGAAGGCGTACTCCACCGACGCCAACATCTGGGGCGCCACGCACGAGGCGAAGACCCTGGAGCACCTGGACACCGGCGTCGAGACCGTCGAGCCGATCATGGGCGTGAAGTTCTGGGACCCCGAGGTCGACATCGCCACCGAGGACGTGACGATCGGCTTCGAACAGGGCCGCCCCGTGACGATCAACGGCAAGGAGTTCTCCTCCCCCGTCGACCTGGTCATGGAGGCCAACGCCATCGGCGGCCGGCACGGCCTGGGCATGTCGGACCAGATCGAGAACCGGATCATCGAGGCCAAGAGCCGCGGCATCTACGAGGCCCCGGGCATGGCCCTGCTGCACGCCGCGTACGAGCGTCTGGTCAACGCGATCCACAACGAGGACACCCTCGCCCAGTACCACACCGAGGGACGGCGGCTCGGCCGGCTGATGTACGAGGGCCGTTGGCTGGACCCGCAGGCGCTGATGATCCGCGAGTCGCTCCAGCGGTGGGTCGGCGCGGCCGTCACCGGCGAGGTGACGCTGCGGCTGCGGCGCGGTGAGGACTACTCGATCCTCGACACGACCGGCCCGGCGTTCAGCTACCACCCGGACAAGCTGTCCATGGAGCGCACGGAGGACTCCGCGTTCGGCCCGGTGGACCGGATCGGCCAGCTCACCATGCGCAACCTGGACATCGCCGACTCCCGCGCCAAGCTGGAGCAGTACGCCGGCATCGGCCTGATCGGCACCGGCAGCCCCACCATCGGCGCCTCCCAGGCGGCCGCGACCGGGCTGATCGGCACCATGCCCCAGCTGCCGCAGGGCGGCGCCGAGGCCATCGCCTCCCGGGGCGCGGTCTCCGAGGAGGACGCGTGGCTGGACCGCGCCGCGATGGACTCCGGCACGGACTGATCGGTTCGGGTGCCCCGTGAGACGACGGGGGCCTCGGACAAGGGGCCGGCCCGGCACGCACAGTGCCGGGCCGGCCCTTTTTCTGGCCGAACGGCCGAGGCGCGGGACCGCGTACCCGGGTCACAGTGGAGCCACTTCCCACCGATCCCCCAGGAGTACGAGATGCAGCGCGGTTTCCTCGCCGGTGCCGTCGGAGGCGTGGTCGCCATGGCCGCCGGGGGCGTGGTCCTCACCTGTCTCCTGGCCGGCAAGGACGTGCAGCACACCACGATCGACACCTACTCCCGCGCGCTCTACGTGAAGGTGGACGGCCACCCGGCAGTGGCGAGGACGATCCTTCAGTCCCGTATCGAGGGCTGGTACCACCCGCTGCCGTGGGTCGGGAAGGACATCGCCGAGGTGTCCTGCCCGGCGCATCTGAAGGCGGTGCCCGGTGCGACCGAAACGTGCACGGCGCGGGCCGGGAGCGAGCGGGTCTCGATCCCCGTCCGCGTGACCAGGGTCGAGGGAGACCCCGCGACACCGCGGGTGACCTGGAAGTTCGAGCGCTGACACGCACTGACGTGACGACGCACCGACCGGGCGAAAGCCCGGTCGGCTACATGCGTCGCCTTTCAGCGCGTGCTGCCGGCCATCTCCCGGACAGGCGTGTCGAGGGCGTCGAGGCTGCGCAGGATGTCCTCCACGCGCTGCTTGGCGTCGCCGAAGAGCATCTGGCTGTTCTCCCGGAAGAACAGCGGGTTCTGCACACCGGCGTACCCGGCGGCCATCGACCGCTTGAAGACGACCACGTTGGCCGCCTCCCACACGTGCAGCACCGGCATCCCGGCGATGGGGCTGGCCGGGTTGTCGGTGGCGGCCGGGTTGACGGTGTCGTTGGCGCCGATGACCAGGACGACCGAGGTGGCGGCGAAGTCGTCGTTGATCTCGTCCATTTCCAGGACGATGTCGTACGGCACGTTCGCCTCGGCGAGCAGCACGTTCATGTGCCCGGGCAGCCGGCCGGCGACGGGGTGGATGCCGAAGCGCACCTCGACGCCCCGCTCGCGCAGCTTGCGGGCCAGCTCGGCGACCGGGTACTGGGCCTGGGCGACGGCCATGCCGTAGCCCGGCGTGATGATCACCGAGGAGGCGTCGCGCAGGAGTTCCGCGGTCTCCTCCGCGCTGATCTCCCGGTGCTCCCCGTGCTCGCCGTCGTCGGCCGCCGCGGCCGGCGTCCCGAAGCCGCCCGCGATCACCGAGATGAAGGAGCGGTTCATCGCCTTGCACATGATGTACGACAGGTAGGCACCGGAGGAGCCGACCAGCGCGCCGGTGACGATCAGCAGGTTGTTGGCGAGCAGGAAGCCCGAGGCGGCGGCGGCCCAGCCGGAGTAGCTGTTGAGCATGGAGACGACCACCGGCATGTCACCGCCGCCGATGGAGGCGACCAGGTGCGCGCCGAGGGCGAGGGCGATGACGGTGACCGCGATGAGCAGGCCGATGTGGGGGCGTGCCACGAACGCGACGGTGAGCGCGACGAACGCGACCAGGGCGCCCACGTTGAGGACGTGCTTGCCGGGCAGCGTGAGCGGGCGGGAGTTGATGCGCGCCGAGAGCTTCAGGTAGGCGACGACGGAACCCGTGAAGGTGACGGCGCCGATGAACACCCCGATGAACACCTCGGCGTGGTGGATGCCGAGCAGCGAACCGGTGAGCTCCTCGCCGCCGTGGCTCGAGGCGTCGACGTCGAGGTAGCCGTTCCAGCCGACGAACGCGGCGGCGAGACCGACGAGGCTGTGCATGATGGCGATCAGCTCCGGCATGCCGGTCATCTCGACCACCCGGGCCCGCCACAGTCCGATGCCCGCGCCGACGGCCGTGGCGACGGCGATCAGCACGAGTCCGGTGGCGGTGATGCTCTTCGAGGCGAGACCGACGGTTGCCGCCAGGGCGACGACCATGCCCGCGATGCCCCAGACGACTCCCGAGCGGGAGGTCCGGTGCTGCGAGAGCCCGGCGAGGCTGAGGATGAACAGCAGCGCGGCGACGACGTAGGCGGCTTCTGAGGCCGTGACTGTGGTCATCCGTGATCAGCCCTTCGAGAACATGCCGAGCATCCGGCGGGTGACGGCGAATCCGCCGAAGATGTTGATGCTCGCCAGCAGGATCGCGGCGAACGACAGCACGGTGACGGCGGTGTTCCCGTGCCCGATCTGGAGCAGCGCGCCGACCACGACGATCCCGGAGATGGCGTTGGTGACCGACATCAGCGGGGTGTGCAGCGCGTGGTGCACGTTGCCGATGACGTAGAAGCCGATGACGATCGCCAGCACGAACACCGTGAAGTGGCCGATGAGTTCGCTCGGCGAGAAGGCCGTCACCAGGAACAGCGCGAGCGCCCCGGCACCGACGAGGGCGTACGGGGAC
>NZ_NGFN01000275.1 GCF_002148965.1 Streptomyces swartbergensis | reverse complement strand
GCACCCCGCCCGCCCCGGGCGCCCTTCCGCCGGGCTGCGCCTTCGCCCCGCGCTGCCCGCTCGCGGCGGACTCCTGCCACACGGCAGAACCGGAGCCCCGGCAGATACCCGGCCGCCTGGTCGCCTGCCACCGTTGGGAGGAACTCCCCCACCCGGCCACCGAGTTGTTCCTGAAGGAGCGGCAGCCCGCATGAGCGAACCCCTGCTCGACGTCCGCGACCTGGTCGTCCGCTACGGCCAGGTCACCGCAGTCGACGGCGTCTCCTTCTCCCTGGCCGCCGGCGAGACCCTCGCCCTGAACGGCCCGTCCGGCTGCGGCAAGTCCTCCACGGCCCTGGCGGTACTCCAGCTGCGCCGCCCGACGAGCGGTGAAGTCCGCTTCGAGGGACGGGAATTGACCTCCCTCACCGAGCGCGAACTGCGCCCGCTGCGCCCCCGTATGCAGCCCGTGTTCCAGGACCCGTACGGCTCGCTGAGCCCCCGCCACCGCATCCGCGACGCCATCGCCGAACCCCTGAAGGTGCAGGGCCGCTGGGATCCCGCCGACGGCCCGGCCCGGGTCGCCGAACTCCTCGACCGGGTGGGCCTCGACCCCGCGTACGGCGACCGGCACCCGCACGAGCTCTCCGGCGGCCAGTGCCAGCGCGCCGGCATCGCCCGCGCCCTGGCGTCCGAACCGCGGCTGCTGGTGCTCGACGAGCCGGTGTCGTCACTCGATCCGTCGGTGCGCGCGGGCGTGCTGAACCTGCTCGCCGACCTCCAGGACGACCTGGGCCTCGGCTACCTGTTCATCTGCCACGACCGGGCGGTGGTACGGCACTTCGCGAACCGGGTCGTCGAGATGCGCGAGGGGCGCGTCGGCGTCACTTCGGGATAGCGGCCTCGATCACCTGGCGGAGCCCCTCGGCGAGCTGCCCGGCCTCGGGCGCGCTCTTCGGATCAAAGGTCCACTGCGCCACGAGCCCCATCATCAGGGTCAGGTAGAAGTAGCCGACGGTGTCCACCCGCTCGTCGGGGACGTCGTCCTCGCTGCCGCCGTGGAAGAGCGTCACGATGCCGCGCGCACCCTCCCGCTGGGCCCGCGCGAGATGCTCCCGCACCTCCGGCAGTTGGTCCCCCATGGCCACGATCTCCATACTGAGCCGCCACATCGAACCGGGCTCCCGCATGGTGGAGATGATGTTCGCCCACACGTCGGCGAACCGCTCCAGCGACCCCGGCTCCCCGCTCAGCTCACCGCCGCCCTCGAAGGCGTCGGACATCCCCTCCACCATCTCGATGTACGCCTGCGCCAGCAGCGCGTCCTTCGAGCCGTAGTGGTAGCCGATCGACGCCAGGTTGGTCCCCGACTCCTTGACGATGTCGCGCGCGGTCGTGCGCACGAACCCCTTCGCCAGCAGGCAGCGCTTGGCGCCCTCGAGCAGATCCTCACGGTGTCCCATGACATCCCACCCTACTCCCGGATCCATACAGCCGTCCCAGACGCACGTCTTATACAGTCGTACTAGACAAGCGTTTAAGACGCTCGTACAGTCCTGACCCATGACGACGAACCCCAACTTCCCGGCCCGCGCCGGCCGTCGCGAATGGACCGCCCTCGGCGTGCTGATGCTGCCGCTGCTGCTGGTCTCGATGGACGTCTCGGTCCTCTACTTCGCGGTCCCGGAGATCAGCGCCGACCTGGAGCCCACCGGCGCCCAGCAGCTGTGGATCTTCGACATCTACGCCTTCGTCCTGGCCGGCCTGCTGATGACGATGGGCGCGCTGGGCGACCGGATCGGCCGCCGCAAGCTGCTGCTGATCGGCGCGGCCGCCTTCGGCGCCGCCTCGCTGGCTGCGGCGTACGCCCACAGCGCCGAGGCCCTGATCGCGGCCCGCGCGGTGCTGGGCATCGGCGGCGCGACCCTGATGCCGTCGACGCTGGCGCTGGTCCGCACGATGTTCACCGACCCCGCGCAGCGCGCGAAGGCGATCGCTCTGTGGTCCGGCGTGATGACCGGCGGCGTCGCGCTCGGCTCGGTGATGAGCGGCGTGCTCGTCGAGTACTTCTGGTGGGGCTCGGTCTTCCTGGTCAACCTGCCCGCGATGGCGCTGCTGCTGGTCCTCGGCCCGATCCTGCTCCCCGAGTCGAGGAACCCCGCCCCGAGCCGCTTCGACCTGCTGAGCGTGCCGCTGTCGATGGCGGCGGTGCTCCCGGTGATCTACGGGCTGAAGGAGATCACGTCGGACGGCTGGAACGTCCGGTACGTCGTCTCGATCACCGTCGGCCTGCTCTTCATCGCCCTCTTCGTCCACCGCCAGCGCACGTCGGCCTCACCCATGATCCCGCCCGCGCTGTTCCGCGGCCAGGGCTTCGGGCCCGCCGTCGTCCTGAACCTGCTCGCGCTGTTCGGGATGATGGGCTCGGCGTTCTTCACCACGCAGTACATCCAGTCGGTGCTCGGCAAGAGCGCGATGGAGGCCGCGCTGTGGGGCCTGCTGCCGTCGCTGCCGATCGGCATGGCGGCCCCGCTGGCGGCCTGGCTGGTGCAGAAGGGCGTCGCCCGCGCCACCGTCGTCGCGGCGGGCTTCACGATCTCCGCGAGCGGTTACGGCCTGCTGGCCGTCGCCGGGACGGAGTCGATGTGGCTGGTGCTGACCGCGTGCGGGGTCCTGGCCTGCGGGGTCGTCATGGCGACGACCCAGATCATGGACCTCGCGATGGGCGCCGCCCCCGTGGACCGGGCGGCGACCGCCTCCTCCCTGATGGAGACCGGCGCCGAGTTCGGCGGGGCCTTGGGGATGGCGGTCCTGGGGTCGATCGGTACGGCGGTCTACCGCCACGAGATCCCCGCCTCGGCACCGGCTCCCGCCCACGAGACGCTGGGTGCCGCCCTGGCCGTGGCCGAGCAACTGCCGGGACGCGCGGGGGACGTCCTGGCGGCGGCGGCCCGGGAGGCGTTCACCAGCGGAATGCGCGGCGCTGCCCTGGCGGGGGCGGTGACGCTGCTGGGCGCGGCCGTACTGGCGGCGGTCCTGCTGCGGCGGGCGCCCGCGCATGACAACGCCGGACGAGCTGATCGACTCAGCCCGTCCGGCGTCTGAACGGCAACCTCAGACCAGGTTCACCGAACGAGCCGAGGTCGCACCGATCTCCGCGGCCACTTCGGCCAGCACACCGGAGGTCACCGTGTCGTCCACGGTCAGCACCGCCAGCGCCTCGCCACCGGCCACGGCCCGCGACACCTGCATACCGGCGATGTTGATGCCCGCCTCGCCGAGGATGCGGCCGACCGTGCCGACGACACCCGGCCGGTCCTCGTACCGCAGCACCACCATGTGGTCGGCGAGCGCGAGGTCGACGTCGTAGTCGCCGACGGCGACGATCTTCTGGAGGTGCTTGGGGCCGGCCAGCGTGCCGGAGACCGACACCTCCTCGCCGTCGGCGAGGGTGCCGCGCACGGTGACGACGTTGCGGTGCTCGGTCGCCTCCGAGCTGGTGGTCAGCCGCACCTCGACGCCGCGCTCCTGGGCGAACAGCGGGGCGTTGACGTAGGACACCGTCTCGTCGACGACGTCCTCGAAGACACCCTTGAGGGCGGACAGCTCCAGCACCTTCACGTCGTGCTGGGTGATCTCGCCGTACACCTCGACGTCGAGGCGGACCGCGACCTCACCGGCGAGCGCGGTGAAGATCCGGCCCAGGCGCTCGGCGAGCGGCAGACCCGGCTTGACGTCCTCGGCGATGACCCCGCCCTGGACGTTCACCGCGTCCGGCACGAGCTCACCGGCGAGCGCGAGACGCACGGAGCGGGCGACGGCGATACCGGCCTTCTCCTGCGCCTCGTCGGTGGAGGCGCCGAGGTGCGGGGTGGCCACGACCTGGTCGAACTCGAACAGCGGGGAGTCCGTGCAGGGCTCCTTCGCGTACACGTCGAGACCGGCACCGGCGACCCGGCCCTCCTTGAGGGCGGAGTACAGCGCCTCCTCGTCGACGATCCCGCCGCGCGCGGCGTTGACGATGCGCACGCTCGGCTTGACCTTGCGCAGCGCCTCGTCGCCGATCAGGCCGAGCGTCTCGGGGGTCTTGGGGAGGTGGACGGTGATGAAGTCGGAGACCTCGAGCAGCTCGTCCAGCGACAGCACCTTGACGCCCATCTGCGCGGCGCGGGCGGGCTGCACGTACGGGTCGTAGGCGACGACCTTCATGCCGAAGGCGGACATGCGCTGCGCGACGAGCGCGCCGATGCGGCCGAGGCCGACGACACCGAGGGTCTTCTCGGCCAGCTCCACACCCGTGTACTTGCTGCGCTTCCACTCGCCGTTCTTCAGCGCGGCGTTGGCCTGCGGGATATTGCGGGCCGTGGCGAGGAGGAGACCGCAGGCGAGCTCGGCGGCGGTCACGATGTTCGAGGTGGGGGCGTTGACGACCATCACGCCGGCCTTGGTGGCGGCGGAGACGTCCACGTTGTCCAGGCCGACGCCGGCTCGCGCGACGACCTTGAGCTTCTTCGCGGCGGCGATCGCCTCGGCGTCGACCTTGGTGGCCGAACGGATCAGGATCGCGTCCACGTCGGCGATGGCGGGGAGCAGTTCGGCTCGGTCCCCGCCGTTGCAGTGCCGGATCTCGAAGTCCGGGCCCAGGGCGTCGACGGTGGCGGGCGACAGCTCTTCAGCGATGAGTACGACGGGTTTCGAGCTCACGTGAGTCCTCACAAGTCCAGTGCTGCGGACGGCCGTCCCGACGGCCGCAGGCGGTGGAGGGTGGTGGCCGCGTGGAAGACGCACGACGCTGTGGGCCTGACGCGTATGTGTGTGCAGCAGTGTAGTGGCGCCGACGGCGTCGTCTCGCGCCGCTGCGGAAGGATCACCCGTCCGTGGCCGGACAGGTCGGACAACGCCGTACCTCCGACGTTACCCCGGGTTGGCCGAAGGGGCCGGAGCCTGTCGCTCCGGCCCCCGGCCGTGAGGCTTACGCCTCCTCGTCGACCCAGCTCATGAGCTTGCGCAGCTCCTTGCCGGTGGTCTCCAGCAGGTGCTCGGAGTCCTGCGTCTTGTACTCGTTGTACTTCTTCAGACCGCCGTGGTACTCGTCCATCCAGGTCTGGGCGAAGGTGCCGTCCTGGATCTCGGCGAGGACCTTCTTCATCTCGGCCTTGGTGGCGTCGGTGATGATGCGCGGGCCGGTGACGTAGTCGCCCCACTCGGCGGTCTCGGAGATCGACCAGCGCATCTTCTCCAGGCCGCCCTCGTACATGAGGTCCACGATCAGCTTCAGCTCGTGCAGGCACTCGAAGTAGGCGATCTCCGGCTGGTAGCCCGCCTCGACGAGGGTCTCGAAGCCCGCCTTGACCAGCGCGGATGTACCACCGCAGAGGACCACCTGCTCACCGAACAGGTCGGTCTCGGTCTCCTCGGTGAAGGTCGTCTTGATGACGCCGGCACGGGTGCCGCCGATGCCCTTGGCGTACGACAGGGCCAGCGCGAAGGCGTTGCCGCTGGCGTCCTGCTCGACGGCGGCGATGCAGGGAACGCCGCGGCCCTCCTCGTACTGGCGGCGGACCAGGTGGCCCGGGCCCTTCGGGGCGACCATGCAGACGTCCACGCCGGCCGGCGGCTTGATGAAGCCGTAGCGGATGTTCAGGCCGTGGCCGAAGAACAGCGCGTCGCCGTCCTTCAGGTTGGGGGCGATGTGCTCCTCGTAGACCTGGGCCTGGATCGGGTCCGGGACGAGGATCATGATGACGTCGGCCTCGGCGGCGGCCTCCGACGGCGTCACCACGCGCAGGCCCTGCTCCTCGGCCTTGGCCTTGGACTTGGAGCCCTCGTGCAGACCGACGCGCACGTCGACACCCGAGTCACGGAGCGACAGCGCGTGGGCGTGGCCCTGGCTGCCGTAACCGATGACCGCGACCTTGCGGCCCTGGATGATGGACAGGTCGGCGTCGGCGTCGTAGAACAGCTCGGCCACTTTGGGTTCTCTCCTCGGGAGTGCAGGTGTTGCGTCCCACCGTATGACGGGGGGCGGAAGGGAAGCTTGAGGGTCTCGGAATACGGGCGGCCGGCGGCGCGCCGACCGCCCGTTTCGGGTCTTACGCCGACCGGTCCAGGGCGCGCAGCGACCGGTCCGTGATGGAACGGGCACCGCGGCCGATCGCGATCGTGCCGGACTGGACGAGCTCCTTGATGCCGTACGGCTCCAGCATCTTGAGCATGGCGGACAGCTTCTCGCCGGAGCCGGTGGCCTCGATGGTGACGGCCTCCGGGGAGACGTCGACGGTCTTGGCGCGGAACAGCTGGACGATCTCGACGATCTGGGAGCGCGTCTCGTTGTCGGCGCGCACCTTCACCAGGACGAGTTCGCGCTGCACCGCCTGCGACGGCTCCAGTTCGACGATCTTGAGCACGTTGACGAGCTTGTTGAGCTGCTTGGTCACCTGCTCCAGCGGCAGGTCCTCCACCCCCACGACGATGGTGATCCGGGAGATGTCGGGGTGCTCGGTGACGCCGACGGCGAGCGAGTCGATGTTGAAGCCGCGGCGGGAGAACAGCGCGGCGATCCGGGCGAGGATGCCGGGGGTGTTCTCCACCAGGACGGAGAGCGTGTGCTTGGACATGATCT
This sequence comes from Streptomyces swartbergensis, assembly GCF_002148965.1. Lineage (GTDB taxonomy): Bacteria > Actinomycetota > Actinomycetes > Streptomycetales > Streptomycetaceae > Streptomyces > Streptomyces swartbergensis. The sequence goes on along the minus strand of NZ_NGFN01000275.1, from coordinate 5,007 downwards.
CTTCGGTCTCTCTCGCTCAGTCGTCTTCGTTGTCGCCGAAGTCGGGGCGGACGTCCCGGGCGGCCATGATCTCGTCGTTGGAGGTGCCGGCGGCGACCATCGGCCAGACCATCGCGTCCTCGTGGACGATGAAGTCGACGACGACCGGGCGGTCGTTGATCGAGTTCGCCTCTTCGATGACCTTGTCCAGGTCCTCCGGGGACTCGCAGCGGATCGCGTAGCAGCCCATGGCCTCCGACAGCTTCACGAAGTCGGGGACGCGGGTGCCGCGGGCCTGCGGGTTGACGTCGTCCGGGCCGGAGTGCAGCACGGTGTTGGAGTACCGCTGGTTGTAGAAGAGGGTCTGCCACTGGCGGACCATCCCGAGGGCGCCGTTGTTGATGACGGCGACCTTGATCGGGATGTTGTTCAGGGCGCAGGTGGTGAGCTCCTGGTTGGTCATCTGGAAGCAGCCGTCGCCGTCGATGGCCCAGACGGCCTTGTCCGGTGCGCCGGCCTTGGCGCCCATGGCGGCCGGGACGGCGTAGCCCATGGTTCCGGCGCCGCCGGAGTTCAGCCAGGTGCCGGGCTTGTCGTACTCGATGAAGTGGGCGGCCCACATCTGGTGCTGGCCGACGCCCGCCGCGAAGATCGTGCCCTCGGGGGCGAGCTGCCCGATGCGCTCGATGACCTGCTGCGGGGAGAGCGAGCCGTCGCCGGGCTGGTCGTAGCCGAGCGGGTAGGTCTCGCGCCAGCGGTTCAGGTCGTTCCACCACATGCTGTAGTCGCCCTGGTGGCCCTCGCTGTGCTCCTTCTGCACGGCCTGGATCAGGTCGGCGATGACCTCGCGGGCGTCACCGACGATCGGCACGTCGGCGGCACGGTTCTTGCCGATCTCGGCCGGGTCGATGTCCGCGTGGACGATCTTGGCGAAGGGCGCGAAGCTGTCCAGCTTGCCGGTGACGCGGTCGTCGAACCGGGCGCCGAGCGCGATGATCAGGTCGGCCTTCTGCAGGGCGGTGACGGCGGCCACCGAGCCGTGCATGCCGGGCATGCCCAGGTGCTGCGGGTGGTTGTCCGGGAACGAGCCGAGAGCCATCAGGGTGGTGGTGACGGGCGCGCCGGTGAGCTCGGCGAGGACCTTCAGCTCAGCGGTGGCCTTGGCCTTCATCACGCCGCCGCCGACGTACAGCACGGGCCGGCGGGCCTGGGTGATCAGCTTCGCGGCCTCGCGGATCTGCTTGGCGTGCGGCTTGGTCACCGGGCGGTAGCCGGGCAGGTCCATGGTCGGCGGCCAGGAGAAGGTGGTCTTCGCCTGGAGCGCGTCCTTGGCGATGTCGACCAGGACCGGGCCGGGACGGCCGGTGGAGGCGATGTGGAACGCCTGGGCGATGACCCGCGGGATGTCCTCGGCCTTGGTGACGAGGAAGTTGTGCTTCGTGATCGGCATGGTGATGCCGACGATGTCCGCCTCCTGGAAGGCGTCCGTGCCGATCGCCTTGGACGCCACCTGGCCGGTGATCGCGACCAGCGGCACGGAGTCCATGTGCGCGTCGGCGATCGGGGTGACCAGGTTGGTGGCGCCCGGCCCGGAGGTGGCCATGCAGACGCCGACCTTGCCGGTGGCCTGCGCGTAGCCGGTGGCCGCGTGGCCGGCGCCCTGCTCGTGGCGGACCAGGACGTGGCGCACCCGGGTCGAGTCCATCAGCGGGTCGTAGGCGGGAAGGATCGCACCGCCGGGAATGCCGAATACCGTGTCGGCGCCGACCTCCTCGAGGGAGCGGATGAGGGACTGCGCGCCCGTCACCTGCTCGGGGGCGGAGTGCTGTCCTCCGGATCGGGGCCGGGGCTGCGGGTGATGGGCCCCGGTGGCCTGCTCGGTCATCGGCATTCTCTTCTCAGATGCTGAGGGTTTTTTGCGAAGTTTGTGCGGTTTTCGGCTGTTGCACGGAAGGCGCCCGTGCAACAAAAAACCCCTCGTGCCATAAGGCAAGCGAGGGGAGCGCGCCGGGTGGGGTCGCTGAGCGGTCGAGGCTCAGCGTCAGCCGACGCGCTGTCCAAGTACGAGAATTCGGGTGCGCATGGCACAGACCCTCTCCCCGGCACGCACTCACTGTCAAGTGGGTGGGACGGGAGTCTCATTATGTGAGCGAAGGGTCGTACCGCCTCCGATGACGGCGGACACACCCGAGCTGTACACCCGCGGGGCGCCGCACGCGAACGCCGGTTCGGCCGGTCCGTGCGGCACCGGATAGTGGCCGTTGGCGAGCGCCCGGCGCAGCCGGTACTCGTCGAGCGGCCCGGAGAACGCCATGCCCTGCCCGTGCGTACAGCCCATCGCCCGCAGGGCGACGACCTGCTCGGGCAGATCCACCCCGTCGGCCACGGACTTCAGCCCGAGGTCGCCGGCGATGCGCAGCAGCCCACTGGTGATCTTGTGCAGGCGGGCGGACTCGACGACGCCCTCGACCAGACTGCGGTCGAGCTTGAGGATGTCGACGGGCAGTCGCCTGAGGGCCGTGATCGCCCCGTAGCCGCTGCCGAAACCGTCGAGCGCGATCCGGACACCGACCCGCCTGAGGGCACCCAGCCGCCGCTCCAGCTCGTCCAGGCCGGCCCTGGGGTCGGCGTCGGACAGCTCGATGACCAGCGACCCGGACGGCAGCCCGTGCCGCGTGAGCAGTGCCTCGATCGTGCCGAGCGGCATCGACTTGTCCAGCAGCCGGCGGGCGCTCATCCGGACGACGACCGGCGCGGACAGCCCGGTCGCGTGCCGCTCGGCGGCCTGCTCGACGGCCTCCTCGATCATCCACCGGCCCAGCTCGGCGGTCTTGTCGCTGTCCTCCGCCACGCGCAGGAACTCCGCGGGCGTGAACAGCACCCCCTGGGAGGAGCGCCAGCGCGCCTGCGCGGACACCGATGCGATCCGGCCGTCCTCCAGGGACACCACCGGCTGGTGCAGCAGGGTGAACTCGCCGTCGTGCAGCGCGGCGCGCAGTCGCGTGGCCAGCTCCGCCTTCCGTACGACGTCCTGCTGCATCTGCGGCTTGTACAGCTCGACGCGGCCCTTGCCGCCGGCCTTGGCCCGGTACATGGCCAGGTCGGCGTTGCGCAGCAGCTCGCCCGCGCCGAGGCCCGGCTCGGCGAAGGCCACGCCGATGGAGGCGTTGACACGGACATCGTTGCCGTCGATGACGTACGGCTGGGAGAGCGTCGTCCTGAGGCGGTCGGCGAGCTCCAGTATGTGCCGCTGCCGGGCCTCGCGGTCGCGGGTGTTGTCCCCGACGATCAGGGCCGCGAACTCGTCTCCGCCCAGCCGGGAGGCGGTGTCGCCCTGCCGGACGGAGTCCTGGAGCCGGCGGGCGGCCTGGACGAGCAGCTCGTCCCCGGCCTGGTGCCCGATGGTGTCGTTGACGGCCTTGAAGCCGTCGAGATCGATGAACAGCACGGCCGTGTTCCGTAGGGCCACGCCCCGGTCGGAGGCGCGGCGGCCCGAGAGGGCGTGCTGGACGCGCTTGGTGAACAGGGCGCGGTTGGGCAGGTCCGTGAGCGGGTCGTGCTCGGCGTTGTGCTGCAACTGGGCCTGGAGCCGGACCCTTTCGGTCACGTCCCTGCTGTTGAAGATGAGGCCGCCGTGATGGCGGTTGACGGTCGACTCGACGTTCAGCCAGCCTCCGTCACCGGACCGGAAGCGGCACTCGATGCGCGTAGTGGGTTCCTCGACCGGGTTCGCGGCGAGGAAACGCCGCACCTCGTGCACGACGCAGCCCAGATCCTCCGGGTGGATGAGACCGGCCAGTTCCGTACCCACCAGCTCCTCCGCCGGGCGGCCGTACACTCCGGCGGCGGCCGGGGAGACGTACCTCAGGACGCCGCTGGGGGCGGCGATCATGATGACGTCGCTGGAGCCCTGCACCAGGGAGCGGAAGTGGTTCTCCTTCTGCGCCAGTTCCTGGGTGAGCGTGATGTTGTCGAGCAGCATGATGCCCTGGCGCACCACGAGCGCGAGCACGACCGTGCCACCGGTGAGCAGGACCACGCGGTCCACGCTGCGGCCGTTGAGGACGTTGTAGAGGATTCCCAGGGTGCACACGGCCGCCGCGAGATACGGCGTGAGGGCGGCGAGGGAGCCGGCGATGGGCCGGGCGGCCGGGTACCGGCCGAGCTCGCCTCCGGGCAGGGGCGAATGGTGGTGCGGGCCGCTGCGCTGACCGGGCACGTGCTCGTGCACCACGCGCGTGTGCCCCGCCATGCTCTGCCGGTCCGGGCCGTGCCGGTCCGTGTCCGGCGTGCGCGGCGCGGCCCACGGGGCGTACGCCAGGAGCAGCGAGCCGGCGAACCAGCCCGCGTCGAGCAGCTGGCCGGAGCGGTAGTCGTGGTGCATCAGCGGTGAGGTGAACAGGGCGTCGCACATCACGGTCAGCGCGAGGGCGCCGATGGCGGTGTTGACCGCGGAGCGGTTCACCGCGGACCGCCTGAAGTGCAGGGCGAGCACCATGCTGACCAGCGCGATGTCGAGCAGCGGGTAGGCCAGCGACAGCGCGGTGTGCGCCACGCTCGACCCTTCCGACTTCGCGGCCTGGGCGAGGGCGAGGCTCCAGGCCAGGGTGAGCAGCGAGCCGCCGATCAGCCAGGCGTCGAGGCCGAGGCAGACCCAGCCGGCCTTGCTCACCGGCCGCTTGGCGAGCACGAGCAGCCCGACGATCGCGGGCGGCGCGAAGCAGAGGAAGAAGAGGTCGGCGTAGCTGGGGCTGGGCACGGGCTGACCGAGGACGACCTCGTACCACCCCCAGACCAGGTTGCCCAGGGACGCCATGGCCGAGGAGAGGCCGAAGAGCAGCCAGGCGGGTCGAAAGCGGGTGCGGCGGCTGCGGGCGTAGAGGAAGCACGACACGGCGGCGGTGGCCGCCGCGGCGCTCAGCCCGAAGTCGCCCATGATCAGGGCCACTTCGTACGAACCCCAGCCGAACGCGGAACCGACGGCGTATCCCGCGCAGACCAGGGCGAGGACGAGTTGGAGGTCCAGGC
>NZ_NGFN01000274.1 GCF_002148965.1 Streptomyces swartbergensis | reverse complement strand
GTCATGGGTCGATCATGCCTCAGGGCTGGGGCGGGGCAGGGGCATCAGCGTACGTGACGGATGCGGCTCCAGCCTCGCCCGCGGCCCCGGGCGCGCGCCTCCGCCGAACGGCCAGGTCAGGGCGCCGGCCCCTCGGCCGTTCGGCCGATCCCGCCGCTCACGGCCTCGCATACCGTGAGCCGCATGAGATCCACCTCTCCCCGGGGCTGTGTGCGGGGCTTCGGCGTCGGCCTGCTGCTGGCGGCCTCGGTCTACGACCTGCTCGTCGCGAGCGTCCTCCACACCCTCTGGCTGTCGGTGACGGTGCTGCTCGTCGGGTTCGCCGCCGTGCTGTGGCCGGTCGACCGGAGGCCGCCGTGGCTCACCCCGCAGTCGCGCACCGCCGTGCCCGCCGTTGTCTCCGGGCTCTTCACGACGGGCGTGCTGCTGGCCGGCCGCGCGCACGTGCCGTTCGGGCCGGGCGAGGTGGCGGTCCTGCTGAGCCTGCTGTTCATCGCCGTACGCCACTGCCCGTGGCCGTGGGCCCTGGTGTGCGGGGTGCTCGACGCGGTCGCCCTGCTCCTGCTGCCGGTGCGGTACTTCCGGTCGCCGCAGGACGAGGTGCTGGCGTACGCCCTGATCGGCCTGATCCTGGTCGGGCTCGTCACCGGGCTCGCCGCTTACCTGCGCTCCCTGGACTACCGGCGCACCGTCGCGGTCGGCGAGACCCGCCGCGCCGAACGCGTCGCCATCGCCGCCGACCTGCACGACTTCGTCGCGCACCACGTCACCGGCATCCTCGTGCAGACGCAGATGGCCCGCATGATGGCGGCCCGGCAGCCGCAGGACCTGGACCCAGTCCTGGCCGGCATCGAGCGCGCCGCGACCGAGGCGCTGGCGTCCATGCGGCGCACGGTGGGCGTGCTGCGCGACACCGGCCCGGAGGCCGCCGACCGCCGTCCCGTCGGCGACCTGGCCGCCGTCACGGACCTGGTCGAAGGCTTCGCGACCCCGGCACAGAGGACGGTCCTGCAGCGTGACGCGGCCGTGTCCGACGACCTGCCGCACGAGGTGCAGGCCGCCGCCTTCCGGGTCGTGCAGGAGGCGCTGACCAACGTACGGCGCCACGCGGGCGACGCCACGCAGGTCACCGTCCGTCTGGCCCGCCCCGGCGACCGGCTGGAGGTCACGGTGACGGACGACGGCCACGGCGGCACCCAGCTCCCCGAGGCCGCCCACGGCGGCGGCTTCGGCCTCGTCGGCCTGACGGAACGGGTGACCGCGCTGGGCGGGGAGTTGCACGCGGGACCTCGCGGGGGTGCGGACGGGGGAGCGGGCTGGCAGGTGCGGGCGGTGTTCCCGGCAGGGAAGTAGTGGCGTCCGGGCTCCCGCGCGCTGTTCAATGAGACTGCACACGCAGTCCGGGAAGTGAAGCCGCACGCCATCCGAGAGGAGCCGCCCGTGTCAGCCGCCGTCGTGCCGCCCGTCGGGGCGCATATCCGGCAGGCGCGTCTGGAGCGTGGGATGAGCCTGCGTGCGCTGGCACGAGAAGTCGGTGTGTCGGCGAGCCTCGTGTCGCAGATCGAGACCGGGAAGAGTCAGCCGTCCGTCAGCACCCTCTATGCGATCACGACCGTCCTGGGAATATCCGTCGAGTCCCTCTTCGACGCCCGGGCCTCCTCGCCGGTGGCCGGCGTGGACTCGCCCGGCACCGTCCTGCCCGCCCTCGCCGCCTTCGCCGCCGACCCGGGGCGGCGGATCGGCCCGCTGGTCCGCGCGGGTGAGCGCGAGACGCTGGAGCTGGACTCGGGCGTCGTCTGGGAGCGTCTGGGCCGGGTGCCGGGCGCCGATGTCGACTTCCTGCTGGTGACCTACCGGCCCGGCGGCTCCTCCTCCGGCTCGGGCGGCCTGATGCGGCACACCGGCACCGAGTACGGCTATCTGACCTCCGGCGAACTGATCCTCACCCTCGGTTTCGACGAGTACACCGTGCGCCCGGGCGACGCCGTCTCCTTCGAGTCGACGACCCCCCACCGCTACCGCAACGATGGAGAGGTACCGGCAGTGGGCGTCTGGTTCGTCTCCGGCGATGTTCAGTGACACTTGACACCCATGACCCCCGGGCGTTCACTCCGAAGTGGGGGTGGTCGCCATGGCGATCCGCACATACGGGCCCAACGCCGTCGACTGGGAAGAGCGCATCGACCTGGACCGGCTGCGCCGGCAGCGCCTGGCCCGGCTGCACGAGTCCCTGAATCGCTCCGCCCTGGGCGCGGTGCTCAGCTTCGACTTCGCCAACATCCGCTACATGACCGCCACGCACATCGGCACCTGGGCGATGGACAAGCTGATCCGCTTCGCCCTGCTGGTGCGCGACGGCGAACCGGTCGTCTGGGACTTCGGCTCCGCCGCCCGCCACCACCAGCTCTACAACTCGTGGCTCGACTACAGCGACGGCAAGGGCGGACCGCCCACCGGCGCCCGCGCCGGCATCTCCACCCTGCGCGGCGCCTTCCACCCGAACGCGGGCATCGCCGAGGACGTCGCCGCCAAGATCGCCGCCGAGCTGCGCGACCACGGGCTGGCGAACGAACCGCTCGGCGTCGACGTCGCGGAGATGCCCGTCCTCGCCGCCCTACGCGCCGAAGGCATCGACGTCGTCGACGGGCAGCAGGTCTTCCTGGAGGCCCGCCGCATCAAGACCGGCGACGAGATCGCCCTGCTCACCCAGGCCTGTGCCATGGTCGACGCGGCCTACGAGGAGCTGTACGGCTATCTGCGCCCGGGCGTGCGCGAGAACGAGTGCGTCGGCGTCGTGGCCAAGGTCCTGTACGACCTCGGCAGCGAGTACGTCGAGGGCGTCAACGCCATCTCGGGCGAGCGGTGTTCACCTCATCCGCACGTCTACAGCGACCGCCTGATCCGCCCGGGCGACCCGGCCTTCTTCGACATCCTGCACAGCCACCTCGGCTATCGCACCTGCTACTACCGCACGTTCGCCGTGGGCAGCGCCTCCCGTGCGCAACGGGACGCCTATGTGCGCTGCCGGGAGTACATGGACCGGGCGATCGCGCTCGTCCGGCCCGGTGCGACCACCGCCGACGTCGTCCAGGTCTGGCCGCGCGCGGAGGAGTTCGGCTTCGCCGACGAGACCGCCGCCTTCGCCCTCCAGTACGGGCACGGCGTGGGCCTGTCGATCTGGGAGAAGCCGATCTTCAGCCGTCTGGTCTCCCTCGACCACCCCGAAGTCCTCGAAGAGGGCATGGTGTTCGCCCTGGAGACCTACTGGCCGGCCGCCGACGGCTGGTCCGCCGCCCGGATCGAGGAGGAGCTCGTCGTCACCGCCGACGGCTGCGAGGTCATCACCAAGTTCCCCGCCGAGGAGCTGCTGGTGGCCGGGCGCAAGTACTGGACGGTGGGCGGCGAGCTGAACACCCGCCGGGAGGCGCAGTCCCATCTCAACACCTCTCGTGGCGACGGGGCGGGCTGATGGACACCGCAGGACTCCTCGACTGCTACGAGCGGATGGCCGTCATCCGCCGTACGGAGAAGGCCGCCCACGACCTGTTCCTCCAGGGCCTGGTGAAGGGCACCACGCATCTCGCCGCCGGGCAGGAGGCGATCGCCGTGGGTGCGAGCGCGGCCCTCCGTCCGGACGACTATGTGTTCGCCACCTATAGAGGCCACCACCATGCCCTCGCCCGGGGCGCGACCCCCGAGGAGTGCCTCGCCGAGCTGATGAGCCGGGCGACCGGGCTGTGCAAGGCCAAGGGCGGTTCCATGCACCTGACCAAGGCGGCCACCGGCATGCTCGGCTCGTACGCCATCGTCGGTTCGCATCTGCCGATGGCCGTCGGCGCGGCCTGGTCGGCCCGGCTGCGCGGCACGGAACAGCTGGCGGTCGCCTTCTTCGGGGACGGCGCGACCAACATCGGCGCCTTCCACGAGTCGCTCAACCTGGCCGCCGTGTGGAAACTGCCGGTGCTGTTCGTGTGCGAGAACAACCAGTACATGGAGTACACGCCGATCGCCGATGTCACGGCGGTGGCTCGGCCCGCCGCCGACCGGGCGTCCGCCCACGGCATCCCGGGCGAGGTCGTCGACGGCAACGACGTCGTGGCCGTCGAGGAGGCGGTGGCACGGCTCGCGCGGCGGGCCCGGGCCGGGGACGGGCCCGCCGTGCTGGAGGCCGAGACCTACCGGCACTTCGGGCACAGCCGCGCCGACCCGGCGGCCTACCGTCCGGCCGAGGAGGTCGAGCGGTGGCTGAAGCACGACCCCTTGGACCTCGCACGGGGACGGCTCGCCGAGCTGGGGGTCGGGGCGGAGGCGGTCGCCGGAGCCGACGAGCGGGCCAGGGCCGTCGTGGAGCGGGCCGTCGAGACGGCGAAGGCCGGGCCGGCGCCCGATCCGCGGGAGGCGCTGACCGACGTGTGGGCGGACGGAGGTGCCGCATGGCGGACGTGATCACCTACCGGGAAGCGGTCGCCGAGGGCATCGCGCGCGAGATGCGCCGGGACACGTCGGTCGTGTGCCTCGGGGAGGACATCGCCGCGGCCGGCGGCGTGTTCAAGACGACCGTGGGTCTGCGAGCGGAGTTCGGGCCCGAGCGGGTGTGGGACACGCCCATATCCGAGCAGGCCATCGTGGGTGCGGCGATGGGCGCCGCGATGACCGGGATGCGGCCCGTCGCGGAGATCATGTTCTCCGACTTCCTTGCCTGCTGCTGGGACTACCTCGCCAACGAGATCCCCAAGGTCCGCTACATGACCGGCGGCCAGGTGACCGTGCCCCTCGTCGTGCGCACCGCCAACGGCGGCGGCCTCGGCTTCGGTGCCCAGCACTCCCAGGCCACCGAGAACTGGGCGCTGACCGTCCCCGGCCTGAAGATCGCGGCACCGGCCACACCCGCCGACGTCATCGGCATGATGGCGGCGGCGATCCGCAGCGACGACCCCGTGGTCTTCTTCGAGCACAAGGCCCTCCTGGCCACCAAGGGCGAACCGCCACCGCCCGGCCATGTCGTCGAGCTGGGCCGGGCGGCCGTCGTACGCGAGGGCGCCGACATCACGCTCGTCGCGCTCGCCTCCACGGTGCCCCTGGCGCTGAAGGCCGCCGACGTGCTGGCGGGGGAGGGGATCGAGGCCGAGGTGGTCGACCTGCGTTGTCTGGTCCCGCTGGACGCGGCGACCGTCCTCGGCTCACTGCGCAGGACCTCGCGGCTCCTCACCGTCGAGGAGAACCCGTACCAGGGCGGCTGGGGCGCCACCGTCGTCTCGATCGTCGCCGACGAGGGCTTCGGCCTGCTGGACGCGCCCGCGCGGCGGGTCGCGGCGGAGTGCGTCCCGCTGCCGTTCGCCGACGCGCTGGAGGAACAGGTGATCCCCACCGTCGACAAGGTCGTCACGGCGGTCCGCCAACTCGCCGCTTATTGAGCTGCACATCCACCCACGCATCGAACACCCCATGGGAGGAAGCGCGATGACCACGAGAACCCTTCTGCGCAATGGTCACGTGATCTCGATGGACCCCGCCGTCGGGGATCTGCCCCAGGGGGACGTCCTCGTCGAGGACGGCAGGATCGTGGCCGTGCGGCCCGAGATCAGCGCCGACGCCGAGGTCCTCGACATGACCGGCCGCATCGTGATCCCCGGCTTCGTCGACACCCACCGCCACACCTGGGAGGCGCCGATCCGGGGCGTCGCGCCCGACGCCACCCTCGACGACTACTTCGTCGAAGTCCTCGACACCTTCGCACCCCTCTACACCCCGGAGGACGTCTACGCGGCCAACCTCGCGGGCGCGCTGGAATGCCTCAACGCCGGTATCACCACGCTCGTCGACTGGTCGCACATCAACAACACCCCGGACCACCCGGACGCCGCGATCCAGGGCCTGAGGGAGTCCGGCATCCGGGCGCAGTACGCGTACGGCAGCGCCAACACCTCCCTCGCCGACTACTGGTTCGAGAGCAAGATCGCGATACCTGCCGACGACGTACGGCGGATCCGCGCCCGGCACTTCGCGTCGGACGACGGCCTGCTGACCATGGCCCTCGCCACACGCGGACCCGGTTTCTGCGTCAACGACGTCGTCGCCTCCGAGTGGGCCCTCGCCCGCGAACTCGGCATCCCGATCACCGTGCACGTGGCCATGGGGCGGCTGGCCGGCCGCTTCGGCATGGTCAAACAGCTCCACGGCATGGGGCTCCTCGGCCCGGACACCACCTACGTCCACTGCTGCTACCTCAGCGAGGAGGAGTGGCGGATGGTCGCCGACAGCGGCGGCACCGTGTCCGTCGCGCCGCAGGTGGAGCTCCAGATGGGGCACGGCTGGCCGCCCGTGATGCAGGCGATCGAGCACGGTCTGCGGCCGTCGCTCAGCATCGACGTCGTCACCACCGTGCCCGGCGACATGTTCACCCAGATCCGCGCGGCCTTCGGCGCCGAACGCGCCCGCGTCAACGCCGATTGCTGGCAGGCCAACATGCCGGTCCCCAGCACCATGCTGACAGCACGTCAGATGCTGGAGATCGCCACCGTCAACGGTGCCCATGTCGCGGGCCTGGAGGACCGTACCGGCTCCCTGACTCCCGGCAAGCGCGCCGACATCGTCGCGATCGACGCCACCGCGCTGAACGTCGCGCCCGTGCACGACGCGGCGGCCGCGGTGACCCTGTGCGCGGACGTGTCCAACGTGGACACCGTCCTCGTCGACGGCGTGATCCACAAGCGTGACGGCAAGTTGCTGGCCGATACCGGGCGTGCCCTGAGGCTCGTCTCCGAGGCCCGGGACCGGCTCCTCGCGGCGAAGGAGACCAAGGAGTCGAAGGAGTCGAAGGAGTCAAAGGAGTCGAAGGGGGAGACGGGGGAGACGGGGGAGAAGGCCACGGCATGACGAATCACCTGGTGCGCCGCGCGGCCGATCTTCCCGAGCCGCCGTACGACGGCCTGGGCTACCGGCGGAGGACGCTGGTCGGCGAGGACGACGGCAGTGTGCACACCGGCTTCGGCCTGTGCGAACTGCGACCGGACGGCCGTGTGCCCGCCCATGTGCACTCGTACGAGGAGAGCTTCCACGTCCTCGACGGTGCCGTGGTCCTCGACGTGCCCGAGGGCTCGTACCTGCTGGAGGAGGGTGACTACGGCCTGCTGCCGATCGGCGTCCCGCACGCCTGGCGCGGCGCCGGGGACACCGGCGGCCGCTGGGCGGACATGCTCGCCCCCGTGCCGCGGGCCCGCTGCGGGTACGACACCCAGACGGTGCCGGACCTGCCTGCTCGCGACCCCGTCCGGGTCGACGTCCGCGACCCGCGCACCCGCTCCTTCGGCCATTTCGAGCCCGCCCAGATGGACCCCGGCAAGCAGTCCCAGGACCTGCTGGCCGTCACGGCGAGCATGCGCACCGCGCTGCTGGTCTACAGCGGCATCACCGTGAAGATGATGGTCGACAGCGACCTGGGCGCGGTCGGCTCGACGATGTTCATGGTGCAGTACGCGCCCGACGGCGTCATCGGCACCCATGACCACCCCTTCGAGGAGACGTATCTGATCCTGGAGGGCGTGGCCGAGACCACCCTCGACGGCGAGCGGTACCGGCTGGAGCCCGGGGACCTCGCGTGGGCGGGCGCCGGCTGTGTGCATGGGTTCGTGAACGCTGGGCAGGGGCCCCTGCGTTGGCTGGAGACGCAGGCGCCGCAGCCACCGGCTCGGCACTCGTACCGGTTCACCARGGACTGGGACTATCTGCGCCAGGTGCTTGAGGAGGGGTCATGAGCAATGTCCTTGTCGTCGGCGGCACGTCGGGCATCGGCCTCGCGTTCGCCCGGGCCCGCGCCGAGCAGGGGGACGAGGTGGTCCTGACCGGCCGCGACGCCCACCGCGCCGACCTCATCGCCAAGGAGTTCGGCGCCCGGGGCATCGCCCTCGACCTGGGGCGGCCGCTGGAGATCGCGGCGGCGCTGGCCGACGTGGGACGCGTCGACCATCTGGTGCTCGCGGGGGTCTCCCGGGACGACAACAAGGTGAGCGAGTACGACATCGACGCCGCCCTGCGGCTGGTCACCCTCAAGCTCGTCGGTTACACCGAGGTCGTGCACACGCTGCGGACCCGGCTGCACGACGACAGCGCCATCGTCCTGTTCGGCGGACAGGCCAAGGAACGCCCCTACCCGGGGGCGACGACGGTGGCGACGGTCAACGCGGGCGTGCGGGGCCTGATGAACTCCCTCGCCGTCGAGCTCGCTCCCGTCCGGGTCAACGTGGTGCATCCCGGCGTCGTCGGCGACAGCCCGTACTGGCAGGCCAAGCCGGAGAAGGTGCTGGAGGTGCTGCGCACCGAGACGCCGACCGGGCGGCTCGCCACGATGGCGGACGTGGTGGACGCGGTCGGCTTCCTGTTGCGCAACCGGTCGGTCAACGCCGTCGAACTGACGGTGGACGGAGGGTGGTTGCTCGGCTGAGAGAAGGCGGGCGACCCACCAGACATGGGAGAAGCCGGTCATCCGGCACGGGAGAAGCCGGTCATCCGGCACGAGAGAAGGCCGGCCGCCCGGCACGAGAGAAGGCCGGTCAGCCGACACGCCGGAGCGTGTCCTCCGACACCTCCTTGTCCACCGCCGCCCGCACCAGCGCCGCGGCGAGGACGGCCGGGTCGGTCCGCCCGGCCAGTTCCACGAGGCGCTCCGTGTCCTTCGGCAGCTTCAGCCGCTCGGCACCCTGGAGGGCCTTGCCATCGAGGTAGGGAGCGGCCTCCGGCCATACACCCTGAGCCTCGCGCAGGAAGATGTCGGCGCCGGCCGGGCCGATCCCGGGGAACTCCTGGAGCAGGTGGCGCAGTTCGGACACCTTGCCGTCCGCCTCCCGGCGCAGTCGCCGCAGGTCCCCGCCCCACCGTTCGTTCAACAGCTCGGCTGCTTCGCCGAGTTGGGTAGCCGTACGCTCGTCGTAGCGCCGGTAGCCGCCCCGGCCGAGCGCGTCCACGCGCTCCTGCCAGTCGGCCTCCGCCATGCGGCGCGGGTCGCGCAGCCCCGCCTCGTGCAGGGCACGGGCGGTGGCCAGCGCGACCGAGGCGCGGATGCGGGCACTGAGCAGATGGGCCAGCACCAGCAGCCGGTACAGCGGCTGCGGAGTGTCCTTCAGCCGGATGCCCGCCTCATCCGCGTACGTCCGGCCGTGCGCGTCGAGGAGTTCGCGTACGACGCGCCGCTGCCGGTCCACGTCTACCCCTTGAGCGGATCGTGGCCGACCGTCATCAGCCGGTGCCGACGGCGCGTGTCCTCGGCCGTCACCTCGGGTATCGGCTCGTCCTCCAGGTCCACCTGCGAGGTGACCCTGTCCACGACGTTCCGCATCACCCGCAGGTCGTCCTCGGTCAGGTCGGTACGCCGCTTCTGCAGGATCGCCAGGACGTGCTGCCCGGTCTTCGTACCCGCCTGCTCCGGCAGCGGCTCCGCGTCCTCGTCGGCGTCCCGCATCCGCAGCCAGGCCGCGAGCTCCTGCGACGTCATGTTCACCACGCGGTGGAAGTCCTCCCACAGCGCGTCGAGTTCAAGGGCGTCGGTCATCACATGCCCCTTCCGTACGTACGTGCACGCCGGTCAGCCCTCGCCGGGGACGTTCTCGGCGTCGAACATCCACCGCTGCTTCTCCAGCTCGGCGGTGATGCTGATCAGCAGGTCCTGGGTGACCAGGTCGGCCTTCTCGGTGGCGTCGATGCGCTCGCGCAGCCGGCCGATGGCGTCCTGGAGGGACTCCACCATCACCTGCAAGGCGTCCGAGTCGCGCACCCAGCCCTCCTTGGGGGCGGGCAGGGTGAAGGCCTTGGCGATGGTCTCGGGCCGGCCGTCCGGCGGGACGCCGAGCGCCGCGGACCGCTCCGCCACCGTGTCGGCGAAGTTCCGCGCGGCCGAGACCACCTCGTCGAGCTGGAGGTGGATCGACCGGAACCGGGGTCCGACGATGTTCCAGTGCGCCTGCTTCCCGATCAGCGAGAGTCCGAGCAGATCCACCAGGGTGTCCTGGAGTGCCTCGCACGAGACCCGGCGGGCCTCGTCGGGCAGTGTGCTCCGCACAGCCGTCATAGGGCGCTTCTCCTCCTTGCGTCGTTCCTCGTGGTCCGGAGCAGTGCGTCGCGCTCTTCCTCGCAGGTCCCGCCCCACACGCCCGAGGCCTGGCCACTGCTCAGCGCGAAGCTCAGGCACTGGCCGGTCACCGGGCAGCGCGCGCAGATCCGCTTGGCGGCCGTGACGTCCCGCAGGGCTGGACCTGAAGTGCCCACGGGGAAGAACAACTCGGGGTCCTCGTCCACACAGGCGGCGCTCCGCAACCACTCCATGAACGCGCGGGTGCCCAGGGCGCACTGGTGCAAACGCGCCGCGCGACGGACGCGGGCAGTCCCGGAGCAGCGTGCTGGCCTGCGACAACGTCCTCCTGAAGCCCCGGCACCCACAGAAATCTTCCCAGGTGGCGGGCGAGGGTCTATAGTCCGAAACTAGCGGTGCTAATTAATGTGCGGTGTGTATCAGTGCCGCGATGCGTATCCATGCGCGGTGTGTGAGGAGTCCTCTCGTGCGTCCCGTCCACTTCGCGGCCGCCCGCCGCACCCCCATCGGCAAGCTGCGCGGCTCCCTCTCCCCGGTGCGGCCCGACGACCTCGCAGCGACCGTAGTCCGCGCCCTGGTCGGCGAGGTGCCCGCGCTGGACCCGGCCCGCGTCGACGACGTCTACTGGGGCGCCGCCAACCAGGCGGGCGAGGACAACCGCAACGTCGCCCGCATGGCCGCGCTGCTCGCCGGCCTCCCCGAGTCCGTGCCCGGCGCCACCGTCAACCGCCTCTGCGCCTCGGGCCTGGAGGCCGTGACCACGGCAGCCCGCACCATCGCCGCCGGCGAGGCCGACATCGTGATCGCGGGCGGCTCCGAGTCGATGAGCCGCGCCCCCTTCGTCCTGCCCCGCCCCGACGAGGCCCTGCCGCACCGCATCGAGACCGCCGACACCCGCCTCGGCTGGCGCCTGGTCAACCCCGCGATGCGGGACCTGCACGGCCTGCTCCCCATGGGCGAGACGGCGGAGGAGGTCGCCGCGCGGTACGGCATCCCCCGCGAACGCCAGGACGACTTCGCCCTGCGCAGCCACCGACGCGCCGCCCTCGCCCGCAAGAACGGCCACTTCGACGACGAACTCCTGCCCGTCGAACGCCCCGACGGGGTGGTCGTCGACACCGACGAGTGCGTCCGCGAGGACACCTCCTACGAGAAGCTGTCCCGGCTGAAGCCCGTCTTCCGGGAAGGCGGCACGGTCACCGCGGGCAACGCCTCCCCGATGAACGACGGCGCCGCCGGCCTGCTCCTGGTCAGCGAGGACGCCCTGCGCGAGCTGGGCCTGGAGTCCCTGGGCCGCTACGTCGCCGGAGCCTCGGCAGGCGTCCACCCCGACGTCATGGGCATCGGCCCGGTCCCCGCCACCCGCAAGGCACTGACCCGCGCCGGCTGGACCATCGGCGACCTGGAGGAGGCCGAGTTCAACGAGGCCTTCGCGGCCCAGGCCCTGGCCTGCGTGGACCAGCTCGGCATCGACCCCGAGCTGGTCAACCCGAGCGGCGGAGCCATCGCCCTCGGCCACCCGCTGGGCTGCTCGGGCGCCCGCATCCTGAC
>NZ_NGFN01000273.1 GCF_002148965.1 Streptomyces swartbergensis | reverse complement strand
GTGGGGGACCGGGGGTGGCGCGGAGGCAGTCGGGAGTGAGGGCTGCGGCGGTTCGGGTGCAGCCTGGGCTGCGCACTCCTCCGGCACAGCGGGGGCAGCCGGGTCCGGATTGCCGTCGGTGAGCTCGCGCAGTACGTCGCGCTGCCAGTCCCCTCCCCTTGCCATGCCGGTCACCCTGCCCTACGCGAAGGTGCCGAGCAGCCGCCCGTACACCCCGAACACACCGATCACCAAAGGGAACAGGGCGATCACAGCCACCGACTCCAGCAGGTCACCGGCCCGCCGCAGCCGCACCCGCACATGCTCGGCCGGCTCGACGGCCAGCACCACCAGAGGTACGACAGCGAGGAAGCCGAGCACGGCGACAGGTCCCACAGCCGAGGCGTGGTCCCCCCACAGCGCGACGAGCCGCACCGCGACGACGGCCGCCGCGACGAGCAGCACCACGACCTCGGCGGTGAGCGGAAAGGCACGCGCCCGCAGGGCGAGCACGACCATCACGACGACGCCGAGCGGCACCGTCCACACCGACACCGTACGCAGGACGAGCACGCCGGCCGCCCCCGCGGAGACGGCGAGGACAACGGTGGCCAGCACCAGCCCCCGATGGGTGGCCGCGAGCGCCGTACCCACCTGGTAACGGCTCACCGACGCCCCACCCGTACGCCGGTCGTCCAGCCCGGTCAGCCCCGACGCCATCAGCGCGAACCGCGGCAGCATCCCGAGGACGACGACGGAGGCGACGGCGAGCAGCGCACCCACCCGGGCCTGCTGGGCAGCGGTCCCCGCCCCGTCCTGAAGCCCGAGGGCCGCTTCCCACACCACCAGGCAGCCGGCGACAGCCCCGGCACCGATCAGCGCCCCGCGCCCCAACGGCGTGAACCATCCGGCGAGCAACAGCGCGAGCGCCACGCCCGCCGCGACACCCGCCAGCCGCACCGCACCGTCCCAGCCGTAGGCATCGGCGCAGGTCCAGGTGGACAGGACGGCCAGGGCGGCGGCCGTGGCGATCAGGGTGGCGGCGAGTGTGTGCCGCCGGGCGCGCCCGAGGAGGGCACCGGCTGCGGCACATCCCACGGCGACGGCGAGAAGCCCCACGCCGACTGCGGACAGGGCGAAGTGGCCCCGGGCCAGGAGCCCGGCGGCGAAGGCCCAGAGGACGGTCGCACACGCGGCGACGACGCGCCGCACCGCAGGCCGCCACCGCCAGACCCGCATGTCGAGATCGTCGGCGACTTCGTCGGTGACGTCATGGACGACAGGCGCGGAAGGGGCATCCTCCACCCGCACGAGCCGCAACACGGTCCCGTCGGTCACACCGGACGACTCCAGGGTGCTGTCGTGTGCGAGCGCGGACCCGTCCGGGGTGACCAGATGCCGCAACTCGGGCCGGTCGCCTACG
Organism: Streptomyces swartbergensis; assembly: GCF_002148965.1. GTDB lineage: Bacteria > Actinomycetota > Actinomycetes > Streptomycetales > Streptomycetaceae > Streptomyces > Streptomyces swartbergensis. The sequence continues at coordinate 10,283 of NZ_NGFN01000273.1, read as the reverse complement.
CGGTCGCCGAGGAGCCGCATGACCTCCGGCAGCAGAACCCCGACGGGCTCCCGGGAAGGCAGGACGAGGTCGACCCGACGCCGCTCACCGACCAGGGTGATCCGGCTCAGCGCCGTACGGCTGCTGGTCGCCGAACGACTCAAGGACCCCGTGGATGTCACGCGTTCGAACCTATCACCGAGAAGAAGAGGCAGACGGGGCGGCAGTGGTGGGTGAGCTCTGACCCGAGGACGGCACAGGCGCCCCGTACGGGCTGTTCCCGATGACCTTGTGCGACACGAACGACCACCCCACACACCCGGCACACACCACCGCCGCGATCACCACCCCGGCGAACGCCTTTCCGACCCGCTCATCGAGCGACCGCCGCTGCCGCTGCGCCCCGAAGAGGAGAGCGTCGCGGAGGCGACGGCGGCGGACGGACACCGACTCGAGGAGTTGGTTGTCGTAGTCCTGGGCCGTCACGTCGGGAACTCGCCGAGCCAGCTGTGCTGGAGCAGGTGCTTGGGCAGGTACTCCGACTCCACCTCGATGGGGAACTCCCCGTCATAGGCCCAGCAAGCGATCGCCAGGGGGCCCAGGGCGATGCTTCCGTCGATGTCCGCCGCCCGTTCCTCGGTCAGAGTCCAGTACGCCTGATGCAGCTTCAGCGCCTCGATCAGGGCCGGGGAGAAGCCCTCCCGGTCGTTGCGAACGAGGTGGTAGAAGAGGTTGATCGGCGGATAGAGCACGCCATCGAGCAGGTCGCGCGGTGCGATGCGTGCCACGGAAGGATTCGAGGTCTGCAACGTGGCGGTGAGCTTCTCCACCAGCCCGGGCCGCCGCAGCCAGTACGTCTGCAGCGTGTCCACCCAGTGGTAGATGTACTCGTCGTACTGTCCCTCCGGCGATCGCAGCCGGTCCAGCGGGATCTCACAGAGCTGCGTCATGCGCTGCGGCTCGCGGCAGATGGCCGCCAGCCAGAAGGCGGTGAGCCAGTTGCCCGCGTCGGCCGTCGGAAGCGGACCGACGGCTTGAAGGCTGCGCACCTTGTAGTTGATACGGCACTCGACGGACCCCTCGCTCGCACCGGTCACGGCAAACAGCGCCGAGCCCAGCTGCATCGCGTTCACTGCGGCGTCCCACGTCTCCGCCTTCGCTGCTCGCGGATCAGTCACACAGTGGGCGCGCAGCGCCATGACAGCAGTGTTGAACGCAAAGTCGATCATTCCTGCTGACTCTTCAAGACGGTCGATTCGCTTTGCCACCCGCTCACTGAGCCGGCCTGCGTCGGCGTCCGCCGGGAGCCCATGCCGGGAGATCTGTACGTTCACGGAAGGGTCCCCCTGCTGATGTCAAACCGTCGATACCTGTAACCAGTGTACGTGCCCGCGTTTCTCTCACCTTTGACGACTACGTACTCCAGCTTTCCCTCGTCCAGTGCTCTTTCCAGGTCGTCCACGAGGTCGTATTCACCACGCTTTTCCATGGCTGCAAGGATGTCGTAGAAGTATTCCTTGCTCCCCTGAGAGACCTGCTTGCCGCCTGGTAGCGTTCGTCGGCCCAGCTCGGTATCGGGACTGCTCTTGGCCTCGATGACAATTATTCGACCGTCCTCGTGCTTCCACACCTGGTCGAACTGGTCGTTGCCGTTCTCCGGTCCAAGCAGCGTCTGCTTCTCGAAGTCAGGATGGTTTTCGGCTATATAGTGATACTCGGCGGCCTTTTCACCGAACGCCTCGGTAGCGTTCCCCATCGCGGTATGCGATTCCTTGTACGCCCCCTTGGCCTCTCCCCACTGCGCGGCCGTGTCGACGGTGCCGTGCAGCTGGTGGGCGGCGCCCGTCTGCGCCTTCCAGTCCGCGACGAGGTTGTCGTATTGGACGGCGGCATGGCGTTCCCACGCGGCGTCTTGCAGAACTCGGAGCCGGTCCGCACTCGTCACGGTGTCCGCAGCCACGCGGATGTAGCCGGCATCGCGGTAATGCGGCTTGGGCGGCTCGGGAGCGTCCTTGGCGCGGATCCACGGACCACTGTCCGACAGCCGCGTGAGCTGGGGCGGCGTGTACCCGCTCTCGTCGTGGAGTTCCAGGTCCAGGCGCGTGCCGTTCTTCCGGTAGTACTGCTTGAGGTACCCGGGCTCATGGTTGGCCCGGTAGACCTGAATCTCCTCGATCTGCTCCCGCGTGAGCGTTCCCCGAGATCCGTAAGGGTTGGTCCCGTCCCCCATGAAGCTGGGGCGTTGACCCTCCGCTGGCTGACCGGTGACGTCGCCGTGCGGCCCGGCCACCTCGTCCAGTCCGTTGTCGAGCGTTCCACCGCTGGCCCGGCCAAGGTCGTCCAGGCCACCGCCTTGGCCCCCGCCGGAGCCGGTGCCGACGTGGCTGTTCCCAACCGTTCCGCCACCTGGGCCATGTGTACCAGGGTCATTAGCACGCGCGGCTCCACCCACGCTGGATGCGTCCCCGGGTCTGCGAGATATTCCTCCGCCATTGCCCGCCGACGTTTCAAGTCTGGCCTGCGGTGACAGGTTGTCCCCCGCACGCGCGGCGACCTCCGATGAACGTGATGTCGCACTGACCCCGGCGAGTTCCCGCTCTCTCACTGGCGATGCTTCCGGCGTGAGGGAACGTTCCCGCAGGGGAGCGTCGCTGACCACCTTGCCGTCCTTAAGGACGACGAACTCACCGTCCTTAAGGACGAGCACGGAGCGCCCGGTGCCGTCGGCGAACTCCAGGACGCTGTGCGGGGTACGCAGTTCGGGGACGTTGTTCACGCCGCGCAGGTTCTCCGTGACCTGGGCGATTCTCGGAATGGCATGCCCTGTCACCTTGACCGCGGCGCCGACCGGGTCGATGACCTCGCCGACCTTCGCGACCGTGGCGGCGGTCCTGGCCGCCGCGCCGGCCTTGCCCGCCGAAGCGGCCTTGAGCGGGCCGACACCGAGGGTGAGTCCGTTGAAGACGACGGTGGCCGCGGCGCGGGACGGGTTCTCCTCCCACATGTCCCAGGCGACGAAGCCCTTGGCGAACTCCTTGGCGTACTCCTTGCTGTCCTGGGCGAAGTCGGTCGCGAAGACCCCCGTGGGCTTCTGGCCGCCGGACTCCATGAGGTACGTCTCGGCCCCGACCACCGCCCGGACCAGGCCTTCCCAGGCCTGGCCCGCACTGTCCGAGCCGTGGAACCCTGCGAGGGTAGCGAGGCCGTCGACGGTGCCCCAGACGTTGTCGACGATGATCCCGTCCCAGAAGAAGCTCTTGGCGTAGTAGCCGAGGTCGTCCGGGTCCCACCAGTCGTGGGACTGGGTGACCGGTGCACCCCAGGGGAGTTCCTTGGCCTGTTCCAGCACCTCGGCGCTGTAGCCGTAGAGTTCCGCGCCACGCGGGGTGAACTGTTTGGCCCCGGTGTTCATCACGTACTGGGTGCCGCCGACCAGTGCCGTGATCTTGTTGTTGCAGGCGATCTCGGCAGCGGTGAACGCCGCCTGCGCGACGGCCACGTCATGCATCAGGGCCTGGTGTTCCGAAACCTTGTCCGCGTCGTCGGTCCAGTTCTCGTCGAACTCCCCGCTGCTGGTCTTCAGCCCTGCCACAAAGGTGGTTGCCTGGCTCTGTAACTGCTCCAACCGCTTGGCGATCGGCGCGACTTCGGCCGCGTAGGTCCGCAGCGCGTCGGCCACCGTGGAGACCTTGTCCCCGAACTGGTCGGCGGCGTCGCGTACCGGCGTCGTGGAGGCGAACAGATCCTCCGCCTCCGGCGCCTGGTAGAAGGCCGACAGTCCCTGGAACTGGCGATGGGCCTCCCCACCGGCCTGGCGGATGCCGTCCGCCTCGTCCCGCAGGGCGTCGATGTGCTGTTCCAGCTGGGCGAGATCGCCGGTGAACAGCGGGATGGACTCCGGCTTGATCACAGGCGGCCGGCCTTCCAGCCGTCCGGCATGTCGGGCCTGACCAGTCCGGCCGCACGCCGCTGCACTTCCGCGGCCATCTCCAGGTCCCCGTCCCGGTACGCCACCGTGGCCTCCACCGCGCCGTTGACCGACTTGCCGACACGCACGCCGATGAACTTCAGCTCGTCCGCGGTTCCTTCCATGAACTCCGCGAGGGCGGCGGCCACCAACCCGGTCTGCCCCTTGTGCTCTCCGCCCGCCCCACCCGGAGCGAGCGTCCCGGCCGAGGTGGCCGCACCCTGCACGTCACCCGAGTACGCCTGGACGATCTCGTCCAGGACCTTCATGACGTCACTCACGTTCGAGACCACACTTTGGACCCCGGACGGAGAGATGTCCCACGCCGGCATGCGTCAGCCCCCGCTTCCCTCTCCCTGTTACCGCTACCGCTGCGCGTCCCGGCGTCAGCCGATGTTGTCGACGGCCGCCCGTGCCTTGGCCAGGGTCGTCTGCGCGGTCCCGTCGTTCTGCTCCATAGTCGTGCGGACCAGCCGGATGATCTCGCGGACCTCGCTGGCGGCGCGGTGCCAGCGGTTCTCCTTGCCGTGGTACTCATCGGCGACGCCGTCCGCGGTGAAGTCGGCCATCGCGGCCTTCACCGCGCGGTCGCGGTCGCTCAGTACCCGCTCCAGCTGCCCGATGACGGCGTGCAGGCTGATCTGGACCTCGCTGGAAGCGCCGGTGTCGTACGAACGGCGGTCCTGGTTCTGACCCATGGTCGGATTCCCCCTTGAAAACGGTGACGGTGAAGGTGGCTACGGCCGAGGGGCGCCTGCGCGCTTCCGTGGTTACCGTGCGCCGAAGCGGGCCGCGTCGAAGTTGGCGGCACCCATGTTCTGGTGGGCGTTGTCTTCCAACTCCACGTCACCGGTCCCGAACGCGGTGTCCATGCCGGACTGACCGCCCAGGATCGCGCCCAGCGAACTGTTCAGCGCATCCGTGATCTCGTCAGCATGCAGCTTGAACCTGTCGAACGCGGCCTTGCCCGCCCCGTTGAACTTCCCCTCCAACGGCTCCGCCGACTGGATCAGCCACGTGATCAGCGTGCCCAGATCCTCACTCGAGCCGACGGTGCTCTTCCCGAGCTCCGACAGGGTCGTCGACCCCATGTCGAACTTCATCAACCCACCCCCGTAGGCATGTTGCGCAGTGGCCTTGTGCGATCACTGCAGCGTACTCACACGTCACGTGTGACTCACAGTCCGTCGAACATCCTTCCGTACCTCGCGTTGCAGGCGCAATGCGGAAGAGTCCGAAGTGGCTTGATCTGGTGGCTCGTCGCCTCGTGCGGCGAAAAGTGCCTCGAACGTCCCTCTGGCATTGCTGAAAGAGGCCTTGGAGCGGAGGTGCCGGGCGAGGCCTTTGAACTGGTCGCTCGCGATCGCTCCCTGAGCAGGGCACTCCCCGGCGTACAGCCCGACTCGTCTGCCACCTCGGCCACCCGGGGCAGCTGACCTCTTCGTAAGGGCCGCTGTGAAAGGGCAAGTTGGGACGATTGAGTCCCTTCTTCCGTCATCATCTGAGCATGCAAAAACTCGAGGCGCACGAGATGCCCCTGCACAAGGTGTTCAGCAGCGACTACGACTTCCAGATCCCCGACTACCAGCGACCGTACGCCTGGCAGGAGGAGCAGGCGTCCCAGCTGTTGATCGACCTGCAGGAGGCTTTGGACCGCGGTACGGACGAGCCGTACTTCCTCGGATCCGTCGTACTCGTCAAGGACGGCGGAGCGCCGCAGGCGGACGTCATCGACGGCCAGCAGCGGCTCACCACCCTCACCATCCTCCTGTCGGTCCTGCGTGACCTCACCGAGGACGCGGAACTGCGGGGTGATCTCGACCGGCTGGTGATGGAGCCCGGCGCCAAGATCCGTGGCCTCGCCCCGAGGCCACGGCTCACCCTGCGATACCGCGACGCGGACTTCTTCGAGAAATACGTGCAGACGAAGGGCGCGGTGGACACGCTGCTGGCGCTCAAGGAGGACACGCTGCGGACCGACGCACAGAAGGCCATCCTCCGCAACGCGACGGTCCTGCACCGCAGCCTCATCACGTTGACCGAGGAGCGCCGGCTGGAACTGGCACAGATGCTTGCCGAGCGGACGTTCCTGGTCGTCGTCAGTACTCCCGACCTCGACAGCGCCCATCGGATCTTCAGCGTCATGAACTCCCGCGGCCTGGACCTGTCGCCCACCGACATCTTCAAGTCGCAGATCATCGGTGACCTCGACGCGGAGGCGTCCGAGGCGTGCGCCACCACCTGGGAGGACGCAGAGGAGATGCTGGGGCGCGACGACTTCGCGGAACTCTTCCTCCATCTGCGGTTGATCTTCGCCAAGAAGCGAGCGGAGCAGGAGCTGCTCAAGGAGTTCCCGGGGCAGGTACTCAGCCACTACCTCCCCGACAGGGCCGAGGCGTTCGTCCGTGACGTCGTCAGGCCATATGCCGAGGCCTACGCTCAGATCAAGGAGGCTCGTTATGAGTCGGCTTCGGGCGCGGAGGCGGTCAACGCCTGGTTCAGGAGGCTCCATCAGATCGACAACTACGACTGGCGACCGGCCGCTCTCTGGGCGCTGCGCCACCATGAGAACGACCCGGCATGGCTCGACGCGTTCATGCGCGCTTTGGAGCGCCTGTCGGCGAGCATGTTCATCCGACGTGTCTACACGACCCCCCGCGTCACACGCTATGCCGAGCTGCTCCGGCAGCTCGACGAAGGTCAGGGCCTCGACTCCCCGGCCCTTGAACTGAGGGACGACGAGAAGGCGGACACTCTTGCCTTGCTCGACGGCGATCTCTATCTCGTCCGCAGGATCCGCAAGTACGTTCTGCTGCGCCTCGACGAGCTGCTGGCCCGGGGGCAGGGGGTGACGTACGACCACCCGCTCATCACCGTGGAGCATGTTCTGCCCCAGAGCCCGAATGACGACTCGCAGTGGGTCGAGCTGTTCGATGAGGAGCAGCGCGCTCAGTGGACGCACCGCTTGGGAAACCTGGTTCTACTGAACCGCGCCAAGAACTCGGCGGCCCAGAACTACGACTTCGCCGCCAAGAGGGCCAAGTACTTCACCGGACGCGGGGGAGTGGTCCCCTTCGCGCTGACCAGCCAGGTGCTCCAGCATGCCGAGTGGACCCCCGAGTCGCTCAAGGCCAGGCAGGAGGAGCTGCTGGGCATGCTCGCCGAGGAGTGGCGACTGTGAGTGCGGGCCGGGGGCATCGCGCCTCGATCTGACACCAAAGTGCTCCATGAAGTTCCAAAGAGTTCCATGATTGGGCTTGTGTGGACTATGGTCATCGACAGCGCACGGCTCACGGTCCGCGTGTCACTCCGCCGCACCCGTGTGTCCCCTGCCGCTCAGTCGCCGCCGGCCTGCCCGGCCACTCGCTTCGCCGTCGTCGCCTCCACGGGAGTCCCGTCATGTCCGTATCCGCCGATCCCGCACCGGACGCGTCTCCCACGGGGCCGCCCGCCCACGATCCACCCGTCGGCACCCTCGCCCACCTCATCGACGGACGGCTCGCCGACTCGGACCTCGACGAGGAGACCCGGGCCGTCCTGCTCACCGCCGTCAAGGACGAGGCCTCGGTACGCGGCCGCATGCCGGGCGCCTACCTGCAGTCCGTCACGGTCAGCGGCTTCCGCGGCATCGGCCGGACCACACGCCTCCCCCTGACCCCCGGTCCGGGACTCACCCTGGTCACCGGCCGCAACGGCTCCGGCAAGTCGAGCTTCGCGGAAGCCGTCGAGATCGCGCTGACCGGCGACAACGCCCGCTGGCGCGGCCGCAGCGACATCTGGCGCAAGAGCTGGCGCAACCTCCACCACGGCCAGGTACCACAGGTCGCCGTGGAGTTGCGCATCGACGGCGACCCCGAGCCGGCCACCGTGCTGCGCACCTGGCACGGGGACGACGTCGCCGACTGCACCGCCGAACTCGACCGGCCCGGCCATGACCCTGTTCCCCTTCCGGACCTCGGCTGGCAGGAGGACTTGGCGACCTACCGCCCCTTCCTGTCGTATTCCGAGCTCGGCCAGGTGATCGGTGGCAGGCCCAGCGAGATGTACGACGCCGTCGCCTCCATCCTCGGGCTGGAGCAACTCGCCGCCGCCGACAAGCGGTTGCGCGAGCTGGCCCGCGAGTACGAGGCGCCCGCCAAGGCGGCCAAGGCCGAACTGCCCGCCCTGCTCGCTCTCCTGGACAGCACCGAAGACCCCCGTGCCACGGCCGCCCACACCGCACTGAGCGGTCGGCGCCCGGACCTCGCGCGAGCGGCCGAACTGGCCGCCGGGACCGGCGTGGCGGACGAGTCCCTCCTGTTCGACCTGCGCCGCCGCTCCACCCTGACCGGACCCGACACCGAGGCGGTCGCCACGGCCGTGACCCGGCTGCGCGAAGCCATCGCCTCCGCCGAGGACCTGCGGGGCACGTCAGCCGAGGACGCGCTGCGCCGCGCCGAACTCCTCGCCCGCGCGCTCGCCCACCACCGCGCCCACCCCGCCCTCGACACCTGCCCGGTGTGCGGCGGTGCGGCCCGTATCGACGAGGAATGGGCACGGGACGCCGCCGAGCAGGAACGCCGGCTGCGCGCCGAGGCCGAGCAGGTCCTCACCGCCCGCGGGGAACTCGACGCGGCCGCGCAGGCCGTCCGCGATCTGGCCGTCCCGCCTCCCGACTGGCTGCCGTCCGAGATCGCCGCCGCCTGGGACGACTGGCTGAGGTGCCGCACGGTCTCCGATCCGGCCGTACTGGCGTCCGCCTCCGAGAACGCCGCACGGACCGCCGCCGACGCCGCACGGGTCACCCGCCAAGAGGCCGCGGGGCGCCTCGCCGACCAGGATGACACCTGGCGTGACGCCGCGCGGACGCTCGCCGCCTGGCTCGACAAGGCCCACGCGGCCGAGCAGGCGGCCCCACACCTGGCCCGCGTCAAGGCTGCCCAGAAATGGCTCAAGGCCACCCACGACGAGATCCGCGCCGACCGGATGCGGCCCATCGCCGAGGACGCCCAGCGCATCTGGTCCAACCTGCGCCAGCAGAGCAATGTCGCCCTCGGCCCGGTCCGCCTGAGCGGCTCCGCAACCCAGCGCAAGGTCGCCCTCGACGTGACCGTCGACGACATCGACGCCCCCGCGCTCGGCGTGATGAGCCAAGGGGAACTGCACTCCCTCGCTCTGTCTCTCTTCCTCCCGCGGACCTTCCTGCCGGAGAACCCCTTCCGGTTCCTCGTCATCGACGACCCGGTGCAGTCCATGGACCCCGCCAAGGTGGACGGCCTCGCCCGCGTCCTCGCCCTCCTCTCCGAGCACCGCCAGGTCGTCGTCTTCACCCACGACACCCGCCTACCGCAGGCCCTGAAGTACCTGCGGCTGCCCGCCACCGTCCTCACCGTCGACCGCCGCGAGCGCTCCGCCGTACGGGTCCGCTCCGGCGACGACCCCGTCAAGCAGGCCCTGCACGACGCGAAGGCGCTCGCCAGGACCCGAGACCTGCCCGGCGACGTCGCCGCCCGGGTCCTGCCCGGCCTGTGCCGCACCGCCCTGGAGGCCGCCCTCCTCGAACCGGCCCGGCGCCGGCTCCTCGGCACGGGCCTGCCGCACGCCGAGATCGAGCAGCGCATCGCCAAGGCCCACAAGCTCACCGAACTGGCCTCCCTCGCCCTCTACGGGGAGACCGACCGGGTGGCCGAGACCATGACCGACCTCACCCGAGCCTACGGCCAGCAGGCCACCGACCACCTCCGGTGGTGCAACAAGGGCGCCCACGAAGCCGTGCCCGTCGACGACGCGGAGGAGATCATCCGCCGCACCGCGGACCTCGCGAAGGCGGTGCGATCCCTGTGACCACGATCCGCCCGGCGACACCCGTCCCGTCCGCGCGCCCACCCCGGCTCCCCGCTGCTCTCCCGCCTCCGCCGCCGCCCACCTCGACCCCCGAGGAACTGCTCGCGGGCGCCGACCAGCTGCTCGGCACGGCCACCGCCTCAACCACCGGCGTCTGGCCACGCGCCGTGGCACTCCTCCTGCGCCACGCGCTCGAAGAGGCCCTGCGCCGCTACTGGCAGACCCGCAAACCGCAGCTGGCCCGCTGCCCGCCGCACGCCCAGGCCCTGTGCCTGGAGTCCTACGCCGACCCCGACACGGCCCGCCGTTGGTCGGCGACCTGGGCCGGCCTCAGCCGGGCCTGCCACTACCACGGGTACGAGCTGGCTCCCACGCAAGGGGAGTTGTGTGCGTGGCGGGACGACGTCGAGCGGGTGATCGGGGCCCTGGCGCCCCGGACGCAGTGACGCATCGCCGCGGGACCGTACGTCCGCCGCGCGTGGCGGACGGTGGTAGGCGGGGGGCTGTACGGAAC
>NZ_NGFN01000272.1 GCF_002148965.1 Streptomyces swartbergensis | reverse complement strand
GTCCCGCACCTCCTCCCTGACGGCGAGCGCGAGGAGAAACGGAACACAGGCGAGCGTCGAGTCGTACACGCCTCCCTGGTGGTGCACGGCGCCGTACATCCGGTCGAGCGCGGTCTCCTGCTCGGCCGGGTCGGCGGAGGCCAGTCCCCGGAGCAGTCCGGGCACGTCCTCCGCACTGCCGTAGGCATGCCGCAGCGAGGCCCAGTCGACCTCGTCGATCCCCCTGAACACGTTGTCCTCCCCAGGCGAAGTGCCAACTGACGGCGAGTCTGCACCACGGCACTGACAACGAAGCGGAATCGGGAGGTGACTGTCTGCGAAGTGTGTGCCCGTTGGCCGACAGTGGCCCGGTCGCCGCCGGTGGGGGGCGCTCAGTTCCCGTCGGGCAGCGCGCGCTCCATGATCGTGTCGAGGTCCGCACCCTCCGGCAGCGTCCCGAACGCGTATCCCCAGTCGCCCCCGAGCCGGGTCGCGCAGAACGCGTCGGCGACCGCCGGCGGGGCGTACCGGACGAGGAGGGAGGCCTGGAGCGTCAGGGCCATCTCCTCCACGAGACGGCGGGCCGTCGTCTGCGACGCCCCGGACAGCCGGTTCCTGAGCCGCGCCACGGCCGCGTCCAGCCGCGCGTCCGCCCCCTGGGCACGAGCGAACTCGCTGAACAGGGCCTCCGCCGTGCCCGGTTCGCGGCTCAGCGCCCGCAGCACGTCGAGGGCGTTGACGTTCCCCGACCCCTCCCAGATCGACAGCAGGGGAGCCTCGCGGTAGTGCCGGGGCATCCCTGAGTCCTCGACATAGCCGTTGCCGCCGAGGCACTCCAGCGCCTCAGCGGTGAAGGCCGGACCCCGCTTGGTCACCCAGTACTTGCCGACGGCGGTGGCGATCCGGCGGAACGCCGTCTCCTGGGCGTCCCCGCGGATCGCCCGGTCGGCCGCCCCGGCCAGCCGCAGGGTGAGCGTCGTGGCGGCCTCGGACTCCAGCGCCAGATCGGCCAGGACGTTGCGCATCAGCGGTTGGTCCGCCAGCCGTGCGCCGAACGCGCTGCGGTGCCGCGCGTGGTGCCCGGCCTCGACGAGGGACTTGCGCATCAGCGCGGCGGACATCATCACGCAGTCCAGCCGCGTGCAGTTGACCATCTCGATGATGGTCTTGACGCCCTGCCCCTCGGGCCCGACCAGCCAGGCGACGGTCCCGTCGAACTCGGGCTCGGAGGAGGCGTTGGAGCGGTTGCCCAGCTTGTCCTTCAGCCGCTGGATGCGGAAGGTGTTGCGGGTGCCGTCGGGCAGCACGCGCGGCACCAGGAAGCACGAGAGCCCGCCCGGGGCCTGCGCCAGCACCAGGAACACGTCGCACATCGGCGCCGAGGTGAACCACTTGTGCCCGCGCAGGGTGTACATCCCGGGTTCGGACGTGGGCGTGGCCGTCGTGGTGTTCGTCCGGACGTCGGAGCCGCCCTGCTTCTCGGTCATCCCCATGCCCGCCAGCAGCCCGCGCTTCTCCGTGGGCACCCGCAGCCCGGGCTCGTACTCCCGGCTCGTCAGCAGCGGTTCGTAGACCTTCGCCAGCTCCGGCTGCCTGCGCAGCGCCGGGACGGCCGCGTAGGTCATTGACGTCGGGCAGCCGTGCCCGGCCTCCGTATGACCCCACACCAATCCGCCCGCGGTCCGCGCGACATGGGCGCCCGCCCGGTCGTCCGCCCAGGGCGACGCGGCCAGTCCCTCGGCGACCGCGGTGCGCATCAGGTGGTGCCAGCTCGGGTGGAACTCGACCTCGTCGACGCGGTTGCCGTACCGGTCGTGCGTCCGCAGCTCCGGCTCGTGGCGGTTGGCCAGGTCGGCCCACTCCTGCGCCTGGGCGCTGCCGGCCTGCCTGCCGAGCCGCCGCAGGTCCTCCTCCGCCCACCCGGCGCCCTCCCGCCGCAGTCCCTCCAGCAGGGCCGTGTCCTCGGAGGCGTCGTACGGGGTGAGCGGCGGGGCCTGGTTGGTGACGTCGTGCGTGGCGGGTCCGCCGTACGCCCGCTGTCCGTCGAGTGTCGAGACCATACGTCGAGTGTTGCACTCCGCCTACGGACGCAGCAATCCTGCAACACGGGAATCCGCCGCGTACAGTACGTGACCATGCCGATGAACGTCCCGGCGCGGCCCGGCGCGCTCGATCTGCGGCCGCTGTCCGCGCGGTCGGTCGTGCTGAGCCTGCTGCTCGGGACGCATCCCCCCGAGCTGCCGGTGAGGGAGCTCGTGCGGCTCGTGGAGGGCTTCGGCGTCGGCGGCTCCACGCTGCGGGCGGCGCTCAGCCGGATGGTGGCCGCCGGTGATCTGCGGCGCACGGACACCGGTTACCGCCTCAGCGATCGGCTGCTGGAACGCCAGCGCCGCCAGGACGACGCCGTGCACCCGCGCACGCGCGCGTGGGACGGCGACTGGGAGATGATCGTGATCACCGCGACGGGACGCGGCCCCGCCGAACGCGCCGACCTGCGCGCCCGGCTGACCGCCCTCCGGCTCGCCGAACTCCGCGAGGGCGTCTGGCTCCGCCCTGCCAACCTGGTCCGCGCCCTCCCCGGCGAGCTGGACCGGGTGGCCCAGCACTACACGGCACGCCCCGACCGGCCCGCCCGCGACCTGGCCGGGAGCCTGTGGCCGCTGGACGCCTGGTCCGCCACGGCCCGCGCGCTGCTCGCCCACATCGCCCGGACACCCCGCCCGGCCGGCCGCCTGACCGCCTTCGCCGCCGTCGTGCGGCACCTGCTGGCCGACCCCGTCCTGCCGTCCGCCCTCCTGCCCGCCGACTGGCCGGGAGCCGAGCTGCGCGCCGCCTACACCGACTACCAGCGGGAGCTGATCGGAGAGGTACGCGCACGCGTGCGCCGGGAATGACGCAGCGGCCGTACGGAGCGCCCTGCGGGGACGCTTCGTACGGCCGTCTTCACTGTGGGGGGCTTACCTGTAGGTGATGTCCGAAGTGGAGTACAGGCAGTTGGTGCTGTCCGGCCCCGTGCCCACCGCCGTGTTGTTGTTGTACTTCTGGCAGGGGACGACCTTGCGGCCGGCGTCGTTGCGGATCGTGATGCCGCGCAGCGTCGCCACGTCGTTGCGGTTGACGTTGATGCCGACGAGCCGCGCCGTGGTGCCCGTCCCGGTCACGTCGATGGTGTTGAGGTTGACCTTGCGGGTGTACTGCGTGGAGCAGTCACCGCAGGAGCGGTACAGGGTCTTGAACTCCTGGACGGCGAAGTTGGAGATGTTCAGCGTGCCGCCGCCGTTGTGCTGGAAGACCTTGTCCGCCGCCTTCTTCGCGCCGCCGCCGATCACGTGGTACGTGGCGCCGGTGCCGCCGCGGAAGGTGGCGGCGTCCTCGCCGACGTCCTCCCACCAGACGTTCTGGAGTGTGCAGCTGCCCTCGCAGTGGATGCCGTCGGCCGCGGGGGCGCCGAGGATGACGTTCTTCAGCACCGCGCCGTTGGCGAGCTTGAAGATCGGGTCCTGGCCTTCCTCCTGGCCGTCTCCGGCCAAGGCTCCGGTGCCGTAGAACCGCTTCATCCCGTAGTCCTTGGTGCCGGACACGGAGATGGTGGAGGAGGTGCCCTGGCTGCCGTTGGGGGTCGGCCAGGTGGCGGCGCTCGCCGTCGGCGCGTTCATGGTCATGATCATGCCAACCGACAGGCCGAGGGTGGCCAGCGCGCCGGTCAGAGCGCGCCTGCGGGCGCGCGGACGTGTCGCAGAAGTCATGTCCCGATTCCTTCTGTCGTCTGAGCGGATGAGGGATGTCCGAGCGGAAGGGGTGTCCGGGCGGACGGGGTGTCCGGGCGGACGGGGTGTCAGAGCTTTCCGGCGCCCGCACCCGACGTCACCGAGGCGACGACGGACGAGGCCGGCTCCGCCGTGTAGCCGTACGGCGGGCTGGTGAAGGTGCCGACCCGCGAGACCTCGGTGGCGGCTCCACCGAGGTCGTTGCCGCGCAGGTTGGCGTATCCGTCGACGTCGCTGCTGCGGTTCGTGGTGACCGCGACCTTCGTCGAGCGGAAGACGTTGTTCTCGACCAGCATCTGGGCGCCCATGCGCGAGTGACAGGCGGTGTCGGCGCCCTCGACGTAGTTGTTGTAGAAGTGCCCGGTGCCGAAGCGCAGGCTGGGGATGCGCGAGTACACGTTGGCGAAGTGGTTGTGGTGGTACGTCACCTTCAGCCGGCCGGTGTCCTCGCTCGCGTTGTTGTCGCTGTGGCCGACGAGCGAGCCCTTGAAGTGGTTCTTGAAGGTGTTCCAGGACACCGTGACGTTGTCCGCGCCGTGGTTGACGTCCAGCAGGCCGTCGTAGTGGTCCTTGTCGTGATCGCGGTCGGCCGAGAAGGAGTTGTGGTCGATCCAGACCTTGCTGGACGCCTCGACGGTGATGCCGTCGGCGGGCGCCACCGGCTTGCTGATGTTGAGATTGCGGATGACGACGTTGGAGACCTTCTTCAGCCGGAGTCCGCCGCCGGTGAACCCGGACGCGGAACCCACGCCCAGAACGGTCGTGTTGGACCCGACGTCGACCTGACCGCTCAGCGAGATCAGGCCGTTGACCCGGACGACCTTGGCCGAATTGCCCGTCACGGCCGACTTGAAGGCGCTCAGCGTGGAGACGGTGACCGCCGAGGCGCTGCCGCCGCCGGTCGTCCCCGCGCCGAACCCGACCGGCGAGGTCTCGGCGGCCCCGGCCGGCTGGGGAACGGCCAGGACCGTCACGGTCGCCAGTGCGGATGCGGCGGCGAGCGCCAGGGTGGATCTGCGGACACGTGTACGTGGGGGATGAGTACGCATGTGGGGTGCGTCCCTTCGTGGTGCCTTCATGGTGCCAGATCGGTCATGTACATGAATGACGTTCGCCATGTTGTTCACCGCGCGCGCTGTGTGTGGTCGGTCCGAAGGTCTTGCCGTGCCGCAGGGGTGCACTTCCCTGGGCCTGGCAGGTCTCGGCGGGCGCCCTGGCGGAGGCGCTTCCGGGTCACACTGCTGAACGGAACGTAGGGGGCAAGCGCTTTCTAGTCAACGCCTCGCGCAGAACACATTCGGCCGGACCTGGTCGGAGCGCCGACGTTTCGGGAAGCGGCGTGGGAGCGCTTCCATGCGGGCCATGTCCATGTCACCATGCCGATCGGACGCTTCCCTTCAGGAGAGGGCGGGTCGATGAGGACTCCGCGCATGCGTACGTTCGTCAGCGGGCTGGTGTTGATGCTGTCGGCCGTCGGTGTCCTGGCCCTGGCGCCGGCCCCGGCGCTCGCGGGCACGCCGCAGCCCGCCCGCGAGGGCTCCGTGCCGGGATCGTTCACATGGTCCTCGAGCGGCCCGCTGATCGGCCCGAAAACGGACGCCGGCCACCCGATCCTCTCGGTCAAGGATCCGACGGTGTTCCGGTATCAGGGCCGCTGGCACGTCTACTTCACGACCGCCGACACCGCCGGGCGCTGGAGCCTCGGATACACGAGCTTCGCCCGGTGGTCCGAGGCCGCCTCGGCTCCGCAGACGTTCCTCGATACCAACCCGAACATCGGCAGCCGGTACGCGGCGGCGCCCCAGGTCTTCTACTTCGCGCCCCAGCAGACCTGGTACATGGTCTACCAGACCGGACCGCCGTCCTACTCCACGACCAAGGACCCCTCGGACCCGCTCAGTTGGAGCGCGCCGCGGAACTTCTTCGGCAGTGAGCCGCCCGTCGTGACCGAGAACAAGGGCGACGGCGCCTGGCTGGACTTCTGGACGATCTGCGACCGGACGGACTGCTACCTGTTCTTCTCGGACGGCAACGGGCACCAGTACCGCTCGCGCACCACCCTCGCCGAGTTCCCGAACGGCTTCCGCGACACCGCCATCGTGCTGTCCGAACCCAACCGCTTCGACCTCTTCGAGGCGGGCAACGTCTACCGGCTCGGCGACGGCGGCGGCTACCTCATGCTCGTCGAGGCGCTCGCGACCGGATCCGACTGGCGGCGCTACTTCCGGGCCTGGACCGCCGACAACCTGGGCGGCGCGTGGAAACCGCCGGCCGACACCGAGGCGAACCCCTTCGCCGGCTCGTCCAACGTCGCCTTCGAGGCCGGACAACCCGCCTGGACCAGGGACTTCAGCCACGGCGAGATGATCCGCGCCGGCGTCGACCAGACCCTCACGATCGACCCGTGCCGCCTCCGGTTCCTCTACCAGGGGATGGACCCGGCCGCCGGCGGCGAGTACCACCGGCTGCCCTGGCGGCCGGCCCTGCTGACCCAGACGAACTCCACCTGCTGAACCGCCGTACGACGTCCTGCGAGCCGCGCCTCACAACCGAAGGGACCCGGACGTGCCTGCCACTCCCCACCCCACGACGAGGAGACCGCGGCGGTCGATGCCCGCCACACTCCTCGCCACGCTCCTCGCCGCGCTGCTGCCGTTGCTCGGGGCCACGGTGCTCACGGCACCCACGGCCGCCGCCCGCGAGAGCAACCGTGATTCCGCCCGTGATTCCGCCCGCGAGAAGGCCGTACCCACCGCGACCCTCACCGAGGTCACGAACTTCGGTACGAACCCCAGCAACCTGCGGATGTACCTGTACGTGCCGGAGAGCGTCACCCCGAACCCGGCGGTGGTGGTCGCCGTGCACTGGTGCACCGGCTCGGGCCCGGACATGTACAACGGCACCGAGTACGACACCCTGGCCGACCAGTACGGGTTCATCGTGCTCTACCCGTCCGTCACGCGCAGCAGCAAGTGCTTCGACGTCTCCTCGCCCCAGGCGCTGCGCCGCGGCGGCGGCAGCGACCCGGTCGGCATCAAGTCGATGATCGACTGGGTGACCCGCACCTACGACGCCGACACCGGGCGGGTGTTCGCCACCGGCATCTCCTCCGGCGCGATGATGACGAACGTCCTGCTCGGCGACTACCCTGACGTGTTCGCGGCGGGCGCCGCCTTCTCGGGCGTCCCGTTCGGCTGCTTCGCCACCACCGACGGCTCCGAGTGGAACAGCGCCTGTTCGGGCGGCACGGTCACCCGCACCCCGAAGGAGTGGGGTGACCTGGTCCGGAACGCGTACCCCGGCTACAGCGGCCCCCGCCCCCGGATGCAGATCTGGCACGGCACCGAGGACGACGTGCTGCGCTACCCCAACTTCGGGGAGCAGATCAAACAGTGGACGAACGTGCAGGGCGTGAGCCAGACGCCGGCCGCCACCGACACACCCCAGTCCGGCTGGACCCGCACCCGCTACGGCGGCACGGGTGACCAGGCGCCCGTGGAAGCGATCAGCCTCCAGGGCGTCGGCCACAACCTGTACGCCCACGGCATGGCATCCCGCGTGCTCACCTTCTTCGGCCTCGACAAGCCGGGCCCGGCTCCCCAGCCCGGCGCCTGCAAGGTGTCGGCCGCGGTGAACGCCTGGAACACCGGCCTGACCGCCTCCGTGACCCTCACCAACACCGGTACGACGACGGTCGACGGCTGGAAGCTCGGCTTCACGCTCCCCGCCGGGCAGACGATCACGGGCGGCTGGGGCGCCACGTACACGCCTTCGTCCGGGTCGGTGACCGCGGCCAACGTGTCCTACAACGGCACCATCGCGCCGGGCGCGAGCGTGAGCATCGGCTACCAGGCCGGTCACGGCGGCAACAGCGCCGCTCCGGCCGGGTTCACGCTCAACGGGACGGCGTGCGCTACCGGTTGACGGGGACGGTGTGCCTGGGGGCGCGGGTGCCGGCTCAGACCGACCGGTGGTACTGGTCCGGCACCCGCACCTCACCGCCGAGTTCCCGCGCCGCGAGCCGGGCCCACGAAGGGTTGCGCAGCAGCTCGCGGCCCAGCAGGACCGCGTCGGCCTCGCCGTTGGCCAGGATCTTCTCGGCCTGCTCGACATAGGTGATCAGCCCCACCGCGGCGACGGGCAGCGTCGTCTCCTGCTTCACCCGGGCGGCGAAGGGCACCTGGTAGCCGGGGCCGGTGGGGATGCGGACGCCGGAGGCGTTGCCACCGGTGGAGACGTCCAGCAGGTCGACGCCGTGGGCGCGCAGGTCGGCGGCGAAGCGGACGGTGTCGTCCGCGGTCCAGCCGCCCTCGTCGAGCCACTCGGTCGCCGAGACGCGGAAGAACAGCGGCTTGTCCTGCGGCCACACCTCCCGTACGGCGTCGACGACTTCGAGCGCGAAGCGGGTGCGGTTCTCGTACGAGCCGCCGTAGGCGTCGGTGCGGTGGTTGGAGTGCGGGGAGAGGAACTCGTTGATCAGGTAGCCGTGGGCGCCGTGGATCTCGGCGATCTCGAATCCAGCGGCGAGCGCGCGGCGGGCGGCGGCCGCGAACTGCCCGACCACGTCCTTGATCTGGCCGACGGTCAGCTCGGCCGGGACCGGGTGCCGGTCGTCGAAGGCGATCGGGCTCGGCGCCACGGAATCCCAGCCGTGGGCGTCCGGGCCGACCGGGGCGCCGCCCTTCCAGGGGCGGTCCGTCGATGCCTTGCGGCCGGCGTGTGCCAGTTGGATCGCGGGCACCGTGCCCTGTGAGGCGAGGAAGCGGGTGATGCGGCGGAACGCCTCGACCTGGGTGTCGTTCCAGATGCCGAGGTCGTACGGCGAGATGCGTCCCACCGGGGACACCGCGGTGGCCTCGACGATGATCAGGCCCGTGCCGCCGGTGGCGCGGGCGGCGTAGTGCGCGAAGTGCCAGTCGTTGGGGACACCGGTCTCCGGGCCCTCCGGTGCGGCCGAGTACTGGCACATCGGGGGCATCCACACGCGGTTCGGGATCGTCACTTCGCGCAGGGTGCAGGGCTCGAAGAGCGCGGTCACGGCGGACTCCATTCGTCACGGGGCCGATGTCGACTCGTACGATAGGCATCGTAGTACGGTAGATGTCAAACTACGAAAGCTCTCGTACTATGGGATCCCCGAAGGAAGTGGAGCCGCCGTGACCTCTCCCGCCGTCAGCAGTCGCGACCTGCCGCATCCCGTGCGCGACGAGATCCGGCTGGAGGGTGTGCTGCACGCGCTCTCCGACCCGATGCGGCTGCGGATCGTGCGGGAGCTCGCCACGGCCAGCGGGGAGCTGTCCTGTTCGCACTTCGACCTGCCCGTCACCAAGTCCACGACCACGCATCACTTCCGGGTGTTGCGGGAGAGTGGGGTGATTCGGCAGGTGTACCGGGGGACGGCCAAGATGAACGGGCTGCGGCGGGATGACCTGGACGGGCTGTTCCCGGGGTTGCTGGACGCCCTTCTCGATGCCGCCGGTCGGCAGGCTGTCCGTGGTGGCTAGATCACGTCGCCGTGCGCGGCGGTCATGAGGGACTGCCAGTCGGGGAGCTTCACCACGTTCCTGCCGAGTGACGCTCCCAGCAGGGCCTCTGCCTGTTCGATCGACTGCCAGCCCGTCCACTCGACCGGGTCGGCTCCCTCCGCGCGCAGGGCCGTGAGCGGGTCGTCGGGGACGGTCCTGGCCGCGAGGGCGGACGCGTCCTCCAGCAGGGACATCGCCGTCTCCTTCGCGCAGGGGCGGTTCGAGCCGATGACGCCCGTCGGGCCCCGCTTGATCCAGCCGGCCACGTACTCGCCCGGCGTGACGACGCCCTCGCGCAGGACGCGCCCGGCCAGGTTCGGCACCGTGCCGCTCTCCGGGTCGAACGGCAGCCCTTCCAGCGGCACTCCGCGATAGCCCACCGAGCGCAGCACCAACTGCGCCTCGACGTCCTCGAACCGGCCCGTGCCCGTCACGCCGCCATGCCCGTCCGGTGCCGTCCGCTCGAAGCGCACCGCGCCCACGTGGCCCTGCTCGGCGAGCAGTTCGGCCGGGCGGAGGAAGAAGCGCAGCCGGATCCGGCGCGGGGCGCCGCTCGGCGGAGTCTCGGACCAGCCGCGCAGCACCTCCACGTTGCGGCGCTGCGCGGCGGGCAGGGCGGACGGGTCGGCGTACCCGGGGTCCAGGGCCAGCTCCGCCGGGTCCACGATGACGTCGGTCTCCGGCAGGGTGCCCAGTTCGCGCAGCTCCTTGGTGGTGAAGCGGGCCTGGGACGGGCCGCGCCGGCCCACCATGTGGATCTCGGTCACCCGGCTCGCCGCCAGTGTCGTCAGGGCCGCCTGCGGCATGTCGGTCGGGCTGAGCTCGGCCAGACCGCGCGCCAGCATCCGGGTGACGTCCACGGCGACGTTCCCCACGCCGATCACCACGGCCGACCGGGCGTCCCGCAGGAACCCGGCGTCCACGGCGTCCGGGTGGGCGCTGTACCAGGACACGAACTGCGTCGCCGACCAACTGCCCGGCAGGTCCTCCCCGGGGATGCCCAGATGCCGGTCGGTGGCGGCGCCCACGCAGTACACCACCGCGTGGTAGAGCTCCCGCAGCCGGGCGACCGGCACCCCGCCGGGACCGGCCTGGACGCCTCCGAGGAACCGGACCCGGTCGTGCTCCAGGATCGTGCGCAGGCTGTTCTGGAGCGACTTGATCTTCTCGTGGTCCGGAGCCACGCCGTAGCGGACCAGGCCGTAGGGGCACGGCAGCCGGTCCAGGACGTCGACGCGCACCTCGGGGTCCTGCTGGACGAGGCTCTGGGCGGTGTAGCACCCGCTCGGCCCGGAGCCTACGACGGCGACTCGCAGCACGGCGGAACTCCTTACCCGGGGATCCCGAGGGATCGCAGGAGGGCGCTGATGCCTCCAGCATCGCACGGCCGGGCTCCGCCGACAGGGTGCTGTGCTCCGCTCGGGGTGCGTGTCCGATCTATAGGGAATGTGATCATTCGGTTACGTTCTGTGTGTGCTGGAAGCATCCTTTCTTAATCTTTCCGATCGCTCTCCGGCGGACAGCGCGGTGTCCGTGCGGCCCGCGTGGGAGGTGCGGGAGAACGAGGACGCCACGCGGTGGTTCGACGTTCAGCTGGCCTTCACGGACGGCGCCCACGTCGAGGCACTGGCCGTCGTGGCCGGGGGGCGCGTCGGCGTGGAGGACGTACGGGCGCAGCCCGCGCTGTCCCTCGACGACCTGGCGGTGCTCGCCGACTGGATCGAGGACTCGCTGGCCGAGGCGTGCTGCGCCGGTGCCGGGACGGCTCCGGAAGCCGGCGGAGGCCAGGGGCGGCGCGCCCGGCCGGCCTGGCCGCGCGGCGCGGAGGGGCGGTGGCTGGTGGCGCAGGAGTACCGCGCGGCCCAGCAGGACGGTGCCGATCCCGTCCTCGCCGTCATGTGCGCGACCGGACACAGCCGCCGCAAGTGCCTCAGGCTGATCGGCCAGGCCCGGGACGCCGGGCTCCTGACGCCGCGCCGCGCCCGGCGCTGAGGGGTCCGGCCCGGCGTTCGACCGGACCGGAAGCCCGCTAGATGAATGAGTCCGATGTCTTCAGTGGTCGTACGCGATCAGCGAGCGCTTGACCGTTGTTCCGGTGTGCCAGTTGTGCCAGATCGCGGTGGCCAGGGCCAGTAGGCGTTGGGCGGTGCGGGCGAAGACTCCGGCTGGGGTTCTGCCGCCGTGCTGTTCCAGGCTGAGCTGGCCCTTGAGGGTGTCGATGACGGCCTCGATCCACTGGCGGACACGGGCGATCTTGCCGAAGCGGGCCGGTTCGTTCTTGCGGTCCGGTCGCACCAGGTGGGCGCCGAGCCGGTCGGTGACGAAGGCTTCGAACTCCCGGCCGGCGAAGCCCTTGTCGGCCAGGATCACCTGCCCGGCCCGGATCAGGTGGTGGTCGCGTTCCAGCTGTGCGGCCATCACCTCCCGTTCCCCGAGTTTGGGGTTGGCCAGGCACCAGGTGACGGGCATGCCCTCGGCGGTGGTGACCAGGTAGAG
>NZ_NGFN01000271.1 GCF_002148965.1 Streptomyces swartbergensis | reverse complement strand
ACCCGGCCCACCCCCGGAGGGTTCACGCCTCGAACGGTCGCGCCGGCCACGGCGCCTGGGCCGGGCGCAGTGCGTCCAGGCCGTCGCCGGCGCGTGCGGCGACCAGGGAGAGGACGCCCACGACGAGGCAGTTGTTGTGCAGTTCCCCGGCCAGCACGCCGCGGACGAGGTCCTCGACCGGCACCCGGTCGAGCTCCATGTCGGCCTCTTCCTCCGCGACCGCGAAGCGCTCGCCCTCGGCCTCGGACAGACCGCGGGCGAGGAAGATCCGGACGGCCTCGTCGCAGCCGCCGGGGGTGGTGTAGACGTCGGTCAGCACCCGCCAGTCCTCGGCCTTGACGTGCGCCTCCTCGTACAGCTCGCGCTGCGCGGCGTGCAGCGGGTTCTCGCCGGGGACGTCGAGCAGACCGGCCGGGATCTCCCACAGCTTGTGGCGCACGGGGTGGCGGTACTGGCGCAGGACCAGGACGCGGTCGGCCTCGTCGAGGGCGAGGACGGCCACGGAGCCGGGGTGGACCTGGTAGTCACGGCCGACCACGGTGCCGTCGGGCATGACCACGTCGTCGGTGCGGACGGAGGTCTTGTTGCCCACGAAGGGGGTGTCCGTCGCCCGGATCTCCCATTCCTCCGGGGTGTCCTTGATCGTCATGCCTGTCCTTCCACGTGCCCGGCACGACTCCGCGTGCCGGGCCCGACGTGCCGAAACGAAAACCGGGGTGCACACCCTTTGAAGGGATGCACCCCGGCCACCGTACAACTGGTGTGTTACTTCGAAGTCTTCCGTTCGACCGCGGCCTTGACGAGCCCGGCGAACAGCGGGTGCGGGCGCGTGGGGCGCGAGCGCAGCTCCGGGTGTGCCTGGGTGGCGACCAGGTACGGGTGGACCTCGCGCGGGTACTCGACGTACTCGACGAGTTTGCCGTCCGGGGAGGTGCCGGAGAACAGGATGCCCGCCCGCTTCTCCAGCTCGGCGCGGTAGGCGTTGTTCACCTCGTAGCGGTGCCGGTGGCGCTCCTCGACGTACTCCTTGCCGTCGTACACCTCGCGCACGATCGAGCCCTCGGCCAGCTTCGCCGGGTACATGCCGAGCCGCATGGTGCCGCCCATGTCGCCCTCACCGGCGACGATGTCGAGCTGCTCGGCCATCGTGGAGATGACCGGGTGGGCGGTGGCCGGGTCGAACTCGGTGGAGTTGGCGTCGCCGATGTCGGCCAGGTTGCGCGCGGCCTCGATCACGATGCACTGCAGGCCGAGGCAGAGGCCGAGCAGCGGGATCTTGTTCTCGCGGGCGTACTTGATCGCGCCGACCTTGCCGAGCACACCGCGGTCGCCGAAGCCGCCGGGGATGCAGATGCCGTCGACGTCGCCGAGCTGCTGGGCCGCGCCCGCCGGGGTCTTGCAGTCGTCGGAGGTGACCCACTTGATCTTGACGCGGGCGCGGTTGGCGAAGCCGCCGGCGCGCAGCGCCTCGGTGACCGACAGGTAGGCGTCGGGCAGGTCGATGTACTTGCCGACCAGGGCGAGGGTGATCTCGTGGTCGGGGTTGTGGACGCGGTCGAGCAGGTCGTCCCAGGTCGTCCAGTCCACGTCACGGAACGGCAGGTCCAGCTTGCGGACGACGTAGGCGTCCAGGCCCTCGCCGTGCACGGTCTTCGGGATGTCGTAGATCGAGCGGGCGTCGGGGCAGGCGACGACGGCGGCCTCGTCGACGTCGCACATCAGCGAGATCTTCCGCTTGATCGCGGTCGGGACCTCGCGGTCGCAGCGCAGCACGATCGCGTCCGGCTGGATACCGATGTTGCGCAGGGCCGCAACCGAGTGCTGGGTGGGCTTCGTCTTCAGCTCACCCGAGGGGCCGATGTACGGCAGGAGCGAGATATGGACGACGAAGACGTTGTCACGGCCGACCTCGTGCCGGACCTGGCGGACGGTCTCCAGGAACGGCAGCGACTCGATGTCGCCGACCGTGCCGCCGACCTCCGTGATCACGACGTCGACCTCGTCCGTCGCCATGCGGCGGATGCGGTGCTTGATCTCGTTCGTGATGTGCGGGATGACCTGCACGGTGTCGCCCAGGTACTCGCCGCGGCGCTCCTTGGCGATCACCGTGGAGTAGATCTGGCCGGTGGTGACGTTGGCGGAGCCGTCCAGGTCGCGGTCGAGGAAGCGCTCGTAGTGGCCGATGTCCAGGTCGGTCTCGGCGCCGTCGTTGGTGACGAACACCTCACCGTGCTGGAAGGGGTTCATCGTGCCCGGGTCGACGTTGAGGTACGGGTCGAGCTTCTGCATCACGACGCGCAGACCGCGGGCCTTGAGCAGCATGCCGAGGCTGGAGGCCGTCAGGCCCTTGCCGAGCGAGGAGGCGACACCCCCGGTGACGAAGATGTGCTTGGTCGTCGAATTACGAAATGCGGCGGGCGGCATGGCCAAGACGGGGCTCCCGTGGTCGCGGTCTGGGGGTGCGGTACGGCTGTCTGCCGGAGGTTTCCGGGGGGTTCGCCGTCGCTGCGGTTCGGGGGTTTGCTGCCCACCGGTCCACGGGCTACCAGCGTATCAGCGCCGCGGGGCGATGGCTTCCGGCCACGCTCCGCGCACGCGCCGACACGGAGACGGTCGCCCTCACCGGTCTCTCACCCGTTGCTCACTCGTTCGGCGTACTCGCCTTGCCTGGACGGGCACCCGGAACATCGGCGTGCGTCGTATCCTGCTCGGACACTCACTGCCGAGCCCGCCGGCCCAACGGCACCACCCACCGCCCGTAAGTACCGGAACAACGTGAGCTCGTCAGTTCGTTGAGCAACAATTGGCGCTTTGCATCACGGCTGAGTGACCTGTTTTGCTTCATCGCTCAACGACGCATTGCAAGACTTGCTGAAAAACCCCCTTGACCGCACTAGCGACAGCCCCCTTGCGGGGTGACGTGGCCGTTCGACTGGAGTTGCACGTGGCCGGGCGCATCGAAGACTACGCACTCATCGGAGACATGCAGACCGCTGCCCTGGTCTGCCGGGACGGCACGGTGGACTGGCTGTGCCTGCCCCGCTTCGACTCGCACGCCATCTTCGCCGGCCTGCTGGGCAACGAGGAGCACGGCTTCTGGCGGCTCGGGCCCGCGCACGCCTCCGACCAGCAGCCGCCCACCGCGGCCCGGCGCAGCTACCGCGGTGACTCGCTGATCCTGGAGTCCGAGTGGGACACCCAGCGGGGCACGGTCCGGGTGACCGATTTCATGCCCCCGCGTGACGGCGCCCCGCAGCTGATCCGGATCGTGGAGGGCGTCTCGGGCCGCGTGCCGATGCGCTCGGCGCTGCGGATGCGGTTCTCCTACGGCCGGGTGGTGCCGTGGGTGCACAAGCACGAGGGGCGCACGGTCGCCGTCGCGGGCCCGGACTCCGTGTGGTTCGACACATCCGCCGAGACGTACGGCAAGTCGCTGACGACCTACGCGGACTTCACGGTGGCGCCGGGTGACCGGATCGCTTTCACGATCTCCTGGCAGCCCTCGCACAAGGAGCCGCCGCCGCTGCCCGAGCCCGAGCAGTCGCTGGAGGCGACGGAGGACTTCTGGCGCGAGTGGGTCGACCACTGCACGTACCACGGCCCCTACCGGGAGGCCGTCGTCCGCTCGCTGATCACGCTGAAGGCCCTGACGTACGCCCCGACCGGCGGCATCGTCGCCGCGCCGACCACCTCCCTGCCGGAGGACATCGGTGGCGTCCGCAACTGGGACTACCGCTACACGTGGCTGCGCGACGCGGCGATCACCCTGTCCTCGCTGCTGCGCACCGGCTACCGCGAGGAGGCCCGCGCCTGGCGCGAGTGGCTGCTGCGGGCCGTGGCCGGCGACCCGGAGAACCTCCAGATCATGTACGGCATCGCCGGCGAGCGCGAGCTCGGCGAGGCGGAGCTGGACTGGCTGCCTGGCTACGAGAACTCCGGCCCGGTCCGGGTCGGCAACGGCGCCGCGCACCAGCTCCAGCTGGACGTCTACGGCGAGGTCACCGAAGCCCTGCACCTGGCCCACATGACGGGCCTCGCGCGCAACGACTACGCCTCGCTGCTCCAGCTGAAGCTGATCCGCTACCTGGAGGACCACTGGCAGGACCCGGACGAGGGCATCTGGGAGGTGCGCGGCCCGCGCCGCCACTTCGTGCACTCCAAGGTGATGGCCTGGGTCGCCGTCGACCGCACGATCAAGCTGATCGAGTCCGGTGACGCCGACGGCCCGCTGGAGCGGTGGAAGGAACTGCGCGACGACATCCACCGGGACGTGTGCGAGAAGGGCTACGACAAGGAACGCAACACCTTCACGCAGTCGTACGGCTCGAAGGAGCTGGACGCGTCGCTGCTGCTGATCCCGCAGATGGGCTTCCTGCCGCCGGACGACAAGCGCGTGATCGGCACCATCGAGGCGATCCAGCGGGAGCTGTCCACGCCGGACGGCTTCATCCTGCGCTACCCGACGCAGGGCGACAACGAGGGCGTCGACGGCCTGCCCGGCGACGAGGGCGCGTTCCTCGCCTGCTCGTTCTGGATGGCCGACGACCTGGCCATGATCGGCCGCGTGGACGAGGCCCGCAGGCTGTTCGAGAAGCTGCTGTCACTGCGCAACGACCTCGGCCTGCTGGCGGAGGAGTGGGACCCGCACCTCCAGCGCCAGGTCGGCAACTTCCCCCAGGCGTTCAGCCACGTGCCGCTCATCGACACGGCGCTGCGTCTGACGGCTTCGGGAGCGTACGGGGGCTGAGCGAGGCGGCCCTCGGGGGTGTCACTCCGGCCTGAGGGCCATGAGCGTCCGCTCCCCCGCCGGGTCGCCCGCCGTGGCCGGGACCAGCGCGATCTCGTCGAGGCCGGCCTCGGCGTAGGCGTCGATGCGGGCGCGGACAGTGCCGGCGTCGCCGACGAGGGCGACCGTGTTCGCCGCCTCGGGCGGCAGGGCCCGCAGCAGGGTGTCCGGGTCGGCTCCCTTGGCGGCCAGTTCGACGACCGCGGCGAGCCCCGCCTCGACGAACATGTCGCTGTAGCCCGGCACGGTGAGATAGCCGGCGACGCTGCGCAGGACCTGTGTGAGCGTCTCCGGCTCCGGGTCCACGGCGGCGGGCAGCCAGGCGGCCAGCCGCGGCGGCGTACGCCCGGCCCGCTCGGCGGCGGCGAGCATCCGGGCCCGCAGTGTCCGGACCTGCTCGGGGGAGACCATGTCGAGCAGCATCCGGTCGGCGTGCTCCACCGCCGTGGCGATCGCGCGCTCACCGAACGCCGCGACGGTGACCTCACCTCCGGGCGGCGGCAGCCGGCGCGGGAAGCCGCTGCCGGGGACGATCGGCTCGCCCGGCGCGCCGTGCATCAGCGCGCGCACGGCCGCCGCCGACTCCGCGAGGGCGGCGGCGGGCCGGGTCCGCGGCCGGCCGTGCACGCCCTCGACGACCCGCTTGCTGGACGTGCCCAGGGCCACGCCGACCGGCCGGCCGGTGACGGCCGCGGTGGACGCGGCGCCCCGGACGATGGTGAGCGGGTCGCGCACCGACACCGGCACGGGCCCGGCCGTCAGCGTCGCCCGCTCGGTGGCCGCGCCGATCGCCGTCGCCAGGACGAACGAGTCCCACGTCGGTCCCTCGCCCGCCCACACCTCCCGGTACCCGAGCCGGTCGGCGAGCATCGCCACCCGCAACGGCTCCTCGACCGGACTGTCGTCCTCCCGCCCCACCGCGACCACGCTGATGTCCATGACCGCGCCCGTACCCGGTTGTCTCCACCGCAATCCCGGGCTCCGTCGTCCGTGAGATGTCCGGGAGCCACCCGCGCGGGTAGCGTCCGCCACATGGACACCGGGACGGACAGCGGCTACGACACCCAGGGCGCCGGGATCACCGTGCAGCGGGCACTGGAGCTGCCGGGTCTGCGCAGCGGGCTGCCCGAGGTGCTGGCGGGCGCCGACCGGCTCGGGCGGACCGTGCGCTGGGTGCACGCCGGTGAGGTGCCGCATATCGCCTCGCTGCTCAAGGGCGGCGAGCTGCTGCTGACCACGGGCTACGGCCTCGGCACCCGCCCGGCCGAACAGCGGGCGTTCGTACGCACGCTGGCCGAGCGCGGCATCGCCGCCCTGGTCGTGGAACTCGGCCCGCGCTTCACGCGGCTGCCCGCCTCCCTCGTCGACACGGCCCGCTCGGCCGGACTGCCGCTCGTCCAGCTGCACCGCGAGGTGCCGTTCGTCACGGTCACGGAGGAGATCCACACCGAGATCGTCAACGGCCACTACGCGCTGCTCCAGCGGGCCGAGGAGGTGCACCGGCGGTGCACGGAGGCCCTGCTGGGCGGCGGCGGGGTGCCCCAAGTCCTGGGAATCCTGGCCGACTTCGGCGGCAACCCCGTCTTCCTGGAGACGGCGGACGGGCAGTTGCTGTACGCGGCCGGGGCCGGCCCCGAGGGCGCGGACCCGCTCCAGGTGTGGGAGGGGCTGCGCGGCCAGCACAAGGACGAGCCGCCGCTCGCGGGCTCGGTCCTGGTGGACGTGCCGGGCGGCGGGCCCGGCAGCGGGGGCGTCCGCGCCCGCATCGTCCTGCTTCCGGTGCGGACCCCCCTGGCGCCCGTGCACCGGATGGCGGCCGAGCGGGCCGCGGGCATCCTGGCCGTGGTGCTGATGCAGGCGCGGCAGGAGGAGGAGCTGGCGGCGCGCGGGCGCGGCGACTTCCTCACGGACCTCGCCGAGGGCCGGGTCACGGCTCAGGACGCCCCGGCGCAGGCGCGCGTGCTGGGCTTCCGGCCGGGCGACGGCCCGCTGCTGCCGGTCGTCATGCGGCTCGGGGACGCCCTGTCACCGGCCGGAGGCTGGGCCGTGCTGGCCCGGGCGGTGTCCGAGGAACTGGCCTCGGTGGGCGTGCCGGTGCTGCTCGGGGTACGGCCGGTCGAGGGCCGGGTGCTGGTCCTGCTGGGGCTGCGCTCGGAGCCGGAGCGGGCGACGGTCGCGGACCGGGTCGCGGCGGCGCTGCGGGCCGGTGTCGAGCGAGCGGGGATGCTGCGGCCGGGCGGGCCGCCGCCCGTGGTGGTCGTGGGGGTGGCCGGCGGCTGGACGGCTGCGGCCTCGGGCCTGCGGCACGCGGCCGAGACGGCCACGGCGGCCCAGGGCCTGCCCGGCCGGCCCTGGTACGACGCCCGGCGCCTGGACATCGACCTGCTGGTGTGGCGGCTGCGCGACCATCCGGACCTGGCCGCCTTCGTCGACCGGGCCCTCGGCCCGCTCCTGGAACACGACCGGCGCTCCCGGCCGCCGCTGCTGCCCACCCTGTCGACCTACCTCGCCCACGCGGGACGCAAGGCGGAGACGGCCCGGGACCTCCACCTCAACCGGCAGACCCTCTACAACCGCCTGGCACGCATCGGGGAGTTGCTGGGCACGGACCTCGACGACCCGCAGACGGTACTGGCCCTGAGCCTGGCCCTGCGGGCCCGCAGGCACGTCCCCTGAGGCCCCGGGCGCTCTAGGCGAGGGGCCGGAGCTGGGTCAACTCGTCGTACACGCTGAGGACTTGGGCGACCGTCTCGTCCTCGCTCGGCCAGGTCGCCGCCTGCCGGGCGCCCTTGGCCTTCAGCAGCTCCCGCCGCTCGGGGTCGCCGAGCAGGCGTACGACGGTGCCGGCGAGCGCCTCGGCGTCCCCGTGCGGGACGAGTTCGGCCGCGTCGCCGACGAGTTCGGGGATGCCGCCGACGTCGGTCGCGACGAGCGGTACGCGCGCGTGAAGGGCCTCCTGGGCGAGGACGGAGCGCGCCTCCTCCCATCGGCTCGGCAGCAGGGCGAGGTCGGCGGCGGCGAGCAGGTCGGTGATGTCGTCGCGCCGCCCGATGAGCCGGACGGGCAGCCCCTCGCCCTCGATCCGCTCCTGGAGTTCGCCCCGCAGCGGCCCCTCGCCCGCGATCACGACCAGGGGCACGGGATCGAGCCGGCGCCACGCGCGCGCGGCGTCCAGCAGCACGTCGTACCCGCGGTGCCGCTCCAGGGAGCCGACGGCCATCAGCAACGGCCGTCCGATGGCGCCGAGTTCGGCACGCACCTTGGGCCGCAGCCGGTCCGGGTCGTCGGGCTCCGCGGGCCTGCGGGGGCCGGGCAGGGCGACGGCCGCGAGCCGCGCGTCGCGCGCCCCGGTCCGCCGCGCCCGGTCCACGAGCACCGAGGTCGTCCCCAGCACCACGGTGGCCGCCTTCACGACCCGGCGCTCCAGGACCCGCAGCAGATGGGCGCGGGCCCCGTCGGCATGCGCCCGGTCGTGCCACGTCACGACGAACGGGGTCCGCACGCGCCGCCCGCTGAGAGCGAGCACGGTGCGGAACGAGGCGTGCAGCCCGTGCGCGTGCACCAGATCGGCGTCGGCGCAGGCCGCCCGCAGGGCCGCCACCGACACCGGGTCACTGCTGCGCGGCACATGCACATGGTCGGCCCCGACCCCGCTGAAGTCATAGGCGTGATCCGCCTCATAGGGAGCGCACACCGTGACTTTCACGCCCCTCGCGACGAGCCCCGCGGCCAGGGAGCGCACATGCGCACTGCTGGCCGCGTTGCCTCCGCCCAGCACCTGCACGGTGCGCAACGGCGACTGGCCATGCGGTGAGTGGCTGCTCACGGGGGTCACGTGGCCGGGCTCCTGGTTCGGGTCGGGCGGTCACCGCGCAGGATTCCCACGCGTACTCGCCAAGGATGCCAGGACATATGCGGGTTCCGGGAACGCCCGAGGCCCGGCGGCGCGACGGTGGGGCGCGGCATCGGGCGGATGCGCCGGGCCGAGTCACCCACACGAGTGAAGATCGGCTCTTCGCCCGACAGGCGCGACCGCCCTCCCCTACAGATCCGCCCGAGCCGTCGCCAGCAGCTCCTCCGCGTGCGCCCGGGCCGTCTCCGAGTCCTCCTGGCCGGCGAGCATCCGGGACAGCTCCCGGACCCGCTCCTCCCCTTCCAGCACCTTCACACCGGAACGGGTGACCGACCCGTCGTTCGTCTTCTCGACCAGCAACTGCCGGTCGGCGAAGGCGGCGACCTGCGGGAGATGGGTCACGACCACGACCTGCGCGGTCTTCGCCAGGCGCGCGAGCCGCCGCCCGATCTCGACCGCCGCCTTGCCACCGACACCGGCGTCGACCTCGTCGAAGAGATACGTCGGCACGGGATCCGTCCCCGCGAACACGACCTCCACGGCCAGCATCACGCGGGACAGCTCACCACCGGACGCGCCCTTGGCGATCGGCCGGGCCGGCGCACCCGGGTGCGGGGCCAGCAGCAGCTCGACCTCGTCGGCACCCGCGGGCCCGTACGCGACCGGACGGCCGCCGACCTCGACACCGTCGGGGTCCTCGGTCTGCCGGATGTCGAAGGACACACGCGCGTGCGGCATGGCCAGCGACGCCAGCTCGGCGGTCACCGCCGCGGCGAACCGCTCGGCGGCCTCCGTCCGCGCGTCCGTCAACGCCTGTGCCAGCCCGCCCAGTTCGGCCCGCAGCGCGTCCCGCTCGGCGGTCAGTTCCCCGATCCGCTCGTCATCGCCGTCGAGTTCGGTCAGCCGCGCGGCACTGCGCTCGGCCCAGGCCAGCACGGCGGCGACGTCCTCGCCGTACTTCCGCGTCAGCCCGGTCAGCGCGGCCCGCCGCTCCTCGACGGCCGCCAGCCGCAGCGGATCGGCGTCCAGATCGTCGGCGTACCCGGCCAGGTCCCCGGCCGCGTCGCGCAGCAGGATCCCGATCTCCCCGATCCGGTCGGCGAGCGCGGCCAGCGCCGGGTCGTGCGACCGTACGGCGTCCAGCGCCCGCTGCGCGCCCGCGACGAGCGTCCCGGCGTCGACGCCCTCCGGATCCTCCGGATTGCCCGCGAGCGCGGCGTGCGCGACCGCTGCGGCGGACGCCAGCGCCTCGGCGTGCCCGAGCCGCTCGGCCTCCTCGGCCAGCTCCACGTCCTCACCGGCACGCGGTTCGACGGCGGCGATCTCGTCGAGCCCGTAGCGCAGCATGTCGGCCTCCTGGGCCCGTTCACGCGCGCGCGTGGTGATCTCGTCGAGCTCGGCGGAGACGGCCCGCAGCCGCTTGTACGCCTCGCCGTACTTGGCCAGCGGCACGGCGACCGCGTCGCCCGCGTACCGGTCGAGCGCCTGCCGCTGCCGGGACAGCTTGAGCAGCCCCTGCTGGTCGGTCTGCCCGTGCACGGCCACCAGCTCGTCGGCGAGCTCGGCGAGCACTCCCACGGGCACACTGCGCCCGCCCAGGTGCGCCCGCGAGCGCCCCTCGGCGGAAACGGTACGGCTGATCAGCAGCGCCCCGTCGTCGAGCTCGGCCCCGGCCTCCTCGGCGCGTACGGCGGCCGTGGCGTCCTCGGCCACGGTGATCCGCCCCTCGACGACGGCCTTCCCGGCCCCGATCCGCACGAGCGCCGGGTCCGCGCGCCCGCCCAGCAGCAGCCCGAGGCTGGTGACCACCATGGTCTTGCCCGCACCCGTCTCACCGGTGACCGCGGTGAACCCGGGCGACAGCTCGACGACAGCGTCGTCGATCACGCCGAGCGACCGTATCCGCATCTCCTCCAACACGGACACGACCTTACGAGGTCCGAGCCAAGGATTGCGACTGGCCCGGTCTTGTCACCCACGAGAGTGGACCGGCCTCAAGGGGCGCGGGGAACTGCGCGAACAACCACAAACCACCCGAACCCGCCTGCGACGAGAAACCACCCCCCACAAACCGCTAGTGAGGAGCCCCCCGCCACCCGGATACAGGCAGCGCGAACTTGGCCACCAACCGGTCGGTGAAGGACGCATGGTGCAGCCGAGCAAGCCGCACCGGCACGGCCCCCCGCCGTACCTCCACCCTCGCGCCGGGCGGCAACTCCACCGTCCGCCGCCCGTCACACCACAGCACCCCCGGCGGAATGTGTGGCAGAACCTCCACAGCCAACACAGAATCCGGCGATGTCACCAACGGCTTCGCGAACAGCGCGTGCGCGGAGATCGGCACCATCAACAGCGCCTCGACCTCCGGCCACACCACCGGCCCACCCGCGGAGAACGCGTACGCGGTCGACCCCGTGGGCGTCGCGCACACGATCCCGTCACAGCCGAACCCCGTCACCGGCCGCCCGTCGATCTCCAGGACGACCTCCAGCATCCGCTCGGCGGACACCTTCTGCACGGCCGCCTCGTTCAGCGCCCAGTCCGTGTGCACGATGTCCCCGTTGCGGTGCACCACGACGTCGACGGTCATCCGCTCCTCGACCTCGTACGCCTTGCTCACCACCCGGTCGACGACCTTGTCGAGGTCGTCCCGCTCGGCCTCGGCGAGGAACCCGACGCGCCCGAGGTTGACGCCGAGCATCGGCACGCCCGACGCCCGCGCGAACTCGGCACCGCGCAGCAGTGTGCCGTCACCGCCCAGCACGATGAGCAGCTCGCACCCGTCGAGGCACTGCGGAGTGGCCTCCTTGACCAGCTCCACCTCGTCCGGCAGCGGCAGGTCACGCGCCTCGGCCTCCAGGACGCGCACGCCGAGACCGGAGCGCAGCAGCCCCTTCACCACGAGCTCGGCACTGCGCACGGCCGCGGGCCGCCCGGTGTGGGCGAGCAGGAAAACAGTACGAGCTCGGTTATCGGTCAACGGGGCCCCTCCGCCACTGCACGGTCGACATCGGCCGGGTCCAGTTCCGGTGCCCCGGCCCGCAGCCACAAAAAGTATTCGACATTCCCCGACGGCCCGGGCAGCGGACTGGCCGTCACGCCCTTCACCCCGAGCCCCAGCCCCCAGGC
>NZ_NGFN01000270.1 GCF_002148965.1 Streptomyces swartbergensis | reverse complement strand
GAGCAGGCCGTTGCCCAGGACGGCGTAGGCGACGAGCCATGCGGTCCAGGTCGTGGCCCTGTCGGGGGCTGAGCGGTCGGGTCTGCTCAGGGGGCCTCGGCGCAGGGCCGCCCGGAGGGCCAGGGCCACGGCGAGGGTGCCGGCCGCCGCCGCGAACAGGCGCGACCGGCCGTGGGTGAGGTGCACGGCGGCCACGGCGGTGGCGCACACCGTGCCCGGCAGGAGCGTCAGCATGGCCCAGTCGGCGCGTGCCCGTGGAGCGGCGGGCGCGGAGGGCGGGGGTGCGTCACCGTCCCGGGAGACCCGCGCGTACATCTCCTCCGCGAGGGAGAAGACGTCGCGGTGGCGGAAGCGGGCGGCGGTCCGGTCGGTGATGCCGTGCGCCTCCAGGCCCGCCGCGATCTCGAGGGGATCCACCGCGCGTTCGCAGAGCTCCCGGTGACGGTACATCAGCGCCTTCACCGGGTCGGCGGCACCACGATGCGGGGCGGACGACTTGCGGTCGGCAGCCACCTCCGGTGCGGACGCAGGCGTGGTCGCGGGCGTGGCCGCGGGCGTCGTCTCGGGCGTGGCCGCGGGGCTCGGCGCCTGCTCCGAGCGGGCGTCCCGCGCCCCCGGGCTCGTCGGGGTCTCCGGGCGGTCCAGTTCGCCCAAGCCGGTCATCGTGCACCCTCCGGGGCGGGGACGGGAGTGGTCGCGCGTACGGGTCTGCCCGTCGCCCAGCCGGGGCCGTCGCGGGTGACGAGGCTGGGCGACGGGGCGGCCCAGCGGATCGGGACGTGGTCCTCGGCGGGAACCGCGAAGGGCAGCGGCGCCCCTGTTTCGTCGAGGACCACGCGGCGGATCGGCGCCCGCGAGACGATCTCCAGGTAGATGCCGTGAAATGCCTCGATGTTCTGCTCGACCGTGAACAGTTCGAGGGCACGGGCGCGGGCAGCGGCACCCAGACGCGCACGGCGGTCGGGGTCGCGCAGCAGCGCCACGCACGCCTCGGCGAGCGCCCGCGGGTTGCGCGGCGGTACGACGAGCCCTGTGCCGCCGATGACCTCCACGACCGCGCCGACATCCGTCGACACCGTCACGCGTCCGCAGAGCATGGCCTCGACGAGGCTGATCGGGAAGCCCTCGACGACGCTGGAGAGGACGGTCACGGCGCCGGAGGCGTAGGCGTCGGCGGGGGCCGGGAGTTCGGGCCCGCCGATCTCCTCGAAGGACACCGGGTTGTCGCCGTCGGCGTGCGGCCCCTCGGCCTCGTCGGGGAAGAGCTGGGCGGCCAGGGTCCGGCAGTGGCCGAGGTAGGCCGTGCCCTCGGAACCGGCGGGGGTTCCGACGATGCGCAGGCGCGTCTTCGGCTGCCGCTTGCGGACCTCCGCGAAGGCGTGCAGCAGCGAGACCAGGTCCTTGGCGGGCTCGACGCGTCCGACCCAGACGAGCGTGTCCGGGTCGGCGCACTCCGGGGATTCTCCGACCTCGGCGAAGGGCCGGGCGTCCATGCCGGGGTAGACCGTGCGGAGCTTCTCGCGGTCGGCGCCGCAGCGCTCCTGCCAGCGGCGGGCGTGCGTGTTGCCGGACGTGACGACCTCGGCCCGTGCGTAGGCCTCGGCGGCGAGCCCGCCGTGGAAGGCGGCCAGCAGGGACCGTACGGCGGGTGGGGCGTCCGGGGCGGTCAGGTAGTGGGTGCGCAGGCGCACGCCGTACTCGGTGACCAGCAGGGGCACGCCGGTGAAGTGGCGGGCCAGCAGGCCCGGCAGGGCGGCCGGACCGCCGGACGCGGCGTGACAGAGGTCGACCGCGCCGAGCCCGGCGTCCTCGTACCAGTCGAGGGAGAGGGGGCGCAGGACGCGTTCCAGGTGTGCGGCCACGGCGAGCAGATCCGGTACGCGCGCCTCGCGCGCCGCGCGATGGGCGCCGGGCGCACGACAGGCGCGCTCCAGGGTGCGTACGGCGGCCTCGGAGCGGAGAGCTCCCACCAGACCGCCCTCCTCGCGGGCGAGGTCGGCGAGCCCGTACAGAGCGTTGCCGAAACGGTCCGCCTCAGGGGTCGACGTACCCTCGGAAGGCCCCGTGGCGGCGGTCGGCGCGCCCCCGGAAGCCCCGCTCAGCACGGCTGCCAGTTCGCCGAAGCACTCGGTGAACCGCCGGCGCGCGCGGCGGCCCAGGATCACTTCGTCGTCCTCGGCCATCCACAACGGCGCGGTGCGCACCCTGCGGACGTTCGGCGGCAGCGGGATCCAGCCCTCGTCCTCCTGGTGCTGGCTGCGGCTGAGCGCGTAGACGTCGAACTCGTGCTGTCCGAGCCCGCGCACCAGCCGGTCGCACCAGAGCCTGGCGTCACCGCTCACGTACGGATAGCCACCCTCCGTAAGCAGTCCGATGCGCACGAGTGCACCCCCGATCTCCCGTATGGGGAGCCGCCGTTGCCCGGCGGCTCGCAGCGGGACGAACGTATGCGGACAAGGCGGTGGTGCGACGGACGGTTGTCCATCGCACCACCAAAAGGGGTGAACGGTCGTAACTTTCGCGTGCGGATCGCGTTCCGTCGCGCTAGGAGATCAACCGGACACGGATCGTCATGCCGTGGCCGTCTGGCGTCGCCCGCCCGGCGTCGCGGGGCCGCGACTTCGGCACACGTCAGCGCGTTGCGCGGGCCGGCCGGCCCCTGTGACGCCCGTCAGCTTCCGGGATACGGCCAGGGGTTGGCCCGGCAGCGGATGCCGTCGTGGTCGAGGAACTTGGTCTGCTGCTGCATGACCGGGGCGAGGCCGCCGTCCTTGTCGCAGGTGACGTGGCCGTAGCCGAGACGGTGGCCGACCTCGTGGTTGATCAGCATCTGCCGGTAGGCGTGGATCTTGTCGCCGTACGTCTCCGAGCCCTGTGCCCACCGGTAGGCGTTGATCATCACGCGCTCGGTGGCGGCCGAGTCGCAGGAGACGTTGTCCACGGTGGTGTCCAGACCGGACTTGGCGCACCAGTCGGCGGTCGTGCCGGGGCTGGCGAGCGTGATCACGAAGTCGGGCTTGCCGGAGTAGATCCGCTCGAAGGTGCGCGCGCCGTTGTGGGCCCAGCTGCGCTGGTCGTTGAGCGTCTTCTGCACGGCCTCGGCGAACAGCTCGGCGTCGAGCCCGAGCCCCTGCTCCACGTCCACGCGATAGGTGAACTTCTGCCCCGTACCCGGCCCCTGGGCGATTCCGGGCACGGCGTCGAACTTGCCCGAGCCCTTGAACGTGGCGCCGAGCGGATACGTCTTGCCCATCTTCTCGTCGTACGTCAGTGGCTTCGCGCCGGCGTGCGGTGCGGGCGCCCGCCCGTTCGCACGGGACGAGGAGTCGCGGAGGTCGCGGGCCTGATCGGTGGCGGACTGCGACTGCACGTCGGCGCCGCCGGAGTCGTCGGTGACCTGGCCGGCGACGAGCACGGCCAACACGGTCGTGACGGCGGCGGCCGCGATGCCGGTGAAGGTACGGCCCTTGGCGCCCTTGACCGGCGCGGGTGTGCCGGTGGGCGCCGCGTCGTCGCCATCGTCATCGTCGGAGCGGATGCCGGCCGGGGCGCCCGCGCTCCAGTCCGTGACGGAGGCGTAGGCGTCCGCCGCGTGTGCGGAGGCGGGCGTACGGGGTGCGAAGACGTCGTCCTCCTCGTCGAAGGCCTCGAGATACTCCTGCCGCGGCCCGGGCACGGAAGCCCGCCGCTGCCGCGGTATGGGAGCACCGCCACCGGCCCTCAACTCACCCCAGCCACCTCCGGTTTCCCGCTGCTCGGGATGGCCGCCACGCGCTTGCGGGAAGCCGTGGGCGGGAGTCCCGTAAGTCCCGTCCGGAAGCCGAGGAACACCGCGCGCCGCCGCGCCATCGGGAAACCGCGGAAGACCCTGCGCTGGGGTCCCGTCGGGAAACCGCGGAAGACCCTGCGCTGGGGTCCCGTCGGGAAGCCGGGGAACGCCATGCGAAGGAGTCCCGTCCGGCAGCCGCGGAACACCCTGCGAAGGAGTCCCGTCCGGAAGCCGCGGAACACCGCGCGCCGGCGTGCCGTCGGGAAAGCGGGGCAGTCCCCGCGCCGGGGTGCCGTCGGGCAGGCGCGGAGCGCCGTGCACGGGCGTGCCGTCCGGCAGCCAGCCGTCCGGAAGACGCGGCATCCCCTGCGCGGGCGTCCCGTCCACCGGCGCGGGCCGAGGCCCCGGCGTCCTGCGAGGGCCCGCGCCCGGCGGCGGCCAGCCGCCCTGAGACGCACCGCGGGGCGGGGCCGTCCGGCCTCCCCGGCCCGTGTCCGGCGCCTGGCCCGGCACCGGTTGCTGCTCCGACCCGGCCCGGCCGTCCCGTACTGCGGTTGTGTCCGCGGTGTCACCCTTGGCGACCGGCCCACGGCGGCTGTGGCGTCCCACGTCGCGCCTCAGCCCCCCATGCTCTCGTCGGTGCCTGCTTCGTCGACGGCCTCGTCCGCGCGAGCCTTCCTCGCTCGCCGTTCGCCCAACTCCCCCGCGTCTTCGAGGAGTTCATGAAACGCCATGGCCACCGTCTCCGGATACTCCATCATGGCCACGTGCCCCGCGTCCGGCAACGTCACCAGCCGCGCGTCACGGTACGCCCGGGCCGCCCTCTGGGCCATCCGGAAGCCGACGAGTTGGTCACGGCCACCGTAGACGAGGAGGGTCGGCGCGAGCACCCGTTCGGCCTGGCGCCACAGTCCCTGCTGGCCACCCAGCGTGTACGCGTTGACGATCCCGCGCGCGGAACGCGTCATCGCGTCCCAGAAGTACGGTAGCCGCAGCCGCCGCTCCATCTCGTGCACGGCGTTGCTGAATCCTTCCGGCGTCACCCGCCCAGGATCCCCGTAACACAGCGCCATCACGCCGCGGACGCGCTGCTCGGCCGTCCAGTCCCGGGTCAGCCGGGTGAAGAGCGGGGCGACACCGGGCACCGCCAGCAGCGCTGTGGGCACGGCGGTGCGCTGCACGCGGATTTCGGGCAGAGCGGGCGACACGAGCGTGAGCGTACGGACCAGATCGGGCCGTACCGCGGCGACACGGGTGGTGATGGCGCCACCGAGCGAGTTCCCGAACAGGTGCACGGGCCCGCGACCGGCGGCGTCGAGGTACCGGATGACCGCGCGCGCGTGCCCCGTGACGGAGTAGTCGCCGTCGTCCGGCGGCGGGGAGTCGCCGAAGCCCGGCAGGTCGAGGGCCTCGCACTCGACGACGTCGTCCAGCAGCGCCATCAGCGCCGACCAGTTCTGCGAGGACCCCCCGAGTCCGTGCACGTACAGCGCGGGAGCCAGCCCCTTGCGCACGGGAGGCCTCGACCGCAC
Organism: Streptomyces swartbergensis; assembly: GCF_002148965.1. GTDB lineage: Bacteria > Actinomycetota > Actinomycetes > Streptomycetales > Streptomycetaceae > Streptomyces > Streptomyces swartbergensis. The sequence continues at coordinate 6,567 of NZ_NGFN01000270.1, read as the reverse complement.
CGTCAGCGTGACCCCGGGCAGCTCGACCGACCTGAGCCGCTCGCCCTCGGCGACCCTGACAGCCCCCACCTTCGGCAGCACGTTGGCGGGCGGCACGAACGGCAGCTCGGTCGAAGACATGCGCCAATGTTACGAGACGATCACGTAGTGGCTCATGTGTTCGCCGTCACAGGAATCGGCCATGTGGGGCGGGCACATGAGGCAGACACGGGGAAGGCGCTCCTGGAAGGAAAGGCACCCGGGAAGGGGGAGGCGCCTGGGAAAGACAGGGCATACAAGAAGCATTCAACGGGATGCGCACTGCGTCACGTCCCGGACGCGGATCGCATAGCGTCCGGATCGGGTGTCTCCTAGGCTCGTAGAGAGGGCACCCGCGTGTGGCCCCTGCATTCCCAGGGACGTTCGTAGGAAGGGAGCCCAGCATGGCCGTAGACCCCACAGACCCGGAGACCTTCGAGACCGAGGAGGTGCCGGAGACGCCGGACGACGTCGAGGCCCCCGAGGCCGACGCGGCCGAGCAGCACACGGACGTCACACCGAACCGCGACGAGCCGCTCACCCGCCTCGACCCCGACCGCGCCAACGAGGCCGACCTGGTGGATCAGGCCCGGATCGTCACCCTCGACGAGGACGACTACCGGTGACGCACGCCGCCGGGCGGCGACAAGGAGCATCACCGAGCAGGAAAGGAGCCGCATTTTGCCCGCTCTGACCCTGTTTGAAACCTTCTCAACCGCTTTCGTAACCGTCCGGTCCGTGAAATTCTGCGCTCTCACCGCGCACACCACGGTTACCGAAAAGTACGATGGCGACGCGGCCAGATCCGCACATGGACGAACATGGGAGGCGGCGTGACAGCCATCGAGCAGACAGAGGCGGTTCGCCCGCGGGGCACTCGCCTGCCGCGCCGTGCCCGACGGAACCAGCTCCTGGGTGCCGCCCAGGAGGTCTTCGTGGCCCAGGGCTACCACGCGGCCGCGATGGACGACATCGCGGAGCGCGCCGGCGTCAGCAAGCCGGTGCTCTACCAGCACTTCCCGGGCAAGCTCGACCTCTACCTCGCGCTGCTGGACCAGCACTGCGAGTCGCTCATCCAGGCCGTACGGAACGCGCTGGCGTCGACCACCGACAACAAGCAGCGCGTCCGGGCGACGATGGACGCCTACTTCGCGTACGTCGAGGACGACGGCGGCGCCTTCCGTCTGGTCTTCGAGTCGGACCTGACCAACGAGCCCGCCGTGCGCGAGCGCGTCGACAAGGTCACGAACGAGTGTGCGGAGGCGATCTGCGACGTCATCGCCGAGGACACGGGCCTGTCGCGCGCGGAGTCGATGCTGCTCGCCTCGGGGCTGGGCGGCCTCGCCCAGGTGGTGGCCCGGTCCTGGCTGCACAGCGACCGCAGCGTGCCGCGCGACCAGGCCGTACAGCTGCTCGCCTCGCTCGCCTGGCGCGGCATCGCGGGCTTCCCGCTGCACGGAACCGACCAGCAGCACCACTGACGGCCGCCTTGTTCCCGCCCGCTGTTCGCTCGTGGCGTTCTCGGGCGGAGCATGCCGGTCCCCTCACCGGGCTAATGTGTGCTGCGTACGGCGCGGAAGGTCGCGCACATCACTGACCGTCGGAGGGACATAGCCGTGGAGGTCAAGATCGGCGTGCAGCACGCGCCCCGCGAGATCGTTCTGGAGAGCGGTCAGAGTGCCGAGGAGGTCGAGCGGGCGGTGTCCGAGGCGCTGGCCGGGAAGTCAGCGCTGCTGACCCTCGTGGACGAGCACGGCCGCAAGGTCCTGGTCCCGGCCGACCGTCTCGCGTACGTCGAGCTCGGTGAGCCGGCCCCGCGCAAGGTGGGCTTCGGCGCTCTGTAGGCGCATGTGTGGAACGGGGCGGGGCGGCTGTCGGCCGGCCCGCCCCGTTCGCGTTTTCCCGTCCCCGCGGCACCCCGTGCGGCACACGGGTTCCTCCCCGGACGGAGCACGATTCGCCCACAGAAGTGGATTGGATTCCGCAGGTCAGGGGTATGACGGGCTACGACCGATTCGGGCAGGCCAGGTGGGAGGGACCCCGACATGCTCCTGGAAGCGCTGAGCTCCGCGATCCTGGGCCTGGCCCTGGCATGGGCGGCCACGCATCGCCTGGCACATCGCCTTCCGCCCCGACCCCTGGTGCTGTCGACCGGTGTAGCCGGCGCCCTCTTCGGGGCCTTCGTCATGCACAGCGCGCTGGACGCCGGGCACTGGCTGCTGGTGCTGCTCGGCGCGGTGATCGTCTCGGTGGCCTCGCTGTCGCTGCTGCTGCGCCCCGCGGGGCGCCTGCGCCGACGATCGGCGACGGCGTAGCCGTTGCTGTCAGGGGCGCGGGGAATTGCGCGCCCAGCCGACAACGGCCCGCACGACAACCGCCCGCACGACAACCGCCCGCACGACAACGGCCCGCAGCCGCGACACAGCCGGAACCACCCCGTGCGGCGCGCTGCACCACCAGAACCACCCTGCGCGCAGCGCTACGCGGCCAATCCCAGCGCAGCCATCCGCTTGGTGTGCGCCTCGGTGATTCGGGAGAACATCTTGCCGACCTCGGCGAGGTCGAAGCCGTCCGCGACACCGCCCACCAGCATGGTCGACAGCGCGTCCCGCTCGGCGACCACCCGCTGGGACTGCGACAGGGCCTCGCCCATCAGCCGCCGCGCCCACAGCGCGAGCCGCCCGCCCACCCGCGGATCCGCGTCGATCGCGGCACGCACCTTCTCCACGGCGAAGCCGCCGTGCCCGGTGTCGTCCAGCACGGCCAGCACCAGACCGCGGGAGTCGGAGTCCAGCCGGGCCGCGACCTCCCGGTAGAAGTCACTGGCGATGGAGTCGCCGACGTAGGCCTTGACGAGGCCCTCCAGCCAGTCCGAGGGGGCCGTCTGCTTGTGGAACCCGTCGTAGGCCGCGACGAACGGCTCCATCGCCCCCGTCGGCTCCTCCCCGATCTCGGCGAGCCGGTCGCGCAGCCTCTCGAAGTGGTGGAACTCGGCCGACGCCATCTTCGCCAGCTCCGCCTTGTCCTCCAGCGTCGGCGCCAGCTTGGCGTCCTCCGCGAGCCGCTCGAACGCCGCCAGCTCCCCGTACGCGAGCGCACCGAGCAGGTCCACGACCGCGGCGCGGTACTGCGGGTCGGCGGAGGCCGTCGCCCAGTCCCGGGCGGCGACTCCGGTGTGTTCGGCCGGGGTGGCGGTGGTGTCCGAGGCGTTCTCAGGCTTGTCAGAGCTCGTCATGAAGCGCACAATAGCCCGCCCGCCGGGAGGCGTAAGGCCCTGGTCAATCAGTGTGACGACGACTACGTGACCAAATCGGCCATCGCATGTGCGGGATTCCGGGGTATGGTGGTAATGCGCCTGCTGGTACGTCGACGTACCTCGACAGGCCGCACGTATGAGGATGCCCGGTCGGAGGCCCGATCGGCTCCGACCCGACAAACCTCCCGTCCGTACGGCACTTGCGTGCGGATGCCGGAGGGACACCCTCAGCGGCATGAGCGCTAGAGCGTCGGCGCGGTCCCGTGCTCTACGGCCCGCCCGTAGGCAGCCGACGTCCCCGGCACGGTCCGACAAGACCCCCGCGCTCGCCTCGCGCCGCCCACACAGAAGAGGCAGCACCCTGACTACGACGTTCCGAGAGCTCGGGATCCTTCCCGAGACCGCCGAGGCCCTGGAGGCCGTCGGCATCATCACCGCCTTCCCCATCCAGGAGATGACGCTCCCCGTGGCCCTTTCGGGCTCGGACGTCATCGGCCAGGCCAAGACCGGCACGGGCAAGACGCTGGGCTTCGGCCTCCCGCTCCTCGAGCGCGTCACCGTCCCCGCCGACGTCGAGGCCGGACGCGCAAAGCCCGAGGACCTCACCGATGCCCCGCAGGCACTCGTCGTCGTCCCCACGCGCGAGCTGTGCACGCAGGTCACCAACGACCTGCTGACCGCGGGCAAGGTGCGCAACGTGCGCGTCCTCGCCATCTACGGCGGCCGGGCCTACGAGCCCCAGGTCGAGGCCCTGAAGAAGGGCGTCGACGTGGTCGTCGGCACCCCGGGCCGGCTGCTCGACCTCGCCGGGCAGAAGAAGCTGAACCTGAAGCACGTCAGGTGCCTGGTCCTCGACGAGGCCGACGAGATGCTCGACCTGGGCTTCCTGCCCGACGTCGAGAAGATCATCAACATGCTGCCGGTCCGGCGCCAGACGATGCTGTTCTCGGCGACCATGCCGGGCGCGGTCATCGGACTGGCCCGCCGCTACATGTCGCAGCCCACGCATATCAGCGCCACGTCGCCGGACGACGCGGGCAAGACGGTCGCGAACACCAAGCAGTACATCTACCGCGCGCACAACATGGACAAGCCGGAGATGGTCGCGCGCATACTGCAGGCCGACGGCCGGGGACTGGTCATGGTCTTCTGCCGTACGAAGCGCACCGCGGCGGACCTCGCCGACCAGCTCCAGCAGCGCGGCTTCGCGTCCGGCGCGGTCCACGGCGACCTCGGCCAGGGCGCCCGTGAGCAGGCCCTGCGGGCCTTCCGCAACGGCAAGGTGGACGTCCTCGTCTGCACCGACGTCGCCGCCCGCGGTATCGACGTCGAGGGCGTGACGCACGTCATCAACTACCAGTCGCCGGAAGACGAGAAGACCTACCTGCACCGCATCGGCCGTACGGGCCGCGCGGGCGCCAAGGGCATCGCGATCACGCTCGTCGACTGGGACGACATCCCGCGCTGGCAGCTCATCAACAAGGCGCTGGACCTGGGCTTCAGCGACCCGCCGGAGACGTACTCCACGTCCCCGCACCTCTACGCCGACCTCGGCATCCCCGAGGGCACGAAGGGCGTCCTGCCGCGCTCGGAGCGCAAGCGCGCCGGGCTGGAGGCGGAGGAGCTGGAGGACCTGGGCGAAACGGGCGGCCGGGGGCCGCGCGGGCGCGGCGGCCGAGGTCGTGGCGGCCGGGACGAGTCCCCGTCGGCCGACCACGAGCGTTCGGCCCGTACGCCGCGACGTCGCCGCCGTATGCGCGGCGGGACGCCGCTGGACGGAGCGCCGGAGCCCACCGGCACCGCCACTGCTGACACCACGGCCACGGGCGGCTCCGCCGAGGCGGAGGCCGTCACGGCTGCGCGCACCCCGCGTCGCCGTCGCCGCACCCGCGGTGGCGCCTCTGGCGAGTCGGCGCCGGTCACGGCGGTCGAGTCCCCCGCGCCCGAGCCGGCGGAGAACGCCGTGGCGACGGCGGAGGGCACGAGCACGGAGGGGTCGCGCCGGCGCCGTACGCGCAGGTCGGAGACGCCGGCGGTGGAGGCCGAGGCCGCGGTGACGCCGTCGGCTGCCGCGGAGGCCCCGGCTGAGGCGGATGCCGCGCCGGTCGTTGCCGCCCCGGCGACCGACCAGGCCGAGGCTCCCGCGTCCAGGCCGCGCCGCCGCACCCGCAAGAGCACGGCCGCCTCGGCGGCCGAGTCGGCGCTCGACACGGCCGAGGGGACCACCGAGTCCGCACCGGAGCCGGCGGAGACGAAGCCGCGGCGCACCCGCAAGACGGCTGCCGCGTCCGAGGCCCCTGCCGCTCCGGCCGAGGCCGCGGAGACCCAGCCGCGCCGCACGCGCAAGGCGACCGCCGCAGAGGACGCCGTCGACACGGCCGAGACCGCCGCGGCGAAGCCCAGGCGTACGCGCAAGGCAACGGCAGCGGCGGAGGACGCCGGCGAGGCGCAGGCCACCGAGCCCAAGCCCCGCCGCACGCGGAAGACCACCGCAGCAGCCGAGACCGCCGCCGACACGGCCGAAGGCACGGAGACCAGGCCGCGCCGCACCCGCAAGGCCGCAGCCGTGGCGGAGGACGCCGTCGACACGGCCGAGACCGCCGAGGCCAAGCCCCGCCGCACGCGGAAGACCACCGCAGCGGCCGAAGCCGCCGCCGACACGGCCGAAGGCACCGAGGTCAAGCCGCGCCGCCGCACCCGCAAGGCCGTCGAAACCGCCGAGCCCGCCGAGTCCGTCGCCGCCGGGATCCCGGCCCAGACGGCTCAGGAGCCGGAGGCCGCCGAAGCCAAGCCGAGGCGTGCCCGCAAGGCGACGGCCAAGGCCGAGGCGAGCGTCGACACGGCCGAGAAGACCGAGGCGAAGCCGCGCCGTACGCGGAAGACGGCTGCCGCGACGGCGGATGCCGAGACCGCCGAGGCCAAGCCCCGCCGCACGCGGAAGACCACCGCAGCCACCGCAACGGCCGAAGCCGCCGCCGACACGGCCGAAGGCACCGAGGTCAAGCCGCGCCGCCGCACCCGCAAGGTCACCGAGCCCGCCGGTATCCCGGCACAGGCCGGGCAGGAGCCGGAGGCCGCCAAGCCGCGTCGCACGCGGAAGACCGCGACGGCCGCAGCCTCCGCCGACGTCGCGGACGACGCGGTCGAGGCGAAGCCGAGGGCCCGCCGCACCCGCAAGGCCACGGCCGGCGCGGAGCCCACGGAGGGCTGACACTCTCCCTGATGGCCCGGCCCCACCCACGTGGTGGGCCGGGCCATCGGCATTCCCCCGAGCGCAGCCGCCCCTCATCTCC
>NZ_NGFN01000027.1 GCF_002148965.1 Streptomyces swartbergensis | reverse complement strand
GTGTTGCCGAACGTCGGGTTGCCGACACCGATGACGTTCGCCTGCGCTGCACCTGCCGGGGCCAGCGCGGCCCCAGCCGCCGCGCCCACCGCAGCCGCGCGCACACCCACCCGACCAGCCACCGCCCGTCGCTCCTGCGTCCGCACACCCATTGCTACTCCCTCTGCCTGGAACGATCAAAGCCTGCCGAAGACACACCCCCGGCATAGAAGAGGAACGCCCCTACTCCCAGACGCGTCACTCCCATCACCCAATTGGCAGAGCAAGGGTGATGATCAGCTCCGTTTTGTACAGGCCGATCTGGGACTCCATGAGCGCGTTGTCCAGGACATCACCGACGGTGCCGACCGAGGCGTCGATGCCGACCAACGCAGGCGATGCCCTGGGCCGCGAAAGATGGGGTCATGATTCACATGATGCAGATGATGCCGCTGTTGCCGCACCGGTTGCGGGGCAGACTCAGCGGCAGCCCTGCGGCGTTTGCCGTGCCGATACCGGAGGACGCGACGGTCGTCCCCTGGGCCTGGGCACCGCCCACGTTGGTGCAGGTGTTGCCGAACGTCGGGTTGCCGACACCGATGACGTTCGCCTGCGCTGCACCTGCCGGGACCAGCGCGGCCCCAGCCGCCGCGCCCACCGCAGCCGCGCGCACACCCACCCGACCAGCCACCGCCCGTCGCTCCTGCGTCCGCACACCCATTGCTACTCCCTCTGCCTGGAACGATCAAAGCCTGCCGAAGACGCACCCCCGGCATAGAAGAGGAACGCCCCTACTCCCAGACGCGTCACTCCCATCACCCAATTGGCAGAGCAAGGGTGATGATCACCATGAGCGCGTTGTCCGCATCGCCGGCCAGGCGCACCGGTCCAGGCCGCATCCTCCTTTTCCGGTCCCGCGAACAATTCTGACTCCCGGCTCACGGCAGATTCCCTGCTCGCCACCCACCCCTGTAATCAAGTCCGTCTGCTTCATTGACATCTCACTCGGAAGACCTGACTTTGGGAGCGCTCCCATAACAGTCTCGCAACTGGAAGGAGTCCCCCCATATGCGCAACCAGAACCCGTTAACCGGGCGCTCGATGGCGTCCCTCCGCCGGCCTCTCCAGGCGCTCGTCATGCTGTTCGCCGCGGTTGTCGGCGCCCTCGCCTGGTCAACCCCCGCCCAGGCTCACGGCACCGTCGTCGGCCCCGCCACCCGCGCGTACCAGTGCTGGAAGACGTGGGGCAACAACCACACGAACCCGGCCATGCAGACCCAAGACCCCATGTGCTGGCAGGCCTTCCAGGCCAACGCCGACACCATGTGGAACTGGATGAGCGCGCTCCGCGACGGCCTCGGAGGCCAGTTCCAGGCACGGACCCCCGACGGGACACTCTGCAGCAACAACCTCTCGAGGAACGCCAGCCTGGACAAGCCCGGACCGTGGAAGGCCACCACCATCGGCAACAACTTCTCGGTCCAGCTGTACGACCAGGCGTCCCACGGTGCCGACTACTTCAAGGTCTACGTGAGCAAGCAGGGCTTCAACCCCAAGACCCAGACCCTAGGCTGGAGCAACCTCGACTTCATCACGCAGACCGGCCGCTTCGCCCCGGCACAGAACATCACGTTCCCCGTCCAGACCTCCGGCTACACCGGACACCACATCGTGTTCGTGATCTGGCAGGCCTCGCACCTCGACCAGGCCTACATGTGGTGCAGCGACGTGAACTTCGGCTGAGCCGCAAAGCACCGCACACGGCACCGGCCTCTGCCGGGCGCCGGTAACCCGCCACCCGGCCGACCGAGCCCCGTCGGGGCAAGGGCCCATTTGGTCGCCCTGCTCCGACGGGGCTTACTGCGTTCCTCACTTGACTCTGTCGGGGATCTTGAATGGTCGGGCTCAACTGCAGATGATCCGCCAGGACTTCGATCGGGGGATCTCGTTCTGGTCCAGGAAGGTCTGGAAGGCGGTCGGCGGTCTCGGCGAAGAGGGTTCCTCGTCGCTGAGAGATCGTTTTCTCTCGTTGCTTCATCCCGGTATATGTTTTGGATCCTTTGATGTCGGGTCGCGCCAGGAGATGGTGGCCTCGCCGGTGAGGCGGCGGGCCATCAGGTCGGTCATGGCGATGTGGATCATGGCTTCGGATCGGGTGGGGCGGGTTTCGTAGTCGCGGGCCAGGCGGCGGTGGAGCATGAGCCAGCCGTAGGTCCGTTCGACCACCCACCGCTTGGGGATCGGGGTGAACCCCTTGGCCCCGCGCTTGCGTTGAGTGATTTCCATGTCGATGCCGAGGCTGGCGGCGTGCTCGACGAGGTGCTGGCGGTAGCCGCCGTCGACCCACACTTTGCGGATGCGGGGATGTTCGGCGGCGACCTGGTCCAGGAGTTGGGTGCCGGCGATGGAGTCCTGCACGCTCGCCGCGGTGACCAGCACCGCGAGGAGGAGGCCGATCGTGTCGGTGACGATGCTCCGCTTCCTCCCGACGATCTTCTTCCCGGCATCGATGCCCTGGCTGGTGGCGAGCACGCTGGCCGCGACCGCTACCGCCGCCGCAACGAGGTTGAGCGGACCATCAACCGACTGAAGAACTCCCGTGCGGTCGCCACCCGTTACGACAAGCGGGCTTACGTCTTTCACGGCACCGTCACCGCGGCAGCTGTCCGCTTATGGCTTCGGCCGTGATCCGCCACCATCCTTCAGACGCTTGAGGGATCGGCGTGGTCCGGGCTTTGGCGGGGCCGCAGCAGTTGGCTGAGGACGATGAGGAGGAGCCCAGCGAACAGGAAAGCGTTTCCACCGAAGAAGCGGACCTCCCAGGAAGCCCTCGGCAAGATTCGAAAGTAGAAGAGGCTCTGCAGAAGCACGGATGTGCCCGCAAGCAGGGCGCCGAGTCCGTGGAGCTTCGGCCTGGTGACTTGGCGACGCACCGTGGGCGCGACCCACCCTGTCCGTAGCGTCCAGATTCCCAATGCGATCGCCAGCAGTCCCAAGAAAGCGCCCGTTCCTACTACCCATGCCATGGTGCCGCTCCGCTCCGACCGCTGGCAGGCCAGAAACGCGAGTTACGCCTGGCCCGAAAATGCCCTCATCATCGCTGGAGCTGGTGGTGCCTGACCATGCCGGTGACAGGCAATCTCCAGGCTTCTCCACTGCCGTCTGTGTGCCGTCTGCTTAAGATCCGCCGGACAGTGCCTAGACGGCGCCTTGCCATCGACGCTCCTAGCGGTGGTGTACTCGGCTGTGTCGCAGGCGTCGGCGTACGACTCTGCGCAGCCTCCGCAGGGGACGTGCGGAGGACGAATGGTTTGGAACCGAGGGATCAGCTTTGCCATGTCCGCGTCCTCGGGATGGCGCCACCGGCCCTGGCGGAGCAGCGACGTCAGCTGCACAGGCAAGACCGGTCCACGGGCGTTCGCGTTCCCCATGGCGGACGGCCTGTCACGCCCGCCGTCGATCATTGTTCGGGTCAGGTTCTTCAGCCCCGGATCAGCTGGCTGAAGCGCCAAAGAGGCACGCTCCAGAGCTGCTCTGGAGGGACGGAAGAGGCAAGGGCGAGAGGTCGGGTATAGCCTGAAATTACTCCATTAGTTGGCATGCTTCGCTCATCGCACGGGAGGGGCTTTATGACCTTCGTCCAGCTCATCGACTGCAAGACCAGCAATGTCGATCAACTCAACCGGCTGATGGACAGCTGGGTCGAGGCGACCCAGGGCAAGCGGACCGCCACGCACTCGATCGTCGGGCGGGACCGCGCGGACTCCGCCCATGTCGTCGAGATCGTGGAGTTCCCGTCGTACGAGGAGGCGATGAAGAACTCCAACCTCCCCGAGACCAACCGCATCTTCGAGGAACTGGTCGCCGCCTGCGAGGAGACGCCCACCTTCACGGACCTCGACGTCGTACGGGACGAGCAGCTCAACAAGCTCGTCGTCCGTCGCTTCTTCGACGAGGTCATCAACGCCAAGAACCTCGACCTCGCCGACGAGCTGTGCACCGGCAACTACCGGGAGCACGACCCCGCCCTCTCCTCCTACGACGTGGACCTAGCACAGGCCCAGCGGGAGAACGGCGAGATCCTGGACGCCTTCAATCCCCGGCTCACCGTGGAGAGCGTGATCGCCGAGGGTGACCTGGTGACCTGCCGGATGACTTTCCAGGGCCGGCACACCGGCACCTACCAGGGGCTGGAGCCCACCGACCGGGACGTCGCCGGAACCGGGCACGCCACGTTCCGCTGCCAGGGCGGCAAGATCGCCGAGAGCTGGTGGAACTGGGACGACCTCGGGCTGCTGCGGCAACTGGGGGCCCTGGAAGCCTGACCCATCCCAGAACCGCCGTCGTGGGGAGCCGCCCGACGCCTCCGCAACGCGGTCGCGTGGACAACGGGCCGAGGCCAGCGATCCGCCGTCCGGCGGGAGGAGCCGGTGCAGCCCGCCGCGCCGTCCGCGGCGGCCCAGCGGAGGCGTGCGACGGTGTGTGCGATGCGGATCCGGCGCCTCACGGGCGTAACGCGGTGACGAGCCAGTAGCGGCCCATCAGGTGCACGCCGCCGTCGACCTGATAGGTGCGGAAGGCGTCCGCCGCGGCCTGCCGGGCGCGCTCCTCTGCGGCGGAATCGGCGTCCGCCTCGCGCAGCCAGTGGCGCAGCGGGCCGAAGCCGCACGCGGCCTGATCAAACCCTCCGGACCTCCCGTCGCACCCCAGTACGGATCCCCGTCCGCACCCAAACCGAAGGCAGGAGAGAATCACTCCGTCGAAACGGACGCGGACGGACGGCTGACCGAGAACATCCAGGCCCGGCCGTCGGTACCGCCTGCTAACTGACGGCCCCTGCGGTCGGCCGGGCTAGGGGGAGAACGGCATGAGTAGAGTTCGACGCGTATTACGCCTGCTGGAAGGGCTGTGCGCGGTCATCGCGGTGCTCTATGCGACCCTCTTGGTGCTGTTCACCAACTACGACGCCCTGCTGGTCACCTACGAAAACGGCAACCTCGCCTCGACGATTATGGTCTTCGCGGGGGCGTGCGTTGCCGGGTGGGCCTGCGCCTGGTGCGCTCCCCGCGACGCCCCCCAGTTGGGCTCGTAATCGCTGGTGCGTGCGCCGTTGGCTTGTTGACCGTGATGTGGTGGGCAACCCGCCCCACGGCGGACGTGCAGCATGTCACGCCCACCCCGGGCACCGAGCGCTCCTGGCACTCGCAGCCCCCCAACGGTACTCCGGGCACCGTTCCCCCTCCGGCCCCGCCTACCGCCGGACCGTAGTCAGCCCCAGTTGGAGCCCTCGGCCGCCGCATCAGCGACCGAGGGCTTCGCCATGGGGCAGAGACGGCAACCCGCGGGTGGCGTGGACGTTCTGCCAGGAGGCCCTGCCCGGCGACATCGCCGACCTTCAGGGCGGCACCAACGGAGAGGGCGTCCACCTCGGCACCATGGCCGGCACCCTCGACCTCGTCCAGCGCGGCATCACCGGCCTGGAGACCCGCAGCGGGGTGCTGTCCTCGTCGGGCCGGTGAGACAGCCGAGGACGAACACCTGACGGACAGCGACGGGAAGCCGTCGCCCCACACGCCCTTCCGCGACGTCGCGGTCGCCGTCGACATTGACGGCACCTGCTACGAGGTCCTGGAGTTCGCGTTTCACGTCGCCGAGATGCGCCGTGCGCCCCTGCACGCCGTACATGCCTGGCATGCGCCGTACTTGCACGGCATGCCGGACGCCGAACGCGCACGGACCAGGGCGGAAGCGGAACGGAAACTGGGGGAGCTGCTCGAGCCGTGGCGCGAGAAGTTCCCCACCGTCTTCGTCAAGGAAGACCTGCACGAAGGGCGACCCGCCCATGTCCTCGTCAAGGCCGCAGCCGGAGCGGGCCTGTTGGTGGCGGGCTACCGCATGCGTCGCGCAGCGATCAGCGCGCACACCGGACCAGTCGCCCGCGCTCCGATCCACCACGTGCGCGAACCGGTTGTGCCGGTCCCCCACGAATGACTGGTGCCCGTACTGCAACATCGCGCTGCGCTCGCTCCAGCAGCACCACGACGCCATCGCCGCGCGTTGCGCCCGGCTGGTGGCCGTCTCCCCACAGATCCCCGAGGAGTCCCTGTCACTGACCGAGAAGCACCAGCTGGCCTTCCATGTCCTCAGCGACATCGGCTTGGACACGGCCAAGCAGTACGGGCTCGCCTTCGACCTGCCCGGTGACCTGGCCGCTGTCTACGACCGGCTCGGCTTCGACCTCCAGCGCGTCAACGGCGGCCACGCCCGCACCCTGCCGTTGCCCGCCACCTACGTCATCGACCGGGCTGGCACCATCCGCTGGGCCTTCGTCGACACCGACTACACCCGGCGCGCCGAACCGGCCGACATTCTCACCGCCCTCGACGCGCTGCGCTGACCGTCCTGGTGCCGCGGGACCCCCGCGGCACCAGGCTCGGCCGGTCCGGAGCGGTCAGATGGCGAGGGTGGTGCCGTCGAAGCGGCTGAGGGTGAAGACCGCGTCCTCCAGCGTGGCCTCCTTGGCCTCGCGCAGGAGGCCGATGGCGATCTCCTCACCCAGTCGGACGGCCTGGGTGTAGTCGGTGCGCCAGTGCACGCCGGCCATGTTGCGGCCTGTGGCGATGTTGGCGGCGACCTTGTTGAGCTCGCCGCCGACGGTGAGCCGGTCGGCGTCCGGGCCGGTGTATGGCTCCAGGGCCGTGCCGTCCGTCGTGGGGACGACCGGGTCCGCCAGGATGTGCGACTCGTCAAACCATGCCTTGAGGATGGTCACGCAGGCCCCGGCGACCGTGGCGTGCCCGGAACCGTACGACGGGTGGGTCGGGCTGCCTTCCGGGAACGCCTGCGGCAGCAGGTAGCTGCCGTGCTTCTCGAAGACCCGCTTGACGGCGACGGAGTCCAGCACCCCGGAGTCGATCGGGTACTCGCGCTGCCCGCGCAGCTGCTGGTGCACGCGGCCGCCAAACTCCTCCGGGCGCAACCGCCGGTGCACGTACCACTTCTGGAACCACACCGCCTTCAGCGCGCGGGTGGCCACCTCGGTCACCAGCGAGAGGATGTGCGGGCCGCCGTACGTCCCGAAGCCGATCTGGTTGCGGGAGAAGCGGTACGGATTGCCCGCGTCCACCGGCGCGTTGTCGCCCAGCAGGATGAGCGCGGCGTTGAGATACGCCTCGTACAGCGCGTCGAAGTGCACATAGTGCGCCAGGTCGCGCGGGGTCTGGATGTAGCGCCGGGTGGCGAAGTCCCGCTCGTCCGGCTCGGGTTCGGACCCGTTCTGCACCTCCAGCCAATCGCCCCAAGTGGTCAGATGGTCGACCGGGCGGACCAGCGTGTCCTGCCGCTGCGGGATCAGCAGCGTGCCGTACGGGATGTCCTTGAGCAGGAACTGCGACAGGTACGGCCCGGCCAGATCGCCCCGGGTATCCCCGCGGAAGATGGTCTGCGGGGTGACCCGACCGTCCAGCTTCGGCGCGCGGAAGTCCTCCAGCCCGCTCAGTTCACCGGCCGCCTCGGCGACCAACTCGCTGTCACCGAACCGGGTGAACAGCACATCGCGGCACAGCGCCATCCAGTACAGCTCGACCGCCTCGGCGGAGTTCTGCGCGCTGTCGATGCGCGGCGCGGGCGGCATGGACAGCGCCTGGGCGTCCGGGCCCTGCGGGTCGAAGGCCAGCCCGGCCTGCGGGTTGACCAGCTTGCGGGTGTCCGCGAGCGGGATCCGCTCGAAGTCCTCGTAGCTGCCCGTGGCCAGCGCCCGGCGCAGCAGGTGGTACGCGGCCGGGTCGACCTCTCCGAACTTGTTGTGCGGCAACGCCTTCGAGTAGTTCGCGACGAACGGGTGGTCCGTCTCCTCCCCATTGGCGGCGTGGACCGGTATGTGGCGCTGGAACTCCGCCTCGGCGGCCCGGACCCGCGCATCGCGCGCGGCAAAACGACGATCACTCATACGAATACCCCCGTATTCCCCCATGAGTTGTGCGTGACATCGCACTCATCACATGAGACATCAGGCATCAAGGAATCGTTGCGCGATAAAGGGCAATCAGTGATATCTGCACATCTGCGAGACCGCATTCCTCCTCAGACGGTGCTCACCACGGTGACGAGCCAGTAGCGGCCCAACAGCCGCACGCCGTTGTCGCCCTGATACGAGCGGAAGGCGTCCGTCGCGGTCTGCCGGGCCGCTCATCCGTCATGGAAACGGCGTCCGCCTCGCGCGGTCGTGGTGGTCGGCCCCGTGCCGGTAGACAGTCCCGAGAGGTGCGCTGGGGCGCGGGCGGCTTTGTCGAAGTCACGCGGGATGGTGAATGGGAATGCGGCCGGCTACGGGGCGGGCGCGCTGCCGGGCTCGGCCGACTCCCGGTCTGCCGTGCGGGGGTGTCGGCGGCGGAGGGCCACGCCCCCGATCAGCAGGGCGGCGAGGACGGCGGCAAGAACTGCGGGGCCGGTTGCGTCGAGGGCGTCGGCGAGGGTGCGCTGGATCGTGCCGGCGGTGTCGATGACCGGGTCCTGGGTGGCGGGGGCCCGTTGGACGCGGATCTCGTACCAGCCGTAGTAGGCGACGTAGGCGCCGACCAGGAGCAACAGGCCGCCGCCGGTGCGGGAGGCGAGCGCGCCGAGGCGCCGCAGGCGGCCGACGCGGGCGGTGCGGGTGAGGGCGAGGGACAGGGCTGCGGTGCCGACGATCAGGCCCATCCCGGCCGCGTACGCCGTGAACAGGGTGATGCCTTCGAGGGTGGATCCGCTGCGGAAGGCGGAGACGACGATGGCGAGGAAGGGGGCGATGGTGCAGCCGAGGGAGGCGATGGCGTAGGCGGCGCCGAACAGGGCCATGGACGGCACGGAGCGGGTGACGGTGGGGGCTCGGCGGAGTTTGGGGAGCAGGGCGGGCAGGTCGCGGCCGGCCAGGAGCCAGCCGCCGACGAGTGCGAGGAGGAGCCCGAAGCCGATGGTGAACCAGGGCAGGTGCTGTTGTACCTGCCCGGCAACGGGGGCGATTGCAAGGCCGAACAGGGCGAACACCGCGGCGAATCCGGCGGTCATCGCGGCCGTCGCCACCAGCGCGCGGGCGACGGCGGCCGTGCGGCTGGGTGTGTCGTCGCCGAGCACGAGGAGGGAGAGGTAGGCGGGCAGGAGGGCGAAGCCGCAGGGGTTGACGGCGGCGAGCATGCCCGCGGTCAGGGCCAGGGCGAGGGGCAGGTCGGACATCGTGGTTCAGCCGACGAGTGGGTTGAGCTTGTCGGCGAGTCCCTTGCCGGCCGGGAGGCTGCCGGTGAAGACGGTCTTGCCGTCCTTGTCGAGGACCACGTACACGCTCTGCTGGGTGATCTCGAACTTCTTCCAGATCTCCCCGGCCTCGTCGGAGAGGTTCGGGAATGCACCCACCTTGGTGTCCGTGACGAAGTCCTTCATGGCCTGCTCCTTGTCGAGTCCGGCCACCCCGATCACGTGCGCCTTGCCTTCGAACTCGGCGGCGACCCTGGCGGTTTCGGGACCCTGGGCTTTGCAGGTGGGACACCACGGTGCCCAGAACCACAGAACGGTGGGCTTGCCCGCCAGCGTGGCCGAGTCGAAGGGCTTGGCGTCCACGGTCGTACCGGTGAACCGGAGCGCCTGGGGGACCGCTGAAGTTCCGGATCCGTCCTGTGCCGCCGTCGAGGAGCCGGAGGCTGAGGGACTGGATGCCGCTGCGGTGCCGCTGGAGGACGTGTTGTTGTCCTGGGTGCCGCAGCCGACCAGGGCGAGCGCTATGACGGCCAGAAGACTCGGGAACAGCAGGCGGGCACGCATGAAAGGCACTCCTGGTGGCGGCGGTCGGCGATCGGCAGTTGGCAGCCGGCTGAACTGTAAGCCGAGCCGGGGGCGGTCGGGCTGGGGTGCGGTGCTTACGGATTGGTGACGTCAGCCCGCGTGGTCGGCGAGGCGATCTGGGGCGAGGACGGTGATGCGGCCGCGGGCGAGGCGAATGAGGTTTTGGTCGGCGAAGTCCCGCAGCACCTTGGTGGTGGTCTCGCGGGAGGTGCCGGCCAGGGCGGCGATCTGCTGGTGAGTTAGCGCGATCTGCGGGCTGCGGGCCCCGAGCACCCGGGGGCGGGTCTCGGCCGCGAGGGTGAGCAGGGTGGTGGCGATGCGCTGCGGCACGGACTTGAACACGCTGTCGGACAGGCGCTGTTCGAGGTCGGTCAGGCGCCGGCCGAGGATCTCGGTGATGCGCGCGGAGATCCGTGCGTCGGACAGCAGGAAGCGGTGGACGTCGGCGCGGCTCATGACGCAGACGGTGACGTTGTCGAGGGCTTCGGCGAAGTTGTCGTACATCCGCTGCCCGAGCAGCACCATCTCGCCGAAGATGGTGCCCGGGCTGATGATCGCGCAGGTCAGGGCGCGGCCGTCGGCGGAGACCCGGAAGATCCGCACCCGGCCTCTTTTGAGGATGAACAGCACCTCGGAGGGCTGGGAGGGGGAGTACAGCAGTTCACCCGTGCTGTAGGTCTTCATGGGCGCGGCGGCGGCGATGGCGTCCATCTCCGCTGCGCTGAGATCGCGGAAGATGTCGACCTCGGAGATGCACCAGGTCTTCTCGGCCTCGTCGCCTGCGTGGTTCATGTGGTGTGGTTCCTCGCGTCGTCCCGGTGCCCACGGCGGGGGCGCGGCGCCCCATGCCGGACGGGCCAGCGCGCCCGCGCTGCTGGCCAGACAGTAGTCGTCCGGGGCACCGAGGAGAGGTTCAGCGCCCCGGAGCGGTGAGCCGGGACCAGGTGTTGACGCCGGCGGTATCGGTGTCATGCCGCGGTCCTGTCGGTCCGCCTGCCCGCCAGCTGTGCGATGCAGGAGAAGGTGAGTCCGGCCAGGAGGCCGAAGACGAGGTGGCCGCCGAGGCTGGAGGCGGTGACGTCGTTCCATTCGAAGACGGGCATGCCCAGGTTGGCCGGCATGATCCACAGTGCTCCGAGGAACCACCACACCGCGCCGTAGACCAGGCCGAGTACGACGGCGGGAGCGACGCGCTGGGCGAGGTGGCCGAGCATGACGCCGAAGGTGGTGCCGGCGAACAGGGCGATCGAGAGGTGGACCAGCCAGCCGACGACGGCGTTGGTCGAGCCGAGCAGTCCCGCGACCATGGTGATCATGGCGGTGTCCATCATCGGCCGGGAGACCGACATCCAGATGCCGAACCCGATGCCGCCGACCAGTCCGGCCGCGGCGCCCCAGACGGCGTGGACCGGGATCGCGGCGGTCTTGAGGGATGCGTGTGCTGCGGTGACCATGGCGATCACCCCATCCGGTGGGTTTCCCTCTGTCGCTTTCGGTGTCGACGCTAGGTCGCATGGCACGGGCAGGTATGTGAGCGCGCTTACCTACGCACCGGTAGTTCTCCTCTCGGCGGTCTTGGGTGTGCGCTCGGCGATGAGCAGGGCGTAGCCGAGGACGCCGTCGGCGACGGCCGTGCGGGCCGCTTCGAGGACGGCGGGGGCGGCGTCGAGGTCGACGCCGACGTCGGTGAGCTTGGCCGGTGCGGTCATGCGCAGCAGATTCAGCCGGGCCTCGATCTGGTCGACCATACGCAGCAGCGCCGGGTCGTGGCGCTCGGTGCGCAGCGTGCGCAGACCCGTGGCGGCCAGGATCTCGTCGTACTCGTCCAACGGCCGGGCATCGGCGATGCAGGCGATGCGGGCCCCAAGGCCGGTGAGTTCGGGAGGAAGGTGTTCGGCGTCGACGGTGACGTCAGTGATGCCGAGACGACCGCCCGGCTTCAGGACGCGAGCGAACTCGGCAGCCGCTCGTGCCTTGTCGGGAAAGGTGCACAGCGCGCACTCGCACACCACCGCGTCGAACACGCCGCCGGGGTAAGGAAGCTGCTCGGCGTCTCCGGTGGTGAAGCGCGCTCTGTCGGCGAGTCCCGCGGCCTGCGCGGCGCCCTGGGCGAGGGCAGTGTTGGCGGCGGAATAGTCCACGCCGTCCACCTCCACACCATGGATCCCGGCAAGGAGCAGGGCGGTGGTGCCGCGGCCGGAGGCGACGTCGAGGACCCGCCTAGCCGGGGTGAGGGCGAGGCCGTCGGCGAGACGGCGGGTCAGGGCGGTGCCGCCCGGGTGGTAGGAGTCCCCCAGCAGCAGAGCGACGACGTCGGAGGAGTATGCGGCGGCACAGCACGCCTTGAGCTCATCGCCGGCGGACGGCTGGGTCATGACGGGGACTCCTCTCCAGCGGTGCGGGCGGTCTTCGACCCGTACGGCGTCGCGGTGAGACGGTCGGCGAGCGGCAGCGCGTTGGGCACGACCTGGGCGACGGGCACGCCGGACATCTGCGCGCGGACCTGTTCGCGGTAGCCGACGGAGTTGTACGCGCAGAACGGGATCAGCCGCCCGTCGGGGGTGATCTCCTCCACGCAGCACTTCATCAACTGTTTGACGTTGAGGGTGTAGGGGTCCTGGAAGTCCTGCACGACGATCATGAACGCCTTGTCGTTCAGGTCCTTCACCGCCTGCGGCAGATCGATGCCGCACGCGTCCGTGCAGTCCAGTGCCTCCGCGGTCGCCCGCAGTTTCTCCTCGGTGGTGGCGGTGCCCATGAAGGCGGAGGCCGACCACAGCTTCTCCAGGGCTTCGCGGATTCCGGCGTCGGGCATGACGCGGTTGGTGACGTAGTCGAGGTAGTCCTCCACGTTCAGCAGGCGGGGGATGGGGACGACGGTGCGGTTGCCGGGCTCGCCGTCGACCAGGAGGTAGGTGATGGAGCGGCAGGTGGGGAAGCAGCAGGGGACGGGGAAGAAGTCGCCCTTCTGGAACCAGCCTGGCCGCTGCTGATTGATCAGCTTGATGACGTCGGGGTTGGTGAGCCGCTGCAGCGGGTCGAACTCGACGTGCCGGCCGGAGTGGGTGACAGGCTGGAAGGCGACCGAGCGGACGGCGGGGTGGTCGATGCCGTACTCGATGATCGCCCCGAGTTCGTGCTCGTTCAGGCCGCGCTCGACGGCGGCGACGAGGGTGACGGTCAGCCCGGCCTCGGCGCAGTTGTCCAGCGCCCGCTGCTTGAACGAGCGCAGGTCCCGGCCCCGGATCTGAAGGTGGGTGCGTTCGTCGAAGCCGTCGAACTGCAGGTAGATGTTCACCGAACGGCCCGGCACCTGGTTGCGCTTGGCGAGTTCGGCGACGAAGTTCTTGTCGGTGGCCAGGCGGATGCCGTTGGTGTTGAGGTTGACGTTCTTGATCGGGCGGGCCTGGGCGAGGCCGATGAAGTCCAGGATGTGCTTGTGGATAGTGGGTTCCCCGCCGGAGAACATCACCACCTCCGCCTCGCCTTCGGAGGCGACGAAGGCGTCCAGCATCCGCTCGCACTGCTCGTGCGTGATGGAGTAGCCGTCGCTCTGGTGGCCGGAGTCGGCGAAGCAGACGGGGCAGTCCAGGTTGCAGCCGGTGTTGACTTCGATGATGCCCAGGCAGGCGTGCTGCTTGTGTTCCGGGCACAGCCCGCAGTCCGACGGGCAGCCGTCCTTCACCTCGGTCTGGAAGGTGAGCGGGATCGTGCCGGGCTTGTTGAAGCGGGCCGAGGACAGGTACTCCTCGGCGTCCCCATAGACCAGCGCCTCGAACTCGCCGTGGTCCCGGCAGCGTTTACGCAGATAGACCTTGTCGTCACGGACGTTGACCTGCGCGTCGACGGGCGTCTTGCACATCGGGCAGATGGACTTGGTGAACTCCACGAACACCTCGTCCCGGTCGACCTTGCGCCGTGGCGCTGGGGTCTGGGTCATCGCCGGACTCCTCTCCTGTGCGGTGGTCTCCATCGTTCAGCGGGCGTCGCGGGTCCGCAGCGTCTTTGTTTGTGGCGGAGCCGGGACGGGGGCACCGATCCCGCCGTCCGGTCCCACGACGGCGGGCACGGCACCACAGGACGTAGACGGCCCCGGTGAGGAGCACCACCGCACCGACCGTGATCAGCCACGGGTTACGCAGCACCCCGCCGACGGCGCCGAGCGCCCCGCCTGCCCCGACGAGCGGGCTCGCGCAGCACGCCATCATGAGCAGCCCGGTGCCCACCATCGCCGCCACACCGCCCCGGCCGGATCGTTCACGGGATGCGGACATCACCCCTCGCCTTCACTCCGGCAGCTGGTTCCCGAGCGGCAGTCGTGCGGGCGCCGCGCAGCAGCAGCCCCGCATAGAGCAGCGTCAGGGCGTCCTGGAGCAGGACCAACCAGCTCAGCCGCTGGGTCAGGTGGGTCCCGAAGCAGCCGCAGTTGGGCACCGTCAGCCCGCGCGTGTACGCCTGCACGGCCAGCACCGTCCACACCACGGACACAGCCGTGTACGCCCACACCGGAGCCGGGGCCTTCGAGCGGGGGCGGGCCAGGAACCAGATCCCGCACACCAGCTCGCCCGCGATCAGTGCCACGGCCAGTACGGTGGCGGCGCCGCCGGTCATCAGTCCGTAGGCGGACAGGATGGCGGGCATGTCGGGGAAGGAGGCGAGCTGGCCGATGGCCATCGCCGTGTACACCGTGCCCAGCACGATCCTCAGCACCATGGTCCGAACGTAGGCCCCCGCGCGGGGCGAGAACTGTAAGCGCGCTCACCGAACTGCTGTCCCGTACGCGGGACCATGAGAAGTGCGAAGCGGTGTTCGCCGCGCGGCATTGCCGGTGTCCCCGGAAAGAGTCGGGAGGTGCCAGGTGAACGGTCAGCAGTCTCCTCACCCGTCAAGGCGGCAGGCCCTCAAGGGTGCGGGCGTGATCGGGGCAGCCACGGTCCTGCTGGTGGGCGGGGGTGTCATCGGCTGGCAGGCACTCTCCGATCGGCCCTCCGAGCCCGTGACGGCCGTGCAGCCGGGCCAGGACCCGTCACTGGAGGCCCTGGCCGGCGCCGCGGTCTCCGGTGGACCGGGCAAGGACGGCATTCCCTCCATCGACAAGCCCGACTTTGTCCCGTCCGGTGAGGCGGACTTCCTTGCCGACGACGAGCCGGTGTTCGGCCTGGAGTATGGCGGTGAGGTGAGGGCGTACCCGCAGCAGGTCCTGGTGTGGCACGAGATCGTCAACGACACCGTTGGCGGCAAGCAGCTCGCGGTCACCTACTGTCCGCTGACCGGCACGGTGATCGGGCTTGCCGCCCCGTCCGGCACCCAGGATCTGACGTTCGGCACCACCGGACGGCTCGTCAACTCCAACCTGCTGATGTACGACCGGCAGACCGGCTCCGAGTGGCCCCAGCTCCTCGGCACCGCCATCAGCGGACCGCTGAAGGGCACCAGGCTGGACACCGTCCCGCTGGTGTGGACCACCTGGAAGCAGTGGCGGACCGCACACCCGGACACCGAAGTGCTCTCCACCAAGACGGGGGCGCTGCGCAGCTACGGCTCCTACCCGGACCGCAGCGGCTACTACGCGGGCGGCGGCCCGCTCTTCCCCGTACTCGCCACCAGCGACCGCTTCCAGGACAAGGACGTCGTGATCGGCGTACGCGTCGGCACCGAGCGGCTGTCGATCCACAAGGACCTCGTCCACAAGGCCCGCACCGTGCGCGCCGACCTCGCAGGCACGCAGGTCGAAGCGCGCTGGGACGACCAACTGGGCACGGCCCGGGTCGTTCAGCGCGCCGGCGAGCGGTGGGAGCCGGCGGACTTCCTCGACTCGATGTGGTTCGCCTGGTACGCGTTCTACCCGAACAGCCAGGTGCGGCAATGAACTCGCTCGTGTCAGCCCTCACGAAGGCCGGCGACGCCTGGGACGCGGCCGTGGCCGCCGTCGCGGCCACCCCTCGCCGCGTGCGGGCAGCCCTCGGAGTACGCCGCCATCGGCGGGCCGCGCTGATCGCCGCGGCCGTCACTCCTGGTGTACCTGTTCTCCATCGGGGACCTCGCCGTGTCTGCCTCGGGCCGGTTCACCGGCGCCTCCGTCTTCCAGGCCGCTCCCGATCAGCTGTTCAGGGCCCGGGCGCCGTACCTGTTCGAGCCGGTTCTCGCCTGGCATCCCTCTGGGCATGTGGCGGTCTTCGTCAGCCCGGTCAACCTGCTGCTCGGCACGGTTGTGGCCGCGCTCGTCGGGTGCAATATCGCCGTTGCCGCGTTCGCTGCCCGGCAGGCCGCCTCCTGTCGGCGCACGCGATACGCCCGGCTCCTCGGCGTTCTGCCGGCGTTCCTGCTCGGGTTCGCCTGTTGCGTGCCGACCTTCCTGCTCGTGATCGGCACCGGCGCAGCCGCGGCGCTGCTGCCGGTGCTGATCCCCCTGCGCCCGGTCTTCTACCCGCTCACGCTGGTGATGTTGATCGCCACGGTGGTGTGGGGCGCTTCCCGGTCCGGCCGATCGGCCGGACTCTCCGGCGGCGCCGACGGCCCCACCTACGAGACATCCCCGCAAGCCCCGGGTACGCAGTGACGTCCTCCGTGAGCCGGGGTCGTCGCCCCGGGCCCGGGCCGGTCGCCCAGCCCGTCGAGGCCCTCGGCCTTGACCGGTGCAGCCGGCGGCGCACCGTCTCGGGGTGGCAGCCCACCTGGGCGGCAATGGCCGCCGGCCGCGTCCCGTCCCAGCTGGCCTCGATGATCCGGGCACGCTGGATCCAGTCACCCGGGGTATGCCGGGCACCGGCCAGCCGCCGGACCTCACGCTCCTCGTTCTCGTCGCGCGCAGCCCGCGCGAACAGCAACTTTGGCATGGCGCAAGCCTCCTACCACGCACGATGCCTCCGACCAGAGCCGCTGACCAGGGGCACATCCGCCCCCTTTGAGGAACGCATCACTAGGCAAGAAGAAAGCCCTGGTCGCGCTCGAACACTCGATGCACATGCTCACCCACGACACCGGCTTCCACGACTTCGGCGGCGACTACTACACCGAGCACGACCCCGAACGCGCCTTGCGCCGCATCACCCGGCAGGCCAACGACCTCGGCCTCACCGTCCGCTTCGAACCAATCGAGGCCGCATGATCTCACGCCCTGTTCGGCGGCATGACGTTATTTTCGGACCAGACCCTCGCTGATCGGCGGTCTCGGTAGACTGCCGCCGGTCGGGGCGGGCGGAGGTGTTCGTGCGGGAGAAGTTGCTCGCGGCCGTGCGGGCGCGGACCGCGCACGCCATCGAGACCGGTCATTCGCGGTGGGTGCTGGCGCCGGAAGCGTTGGAGGAGGCGGGTGCCCTGCTGGCCCGGGTGCTCGGGTCCGACGAGGATCCCGACCTGGAGGTGCTGCGGGCCGTCGGCGAGCTGTACTGGCTGCGGGTTCAGGCGCTGCCGGTCGATGAATGGGACGAGGATCTGCGCATGGCTGCGATCCTCTACCAGCCGGTGTACCAGGCCGACCCGGATGCGGTGCCGGAACAATTGCGCAGCTTGTACGCCGAAGAGGCCCGTCGCCCCAAGGAGCGCAAGCGCGAGGGTGGGCGGGTGGATCCGGCCGCCTGTACCGACAAGGGTGCGGAATTGTTCGACTGGTTCCTGCGCAACGGTGACCTGGAGGCGTTGGAGAAGGCTGTTCACCTGTTCGGGACGGCGTTGTCCGCCGTTCCGGAGGACCATCCGATGTACGGGCCGTGTCTGTCGAACATGCATGCCGCGGCGTCTGCGCTGGCCGACGAGACCGGCGACGCGGACATGCTGCAGGAGGCGGTGAGCGCGGGCCTGACCCTGCTCGAGGTCATAGACGAACGCGATCCCGAGTACCCCGAACACGCCAGCGAGGTCGGGCTTTCGCTGCGGTCCCTGTTCGAGTGCACTGGGGTCGTCAGCGTGCTGCGAAAGTCGGTGGGGCTGGCCCGGTCCGCGGTGGCCGCGACCCCAGAGGAAGGGGCCATCCGAGCCGGTCGCCTGTCCAATCTAGGCGTCGTGCTCCAGTTGCTGCACGAGCACGCCGGGGATGCGCGGGCCATCGACGAGGCGATCACCGCCGGGCGGGATGCGGTCGCCGCGATGCCGGTCGGCGATCCCGACCGGGCCACCTGCCTGTCCAATCTGGGAAACACCCTGCGCGTCGCGTTCGAAGCGAGCGGCGACACCGCCATATTGCGGGAGGCGGTCGCGGTTGGCCGGGCGGCGTTGGAGAGCACGCCGGAGGATGATCCTGGTCGGGCGGGGAGCATGTCGAGCCTCGGCGGCACGCTGCAGTTGCTGTACGAGCACACCGGGGACCGCGCTGCGCTGGCGGAGGCGGTCGCTGTCGGGCGCGCCGCGTCGGCCTCCCTGCCCGCCGACCACCCTGCCCGGCAGGCTGTCCTGGCCAACCTCGGCGTGAGCCTGCGGGAGCTGTTCGAAGCCACCGGGGACGTGAACCTGCTCCACGAAGCGGTCGTCGCCCACCGCCAGGTCGACGCCGCCACCCCCGACGGGCATCCCAGCCAGGCCAGCCGCCTGACCAACCTCGGGAACACGCTGCGCGCGCTGTACGACCATTCCGGGGATCGGCAGGCATTGGACGATGCCGTTGTGGCCGGTCGTCGTGCCGTCGCGGCGATCCCCGACGGCCATCCCATGCGGGCCGCGAGCCTGTCCAACCTCGGGAGTTCGCTGCTGGCCCAGTTCGACGAGACCGATGATCTGCGGACGGTGGGCGAGGCCGTTTCGGCCAACCGAAAGGCTCTCGCGGCGATTCCGGTCGATCATCCGTGGCACGCCCGATTCCAGTCCAACCTCGGGATCAGCCTGCACATGCTGTTCAAGCGGACCGGTGATCTCGACATTTTGCGCGAGGCCATTGCGGCCGGTCGGGCCGCGGTCACCGAGGTGCCTGACGGCCACCCGGAACTGGTCGGCTACGTGACCGGCCTGAGTGCCACCCTGCGCACCGCGTTCACCAAATCCGAAGACCAGCAAGCACTTTCGGATGCCCGGAATGCTCTGGCGGACATCGCGGCCACCGGCGTTGGCGCACGAGATGGTTTACCGGAAGACGATCCGGTCCGTTCGATGCTCCGGTCCGATCTCGAGCCGGCCGCGCAGGATCCTGCCGAGGAGACCGGCTCGAAACAGAATCCGGACCCGGAGGTGGAACTCGACGAGCGGCCTGGACAGGGTTCGACGAGGGATTGTCGGATCCGGCAGGTCCGCGGTCGGGTCGACCGGTTCACCACCACTCGTGCGCCGGAGGTCGTGCTCGGCTCCGACGCGATCGGCGAGGTGGTGGACCTGCTCTGTTCGGTGCCCGATCCGGTCGAGGACATCGAGGTTGCGCAGACCGCGGGCTGGCTGTTCTGGTTGCGGTTCGCCACCCGCGGCACGGTGGACGGCGAACCGGAGCTGATGATCGCGCTGGATCTGCTCGCCCCGCTGTACCCGTTGGGCGCCGGCGCCGTTCCCGAGCTGATCGGCGAACTGTGGGACGACAAACCGCCGGCCGAGCCGGACGGGGCCGCGGTGCTGGCCAAGCTCGGTCGGGCGCAGTTGCGGGAGGCGCAGAAGAACGACGACGACGCGGTCGCGCTGAACCGGTCCGTCGACCTGCTGCGGCGGGCCGTCGCCGTGGCCGGGTCCGACCACCCCGACTACGCCCAATGCCTGTCCAACCTGGGCAGCGCGCTGCTGTCCCGGTTCGAACGCGCCAAGCTCCCGGCCGACTTGTCCGAGTCGATCGAGTTCTGCC
Source organism: Streptomyces swartbergensis (assembly GCF_002148965.1). GTDB lineage: Bacteria > Actinomycetota > Actinomycetes > Streptomycetales > Streptomycetaceae > Streptomyces > Streptomyces swartbergensis. Next base: position 23,936 of record NZ_NGFN01000027.1, on the reverse strand, counting down.
GGGCGGCGGTCGGGGCTAGCCGACCCGACGAGCCCGCCCGCGCCAGCTACCTGTCCAACCTGGGCAACGCCCTGCTGACCCGGTTCGAGCACCTGGCGAGCGAGGCCGACCTGGACGCCTCCATTGAGGCCGGCCAGGCCGCGGTCACCGGCTGGCCCGATCACCCCGACCACGCCGCGATGGTGTCCAATCTCGACCTCGCGCTGCGGACCAGGGCGGCGTTCGGCGACCAGGCGGCCGGGCTGGATCGGAGGATCGAGGAGGCGCGCACCGGCTCGAGCGCACCCGGTGGGCCGGACGCGGCCGAACTGAGCGAGCTGCTGCTGGCCCGGTTCGAACGCGCCGGGGATCCGGCGGATCTGGACGAGGCGATCCAGGTGCGCCGGGACGCGGTCGCCACGGCGGTCGACGATTCCGGACGGGCCTCGCACCTATCCGGCCTCTGCGACCTGCTGCGAGTCCAGTTCGTCCACTTCGGGCGCACATCGGACCTCGCCGGCGCGATAGCGCACGGTCGCGCCGCGGTGGCGGCGACCCCGGCTGGGGATTCCGAGTTCGGTGGCCGGCAGGCCAACCTCGCCAGCGCGCTCAGTCGGCGCTACAAGAACACCGGCGATCTCGGCGACCTGGAGGAGGCGGCCGCGCTCGGCCGAAGCGCGGTGGCCGCCACGCCCGTCGGCGACTTCAACCGCCCCAATTACCTGACGAGCCTTTGCGACACCCTCCGCATCCTGTTCGAGCGCACCGACCGGCTCGCGGATCTCGACGAAGCGGTCGAGGCCGGGCGGGCCGCGGTCGACGCCGCACCGCAGCATTCCCCGCACCTCCCGGCGTTCCTCGGCAACCTCGGGGCCGCGCTGCTGGCCCGGTTCCGGCGTACCGGCAGCCAGACCGACCTGGACGAGTCGGTCGATCTGCTGCGGCGGGCGGCGCTCGCCGCGCAGGCCGCTAGCCCGGACCGGGCGTTGATGCTGGCGAACCTAGGCGCCGCCCTGCAGATCCGCTTCGATTCGGTGGGCGACCCCGAGGACCTGGACGAGGCGATCGACGTCTGCCGGGAGGCCGTGCGCGCCACCCCGCTCGAGCACCCCGGCCGGGCGGCACGCCTGTCCAACCTCGCCGGGGCGTTGCAGGCGCGGTTCGGGATCGGCGGCGAGGCGACGGATCTGGACGAGGCGGTGGAGGCCAGCCGGTCCGCGGTCGAGGCGCATCCACCCGGTCACCCGGCCCGGGCACCGGCGTGGTCGAACCACGCCCTGGTGCTGCGCGGGCGGTACGAGCACAGCGGCCGGCCGGCGGACCTCGACGCGGCGGTGGCGGCCGCGCGCGCCGCGGTGGCCGAGGCGCCCGCCGATCACCCGGAACGCCCCGCGTACCTGGCCAACCTGAGTGGGGCGCTGCGCGACCGGCACGCCCGGACCGGTACCGATGCGGACCTCGACGGTGCGCTCGCGGCGGCGCGGGAAGCGGCGTCGGCCGAGGTGGGTCCCCCGCGGGTCCGCTCGGTGGCGGCGGCGCGGTGGGGAAGCCTGGCCGCGGCGGCTGGCCGGTGGGCGGAGGCCGTGGCCGGATACCAGGCGACGATCGATCTCTTGGCCCGGATGGTTCCGCGCCAACTCACCCGACGTGACCAGGAGTTCCTGCTCGATGGCACGCACGGGACCGGGTCGGACGCCGCGGCGTGCTGCGTGCGGGTCGGGTCGGTCGCCCAGGCCGTTGAGCTGTTCGAGCAGGGCCGCGGCCTGCTGCTGAGCCAGGCGCTGGACAGCCGCACCGACCTCACCGCGCTGGCCGAGCGCCATCCGGAGCTGGCCGACCGGTTCACCGCGCTGTGCGCGGAGCTCGACTCCCCCGGTCCTGCGGACGATGTCGTGGCGCGACGTGCGACGGCCACGGCGTTCGACCGGCTCGTCGCGGACATCCAGAAGCTGCCCGGGTTCGACCGCTTCCTGCGCCCACCGGCCGTAGCTGACCTCGCGCCGGACGAGGGCCAGGTGGTGATCGTCAGTGTGTCCCGGTACGGCTCCTACGCACTGATCCTGCCCGCCGACGGCGAGGTCACGGCCGTGCCGCTGCCCACGCTCACGCCCGACGCCGTGCTGGCCGAGGTCGGCGACTTCCTCCGGGCGGTCGAGGACACCACCGCCAACTCGGCGCGGACCCGAGCCGCCGCCCAGGATCGGATGACGCGCACGCTCGGCTGGCTGTGGGACACGGTCGCCGGTCCAGTCCTCGACGCCGTGGACATCACCAGGACGCCACGCGGCGGCGAGTCCTGGCCCCGACTGTGGTGGTGCCCGTCGGGCCTGCTGTCGTTCCTGCCACTACACGCAGCGGGCCACCACGAAACGGCGTCCGACGCCGTGCCACGCACGGTGCTGGACCGGGTGGTGTGCTCCCTCACCCCGACGCTCCGGGCGTTCGCCCATTCCCGACGCGCAGCGGATTCGCCCCCGCCTCGTGCCGGTCGGGCGGTCGTGGTGGCGATGCCGAAGACCCCGGGCGGATACGCCGATCTGTCGGGTGCCGAAGCCGAAACGGCGGTGCTGCGCCGGCACTTCCCCGGCGAGGTCGACGTGCGCACTGGCACGGCCGCCACCCACGACGCCGTGCTCGACGCGCTGACCGGGGCCCGGTGGGCACACTTCGCCTGCCACGGGCGCAGCGACCTGGCCGATCCGTCGGCCGGGCGGCTGGTGCTGGCCGACCACCACAACCGGCCGCTCACCGTGATGGACCTGGCCAGGCTCCGGATGGACGACGCCGAACTGGCGTTCCTGTCCGCGTGCTCCACCGCGCGTCCCAGCGGTCGGCTGGCCGACGAGGCGATCCACCTGGCCTCCGCCTTCCAACTCGCCGGCTACCGGCACGTGATCGGCACCCTGTGGCGGATCGGCGACTGGCAGGCGGTGGACGTCGCCGACCTGATCTACTCGGCGATCGCCGACGGAGCGGGCGTTGCCGAGGCGGTCCACAGCGCGACCCGCCGAATGCGCGACCGATGGCCGGATGACCCATCGGCGTGGGCGTCGCACATCCACGTCGGCACGTAGCCGGAGGATGTCAGGCAGGCTGTCCCAACAGGAATGTCGCGACACAAGCCGCATGATCATCGTCGTCGGCGGACAGCACCAGACCCCGCGAGCCCGCCCCACCGCTGTAATGCGCCACGAACGTGGGGCGCGCGGTCGCGGTGTCCCTGGTCGCGAACACGAAGCGGCTCTCCGTGACCGTCACCAAAGCAATACCATGCGCCGCCGCGAACTCGACCGCACCACTCTGGTACGGCGAAGTGGCGACCATTACACCCTTATGCGCGCCGACGCTGTGGATCTTCTGGTGAAGCACCTGGACGAGTTCACGCTTGATCGGATTCCGGTGCAGCTTGGCCTCGACGACCACCAGGAAGGCCATTCCCGCGAACCGGTACCGGACGGTCGCGTCGAAGTCGTACGCACCATCGGCGCCAACGATCTTCTCGTGCACGGTGACCACGAGGTCGTCCACCTCCGACCCCGCCGCGCCCAGCAGCTCCCCCGCGACGAATTCCTCGAACTCCCCAGGGGTGATCGCCGGTTGCGGGTAACGCAGGGTGCGGTTGTCCTCGGTCACGTGCCGACATTACTCCAGGCCGTCACATTGTCGACTGCCTCAGCGCCGGAGCCCGTCGCTGGGTCATGGCGAAGAGGCGGGCGGCGAGGTCAAGCCGTGGCGACTCATGTACTGACGGGCGCGCCAGAGTGCTTGTTCCCAGGCTTGCTACGTAGCCAGGCGACGAGGCGTCCCGCCCGCTGAGGCGTGCGAGCAGATCACGGCATTCTGCACGGCCCGCACGCGGGCCGGAAGCCGATCCAGGCCCTTGAGTGCCGCCGTGTAATCGCCCTCGACCGGGACGGGCTCGCCGGCGTCCCGGGAGTTGGACCGGGAGCGGAGCATGCCCAGGGCCCACAGGACACCGTTGAGGAGCTCGGCCATGAGCGTGGCATCGTCGCCGGGCGACGTCGGCCTCCGTCGGTGTCAGGTTGATGGTGAAGCTGAGCGCTCCGGTATCGCTGTCAGTGACGCAGGAGATGGGCGGTGAGCACGGCGCCGAACGGCTGGCCGATGCTGGGGCGGATGTGGTGGGTGGAGGCGGAGCTCGTCGGCGGGGGATGCCCATACTGGAGGTGCATCCCGAGCAAGATGATGATCGCGCCGGGAACCTGCTCGCCCCCGGGACGTGCCCGGCATGTAAAGGGGCCGGACCTTGGCACATGAGGAACCGGCCGTGTCAGCTGAGGGCCGCGCGCCGCTCTGCCTCCTGCTTGACCGCCGACAACGAGGAGGCGACGGTCGCCTCCCAGCGCGGGGCGACCACGGCGCCCCACCACTGGCCGAGCGCCCACAGGTCCGTGCCCAGCTCACCGGTGTACTCCAGCCGCGTGCCCGGCCCGTGCTCGCTCAGTTCGAACGACTCGGTGACCGCGGGAACGGGTCCGCGCACCAGGCGGAAGTCGACGCGTTCCGGGCGGATGAACTTCACCGTCTCCACGGTCGTCGCCGTCAGCCGCCCGCCGGCGACCGGGGTGTGGTGGGCGGCGAGCACTATGTCAGTGCCCCGCTCCAGCACGGCCACCTTCTCCCGCATCGCCCGCGTGGCCCGCCCGAGGTAGGGCTGGGTGATCACCCCGAAGACCACCTCGCGCGGCGCCTCGATGTCCATCGTCTGCGGCCCCAGGGGGCGGATGCGCCGGCCGACACCGACATCCAGCGCAAGCGCCCCCGTCACCAGTCCCAGATACCCGGCCACCGCACCACCTACGGCTCCCGCGGCGACCAACCTGCCGATCAATGCCATCTCCGCACCCTTCCGCCGGCCTGTTCTTCGTCCCGCAGCGAGGTTATGGCGGACACTGCGGCAGATCGGTGATCGCGCTCACCTTCACCTGGGCGCGCGTCCGCATACCGTGAAGCGGAATCCGTCACCGAGAAGGAAACAAGGGCGTGGAGTCCGTATCCGATATCGCCGACAGCCGCGCTGCCACCAACGCACTCCTGACCGAGCTGCGGAAAGGGCACATGAGGCCCGCGGCCGTCGCACGCTTCCTCGGACAGGCCACGCACCGGTCAATGCACCAGGCAGTCCGCCGACCGCAGGCCCTGGCCCAGCTCACCGCACTGCATGGTCTGCTGCTCGCCGCGGCCACGGGCCGCCGACCGGGGCGGCGTTGGGTGGTGATCAGCTGGGCGCTCAGTGCGGCGCATCTGGGACTGCTGGAACAGCGCGAGCGGCTCACCGCCGCTGATGCCCTCACCTTGATCCGGGCCAACCTCCCAGCCCTGCCCGGCGGAGCGAGTCCCTGGTCCGGGCCGCTGGCCATCGCCCTCGACCTGGCCGACGGCCGCCTGGCCCATCATTACGGCACCGCTTCGCCCTTCGGGGACTACGCCGACACGTTCGCCGACGCCGCCTACTGGAGCTGGCTCACCCTGCGCAATGAACCCAGCCGCACCGTACGGACGGCCGCCGTCGCCGCCTGGGCACTTCCCGTCGTCACCGTCACGGCCGTCGCGCTGCGCCGCGGCACCATGCCCGCACGGCCCCGCCCCACCTTGCTGCGGCCGGCCGCCGCCATGCAGGCCGTCGTCGCGCTCCGCCACCTCACCCGCCGATGACACCACCAGCACGCGGCTGCTCCGGCTCCGGCGCGCCAACGTATGAGCCGGGCGCACTGGCATCCGCCTGGAGCAGGGCGCCGAGGTGGACACCGCCGTGGCTGGTCGGGGCGGTGGAGTGCGCCGGTGACGAACCGGTAGTGATAGGCCAGGACGAGGGGGAAGCCGGTTTGCGGGCGGCTCTCCGCCAGCCGTCGGCCGACTCAGAGCGGGTGAGCCTCGGTCCAGCCGCCGGGCGCCGAGACCTCGGTCTTCTGCTACCACCAGCCGCCCGCGTTCCTGCGCCGCCTCTACGGGCGCGAGCTGGGCTGGCATCCCGTGCCCGGGCAGGGCTTCGCGATCGTCGAGCCGGCCGCTCCGGCACGCTGGAACTGAACCCCCGCACGAGGAGACACAAACGTCATGACCACCACCCCTGAACAAGCTGCCCGGGGTGGCCGCGAGCGTGAACCTCGCCACGGCCAGCGCGCGCGTCACCTACGGCCCGCAGGTCACGCCGAGCGAGCTGGTCGCCGCGGTGGAAGCGGTGGGCTACGGAGCAACCGTCGCCGGCGCCGCCGCGGAAGCCGCCGCGCAGGCAGAGCCCGCTGACGCGCGTGACGCTGAGTCCGGGCGCATTGCCGACCTGCGGCGCCGCCTGATTGCCTCCGCCGTCTTGGCGCTGCCCGTGGTCGCGTTGTCGATGATCTCGGTCTGGCAGTTCCCGGGCTGGCGGTGGATTGCGCTGGTGCTGGCGACTCCGGTGGCGCTGTGGGGAGCATGGCCGTTCCACCGGGCCGCGGCCGTCAATCTGCGGCACGGCGCGGCGACGATGGACACGCTGGTCTCCCTTGGCGTGCTGGCCGCCTACCTGTGGAGCGCCGGGGCTCTGGGTGTCGGCGGGAAGCACCTGTATTTGGAGGTCGCGGTCGTCCTGACGGTGTTCCTGCTGGCGGGTCGGTTCTTCGAGGCCCGTGCCAAGCGCCGCGCCGGGGAGGCGATCAGGGCGCTGATGGACCTGGGGGCCAGGGACGTCGCGGTGTTGCGTGACGGGACCGAGGTGCGTATCCCGGTGGAGCAGCTGATGGTCGGTGACGCGTTCGTGGTGCGTCCCGGCGAGAAGATCGCCACCGACGGCGAGGTCGTCGAGGGGTCCTCGGCGGTGGACGAGTCGCTGCTGACCGGCGAGAGCGTGCCCGTGGAGGTCGCTCCCGGCTCGGTGGTCACCGGTGCGACGTTCAACAGCCACGGGCGGCTCGTCGTACGCGCCACCATGCCCGAGCGGCGCCGCTCTACTCTGCTCCGGCTGGTCGCGGACCTGCAGGTCGGCGTCGCGCTCCGCCCCCTCAGCCGCCGCTGGCATCCTCGGCAGCCGACGGCTCCTGTTCCCTCCACCCGCACGCCACGCCAGAACGCCACGTGATCCTTGATCTTCCGGGCCAGAGGGCTGGGTTTCGGGTAGTACCAGGCGGGTCCTGCTCGGCGTGAAGTACTGAAGGCGCAGCGACTCAGGCGGGAAGTAGTGGTTGCCTTCGACGATCGCCGTGCGCGGGGCCTCCGCGACGACTGTGCCGTTCCATACCGCGCGCAGCATGACCTGCTCCTCGTCGTGAGCCGGGGGCTGCCCCCGGTGACTCACGCTAGGCAGGGCCGTCTGGGCGGTTGGGTGACGGCGCGTTGGCCTTGGTGAGGATGCGGCAGACGTCGGCGTCGGTGCAGTCGGCCGGATCGGTTTCAGCGGCCCGCTCGGCAAGACCGTGCAGGACCGCCTTGGTGGCACGGAGTTCGGCCAGGCGCTGGTCGATGTCCGCCAGGTGCCGGTTGATGAGCGCTGTGACGTGCGTGCAGGGGGAGAAACCGGCATCGCGCAGGGCGAGCACGGAGCGGATCTCGGCCAGGGTGAGGCCGGCGCCCTGGGCGTCGCGGATGAACGCCAGCCTCTTGACGGTCTGGCCTGGATAGTCGCGGTAGCCGTCCGCGGTACGAGGTGGGGCGGACAGCAGCCCGGCCTGCTCGTAGAAACGGATGGTCTTCGTCGTCAGGCCACTGGCGGCGGCGACCTCGCCGATACGCATACCTCCAGGCTAGCCCTTGACCTTCCAGCGGGCTGGAAGGTCTACGGTTCCAGACACAGTGACGAACCAGGAGATTTCCAATGAACCCGCGCGAGACGAGACTGCGGATCACGGTCCTGACGGTCCCTGACTGCCCGAACGCCTCAGTCGTACGCCACCGGATCGACAGTGCCCTGGACGGCCGAGAAGTACCTGTGGACTGGATTGAGGTGTCCGACGAGGCGGGAGCAGCGCAGTGGCAGATGACCGGATCACCCACCATCCTGCTGAACGACGTCGACCCGTTCGCCACGGCCGAGTCCCGGCCCAGCGTGTCCTGCCGGCTCTACCGTCACCCGGACGGCACTGCTGACGGCGCGCCGACCACGGCGGACCTGCGCCAGGCACTCGCCGCTGCCGGAATGCCCGCGTCCGGCACTGACTGACACCTGGCGGATGCCTTTGGGCTCTGCCCCATCGCGCGCCCGCCGATCCCATGCGGACAGGGGGTTGCCCTCGTCGTTGCCGACAAGGGCCATACGCGACGCCTGGCAGAGGGTAAAGGTATCGATGTGGTGGATGGCCGTGCCGAGCAGCTTCCGGCCGCCGACGCCTCGTGCGACGCGGTCGTCGTGTGTCTGACGCTGTGCTCGGTTGGGCCGATCAGGCGGCATGCGCTGGAACGAACCGCTCGCTACGGCAAGGGGAAGCGGTACAAGGTCGCCGGCATTCCCGGGGTCCGGGACCGCTCTTTCGACACCCTGGAGGATGCCAAGGCGTGGCTTCGTCGGGCGGCCACTGACGAGGAGCGTGGGGAGTTCGTGGACCCGCGCGATGGATCCATCACGCTGGCCGACTACATCGCCTTGCACTGGGCGCCGGGCCGAGGCGGTGTTCCGAAGACCCAGGACAACCAGGAGCGCAGGGCGCGCCTTCATATCGTTCCGCATCTGGGCGAACTCCCACTCCGGAACATCACGGCGGCCGAACTCCGCGCGTACATAGCTACGTTGGAGACGACAGTCTCTTCGGTCGACTACCGGCGCGGCATCTTGTCCGAGCTGTCGAGCATTCTGGAGGCTGCCGTCGACGACAAGCGGCTCGCCAGGAACCCCATGCACGCGAAGTCCGTGCGCTGGCCGAAGGCGCCGAAGGAGCGACGGGAAGCGTGGCCGCTGGAGAGGGCGCTCCGAGTCCGTGATGGGATCAGTCCGCGGCATCGGATAGCCGTCGTGGTCGGACTGGGGTGCGGACTTCGGCAGGGCGAAGTCTTCGGTTTGAGCCCGGAGGACATCGACTATGCCCGAGGAGTCCTCCACGTTCGTCGCCAAGTACAGGCGATCAAAGGGAGGTTGTACTTCGCCTTGCCGAAGGGGGCGAAGACGCGCATCGTCGACATGCCCTCCTCGGTGGCCGACGAGCTGAAGCGTCACGTCGAGGCGTTCCCACCGGTGGAGGTGGAGCTTCCGTGGGGGAGGCCAGAGGCGGACAAACAGCGAAGGAAGTTCTCCCTTCTGCTCACCACGCGATTCGGCAACGCCGTGGCGGTGAACACGTGGAATACGTACACCTGGAAACCGGCGCTGGCCAAGGCCGGCATCATTCCGCCGCGCGCCAAGGGCGCGAAGGACTGGCAGTGGGAGGCGGCGCCGAAGGACGGCTTCCACGTGCTGCGGCACACCTACGCCTCGATCATGCTGGAGGCGGGGGAGTCCGTAGTGACGCTGGCGCGATGGCTCGGGCACTCGTCTCCGGCTGTCACGCTTGGTTACTATGCTCACTTCATGCCGGAGGCCGGAAGCAAGGGGCGCACCGCCATTGACGGACTGCTGGGGAGAACGGGAGAGGAGCACGCCAGCCGAAACTCCCCAGATTCTCCCCAGGGCTGAGCGGGGAGGTTTTGCCGATTTGCATCACATTGGAGCTTGCCGTGGCATCTAAGGCAATCAGGTCGCTGGGCCTTTGAAGAGTTTGAGAGAGGTCACCGCAACCCGCTATATCGAGCCCCTGCGATCGGGCGGCTCCGTCCCCGGAGTCGTCGAGGCCGACGACCTGGGCACGTACGTCGTGAAGTTCACCGGCTCCGCGCAGGGCCGCAAGGCGCTGGTCGCCGAGGTGATCGTGGGGGAGCTGGCCCGCGCCCTCGGGCTGCGCTTCCCCGAGCTGGTGCTGGTGCACTTCGACCCGGTGATCGCTCAGGACGAGCCGCACCAGGAGGTGCGGGGCCTGCACGCGGCCAGCGCGGGTGTGAACCTCGGCATGGACTACCTGCCGGGCGCCCGGGACTTCACGCCGGAGATCGCGCGGGTCTTCCCCGTCGATCCCCTGGAGGCGGGCAGGATCGTCTGGCTCGACGCCCTGACCGTGAACGTCGACCGCACGGTCCACAGCTCCAACCTGATGGTCTGGCCCACCCTGGGCGTGGCGCCCCCGCGCCTGTGGCTGATCGACCACGGTGCCGCGCTCGTGTTCCATCATCGCTGGGACGGCACCGACCCCGCCAAGGCCTACGACTTCCGGCACCACGCCCTCGGTCACTACGGGCCCGACGTCCGGGCCGCCGACGCCGAGTTCGCCCCCAGGGTGACCGAGGAGCTGCTGCGCCGGATCCTCGCGGAGGTCCCGGACGCCTGGCTCGCGGACGAGCCGGGCTTCGCCACCGCGCAGGAGGCACGCGAGGCGTACGTGTCGTACCTCCACGCGCGCGTGCGGGCCTCCGGGGCCTGGCTGCCCACCGACTTCCCCGGCCGGGAGGAGCTCGCCGCCGAGGAGGCCCGCCGGGCGGCGCGCAGCCGGCAAGGACGCCCCGCGTGGCTCCGGCAGGTCCCCGACCTGCACGGCAAGCCCGCGGCCGAACAGGATGGGGCGGTGCACCTCGGATGAGTGGCCGTGTCGAGATCGAGTACTGCACCCAGTGCCGCTGGCTGCCCCGCGCGGCCTGGCTGGCGCAGGAGCTGCTCACGACGTTCGAGTCCGAGCTGACGGAACTGGCGCTGAAGCCCGGCAAGGGCGGGGTGTTCGTCGTCCGCGTCGGCGGCGAGGTCGTCTGGGACCGGCGCGAGCAGGGCTTCCCCGAGCCGACGGCCGTGAAGCGGGCCGTACGCGACCGAGTGGCCCCAGGGAAGCCCCTGGGCCACTCGGACAAGCCGTCCGCCGAGCCGTCCGCGGACTGAGTCAGCCCTTGAGCTGCTCGTACGCCGGGAGCGTCAGGAAGTCGGCGTAGTCCTCGTCGAGGGAGACCTTCAGCAGCAGGTCGTGCGCCTGCTGCCAGTTGCCGGCCGCGAAGGCCTCCTCGCCGACCTCGGCCTTGATGTTCGCCAGTTCCTCGGCGGCGACCTTGCGGGCCAGGTCGGCGGTGACCTGCTCGCCGTTGTCGAGGACGACGCCCGCGTTGATCCACTGCCAGATCTGGGAGCGGGAGATCTCGGCGGTGGCGGCGTCCTCCATCAGGTTGAAGATCGCCACCGCGCCGAGGCCGCGCAGCCAGGCCTCGATGTAGCGGATGCCGACCTGCACGGCGTTCACCAGACCCGCGTACGTCGGCTTGGCGTCCAGCGAGTCGATCGCGATCAGGTCGGCCGCCTTGACGTCGACCTCCTCGCGCAGCCGGTCCTTCTGGTTCGGCTTGTCGCCGAGGACCTTGTCGAAGGACTCCATGGCGAGCGGCACCAGGTCGGGGTGGGCGACCCAGGAGCCGTCGAAACCGTCGTTCGCCTCGCGGTCCTTGTCGGCGCGGACCTTCTCGAAGGCGACCTTGTTGACCTCCGCGTCCCGGCGGGACGGGATGAACGCCGCCATGCCGCCGATCGCGTGCGCGCCGCGCTTGTGGCAGGTACGCACGAGGAGTTCGGTGTACGCGCGCATGAACGGGGCCGTCATCGTCACCGCGTTGCGGTCCGGCAGGACGAACCTGGCGCCGCCGTCCCGGAAGTTCTTGACGATGGAGAACAGGTAGTCCCAGCGGCCCGCGTTCAGCCCGGAGGCGTGGTCGCGCAGCTCGTAGAGGATCTCCTCCATCTCGTACGCGGCCGTGATCGTCTCGATCAGCACGGTGGCGCGGACGGTGCCCTGCGGGATGCCGACGTAGTCCTGCGCGAAGACGAAGACCTCGTTCCAGAGGCGGGCCTCCAGGTGCGACTCGGTCTTCGGCAGGTAGAAGTACGGGCCCTTGCCCAGGCCCAGCAGGCGCTTGGCGTTGTGGAAGAAGTACAGGCCGAAGTCGACGAGCGCGCCGGGCACCGGGGTGCCGTCCGCGTCGACGAGGTGCCGCTCGTTCAGATGCCAGCCGCGCGGGCGCATGACGACCGTGGCGAGTTCCTCGTTCGCCTTCAGGGCGTACGACTTGCCCGACTTCGGGTCCGTGAAGTCGATGTTCCGCGTGTAGGCGTCGATCAGGTTGAGCTGGCCGAGGACCACGTTCTCCCAGGTGGGCGCGGAGGCGTCCTCGAAGTCCGCGAGCCACACCTTCGCGCCCGAGTTGAGGGCGTTGATGGTCATCTTGCGGTCGGTGGGGCCGGTGATCTCGACCCGCCGGTCGTTCAGGGCGTCGGGGGCCGGGGCGACCTTCCAGGAGTCGTCGGCGCGGATCGCGGCGGTCTCCGGGAGGAAGTCGAGGGAAGAGGTACGGGCGATCTCGGCGCGGCGCTCGGCGCGGCGGGCGAGGAGTTCGTCACGGCGGGGCGTGAACCGCCGGTGCAGCTCGGCCACGAAGGCGAGCGCCGCTTCGGTGAGGACCTCCTCCTGCCGGGGCAGGGGCTCGGCGTCGACGATGGCCAGCGGGGACGGCGCTGGTGCGGACATGAACGGTCACTTCCTTCAGCGAGCTACGAAGACGAACCGGCGGTTCGGCACCGGGTGCCAGTCTTCCCGGATACGGCGTTCGGCGCCCGCGGAACCCTCGGGCGCTTCTGATCAGTGGATACTAGTTTCCTCATGGTGGAAGTTCAATCATCTGTTGATGTCGAGATTCTCTGGATCGAGGCAAGGTGGCGCTCCGTGCCAACCCGTTCACTCAAGGTGGGCCAGATCGGCCTCCGTGTCGATGTCGAAGGGCCGGGCCACGTCCGCGCACTCGACGAGCGTGATCCCCGGCTCGTGCTCCTTCAGATAGGCGCGTGCCCCCCGGTCCCCGGTCGCAGTCGCGGCGATGCCCGCCCAGTGAGCGGCACCGAACAGGACCGGATGGCCGCGCACTCCGTCGTACGCGGCCGACACCAGCGACTCCTCGCCCTCGTACGCCCCGAGGACCCGGGCCACCGCCTCCGGGCCGATACCGGGCTGGTCGACGAGCGAGACCAGGGCGGCCTCCGCGCCCGTACCGGCGAGCGAGTCCAGCCCGGCCCGCAGGGATGCCCCCATGCCCTGTTCCCAGTCGGGATTGCCGACGAGGACGCAGCCCGGCAACGAGGCCCGTGCGCGTACCTCGTCGGCTCGCGCGCCCAGCACCACATGGATCTGCTCGCAGCCGCCCTCGCGCAACACCCGTACCGCGTGCTCCACGAGTGGCCGTCCCCGGTGGGTGAGCAGTGCCTTGGGGCGCCCGCCGAGCCGCCGTCCGCCCCCGGCGGCGAGCAGCACCCCCGCAACCGCAGGCGCCCTGTTCGTCGTCTTGTGTGTCGTCATGGATCCTGCATACCGCACGACATACCGCACGACCTCGGGCCGAGAAGTTACGCAGCGGAGCAAGTCGATGACGCAATGGACTGGCGCCTGGTGGCCCGCGTCGTTTACTGTCGCCCGCACCGACCGGCCGGGCGGCCGACCGGCGCCCGGTGTGGGGGACTTCGCGTCGGAAGGGCACGCGCACGACGGAGTGCGAGGGGGAGGACTGTGTTGCGGAGCGTTGAGCAGAGGCGGCAGGGGCCTGTGACCGGCGGCGACGAGGATCCGCGCGTGACGGAGCTGCGCTCCGCCGTCGCCCGGCTGCGCCGTCGGCTAGCCGCCCATCCCGGCGAGTTCGCCGACCGGACCATCGCCGAGGAGGAACTGGCCGCCCTGGACGCCATGGCGGCCGACGGCACCCCCGAGATCCCGCGGCTGCGCCGCTCCCTCCTGCTGATCGCGGGCGCGATCGGCTCGGTGAGCGCGCTGGCCCCGGAACTGGCGGAGGTCCGCCGGGCCGTGGACCTCTTCGGCGGGCCGGTGCGCGGGCAGGGCTAGGGCCTGTTGCGAGAGTGGCGTCGTCGCCCGAAGGGCGGCCGCGCGGCGTCCGGTGCGTGCTCTGGGCGTCCCCCTGCTCGAAGAGAGTGCCGGGCGGAAGCCCTCGTGCTGGGCGTCCTCGGGCTTTCGGCCGGTGCGGCGAGTGGGGGGTTCCCCCCTGCTCGAAGAGCTTGCTGGGAGCGTGCCGGGCGTCGCGCGGCAGGCGCCACTTTCGCAACAGGCCCTGGGGAGCGTCCGCAAAGTCCAGCCTGCCCCGCGGCGCCCGGCACGCCGGTGCGGCTCAGGAGCGGCGGTGGTAGGCCTTGTTGGCGATCCGCCACCTCTCGCCCACGCGGACCAGCAGGAAGACGTCCGTGAAGGTGTCCGCGCCGTGCAGGAGTGTCATGGTCGCGGTCGCGACGGTGCCGTGGACGTCCGCGGTGTCGATGCGGCGGGAGCGGGTCGGCTCGTCCGTGGCCGGCCGGCCCTTGAAGAGAGCGCAGTACTCCTCCAGGGGCCATGAGACGAACGCGCCGTCCCGGACCCCCTCGACGTGGGCGGTGGGCAGGAACGCGTCACGGAAGTGGGCGGGGTCGCCGGTGGCGTGCCCGCGGATGTAGGCGCGGAGCGGTTCGAGCACGGCGTCATCGACGGCGGGGACGGTGGCGGCGGTGGCGATGTCGGCCTCGGGGTCGGCGGGGATGTCCGCCAGGCCGGCCGCGCTGCGCAACGGGGTGTTCGACGCGGCGGCGAGCAGTGCCATGTCCTTGGCCAGCGCACTGATGGTGAACTCGGCCGCGGCAGTGGCCGGCTCGCCGGTGAGGAAGGCCCGTTTGTGAGTCACGAGCCCGCCCAGCAGGCCGAGTTCGAGCACGTCCAGCACCTGGGCGCGCGGCAGGCCGAGGGCGTCGCCCTGCCGCAGTGAGTCGCGCAGCGCGAGGACCGCGCCGGCGAGGCCGTTGTTGGCGATCAGCTTGAGCGCGGCGGCGGTGGCGGCGTCCCCGACGGACAGCACGGAGCCCAGCGTCTCCAGTACCGGCCGGGCTCGCTCCAGGGCGCCTCCCTCGGCGGCGGCGAGAATGCGCAGGGCACCGGCGGACGCGGCCGGAACCGAGCCGAGCACGGGTGCGTGGACGTAGGACGGGCCGAGCCGCCGGGCCAGTTCCGACGCCTCGGCGGGGGCGATGGTGCTGGTGTTCACCACGACCGTGTCCGCTCGCAGCGCGCCCCGGACGTCGTCGAGGACCTGTCGGCAGGCCGGACCGTCGAACAGCGCCAGGAGCACGAGGCCGGCCTGCGCCACGGCGCCGTGCGGGTCGCCGGTCGTCCTGACGGCGCCCGGTGTGCGTCCGGAACGGGTCCAGCCGATGACGTGGTGTCCCTGAGCGGCCAGTCGTGTCGCGATCGCGGTGCCCATGCGCCCCAGGCCGAGGACGGCGATCGTGTGCGGTGTGGTCATGTGCGTCAGAGTCGTGCACCGCGACGGCTGCGAACAGCGCAGATTTCGCAGGCCTGCCCTGCGGAACGCGCATACTTGCTGGTCATACTGGGATCATGGACCTGACGGTGTGGCGAACCTTCGTGACGGTGTGCCGGCTCGGGTCGCTGTCCGCGGCGGCCGCCGAGCTCCACCACACGCAGTCGGCGGTCTCCCGGCAGATCGCCGGGCTGGAGCGGCAGCTCGGCGTGTCCCTGATGGAGCGTCATGCGCGCGGGGTGCGTCCGACGCCGGCCGGCGAGGTCTTCCGGCGCCACGCCCTCGCCACCCTCAACGAGGCCGACCGCGCTGTCCGCGCCGTACGTGACGCCCGCGACGGGGCGGTCAGCCGGCCCCTGGCCGTCGGTGCGACACCCTCACTGGCGGCGGGGATCGTGCCCGAGGCCATCCGGGCCCTGCTGGAGCGCGCCCGGGCCGTCCGCTGGAGCCTGCTTCCCGGCCTGAGCCCCGACCTGCATCAGCGCGTGATCGCCGGCGACCTCGACCTCGCCGTCGTCACGGACGCACCGCCGGGGCTGCCCCAAGACCCGAGGGTCGAGCGCCGGTTTCTCGGCCTGGACGAGATGGTCGTCGCGCTGCCCCTCGGTCATCCGCAGGCCGGGCGCGGCCCGGTGCACATGCGGACGCTGGCCGAACAGACCTGGGTGGAGGACAACGACGGCTCGGCGGCCCTCCTGCGCCAGCACGCCGCCCGGGCCGGAGTCAGCGCCCGCATCGACCTCACCGCGGCCGATCTGCTCGGCAAGCTGGCCCTGGTCGCGACCGGTCACGCCATCGCGCTGATACCCGGCGTACTGACGTGCGCACTGCGCACCGACGTCACCACGGTGCGCCTGGTGGATCCCCCGACCCGGGGCGTCTACACGATCACACCCCACCGCGACCCGCATCCCACCGCGGCGCTCCTGCTCGACCGACTCGCCACGGCCTTCGCCCCGACCGGTCCCACGGAATCGTGAGCGAGCCGTTCGTGAAACCGTCAGGCGGGGCTCTGGGTCGCCAGGGCCTCGGACAGTTCGCCGGCGACCTGCTGGAGGACCGGCACGATCTTCTCGGTGGCCGCCTCCGTGACCCGGCCCGCCGGGCCGGAGATGGAAATGGCCGCGGCGGTGGGGGAGTCGGGCACCGAGACCGCCAGGCAGCGGACGCCGATCTCCTGCTCGTTGTCGTCGATCGCGTAGCCCTGGCGGCGCACGTCCTCCAGCGCCGCGAGGAACCCGTCGGGCGTCGTGATGGTCTTGTCCGTCGCGGCGGGCATGCCCGTACGGGCGAGCAGGGCGCGCACCTCCTCCGGCGGGAAACCGGCGAGCAGGGCCTTGCCCACGCCCGTGGAGTGCGGCAGCACGCGTCGGCCGACCTCCGTGAACATGCGCATCGAGTGCTTCGACGGCACCTGGGCCACGTAGACGATCTCGTCCCCGTCCAGCAGCGCCATGTTCGCCGTCTCGCCGGTCTCCTCGACCAGGCGGGCGAGATAGGGCCGCGCCCAGGTGCCCAGCAGCCGGGAGGCGGACTCGCCGAGGCGGATCAGGCGCGGGCCGAGTGCGTAGCGGCGGTTGGCCTGCTGCCGTACGTACCCGCAGGCGACCAGCGTGCGCATCAGGCGGTGGATGGTCGGCAGGGGCAGCCCGCTGCTCGCGGACAGCTCGCTCAGGCCGACCTCGCCGCCCGCGTCCGCCATCCGTTCGAGCAGGTCGAAGGCGCGCTCCAGGGACTGGACCCCGCCGTTGGCGGAGGACCGGGCGGAGTCGGTGGTGCTGGCGCTGGACGGCACGGCGCGTTCCTTTCGGGTAGCATTTCGCTTCCCGGGATCTTAATTCCGCTTCGTGGAAAAGTCTAGGGGCGGGGTGCTGGTGTGCCCTGTAGCAGTGTGCCCTTGACGGGGCCGCAAGGGGAGTGAAGACTCCTTCAACAGAACGTTGAAGAAAGGGGTCCCGGGTGTCCGACGCTGAACTGGTGCTTCGCTCGACGCGTGTCATCACTCCGGAGGGGACGCGTGCCGCATCGGTCGCGGTCGCCGCCGGCAAGATCACTGCCGTCCTCCCGTACGACGCACCCGTACCGGAGACCGCTCGCCTGGAGGACGTGGGCGACCACGTCCTGCTGCCCGGCCTGGTCGACACCCACGTGCACGTCAACGATCCCGGCCGCACCGAATGGGAGGGCTTCTGGACCGCCACCCGCGCCGCCGCGGCCGGTGGCATCACGACCCTCGTCGACATGCCCCTCAACTCCCTCCCGCCGACCACGACCGTCGCGCACCTGCGGACCAAGCAGCAGGTCGCCGCCGACAAGGCGCACATCGACGTCGGCTTCTGGGGCGGCGCCCTCCCCGACAACATCAAGGACCTGCGCCCGCTGCACGAGGCAGGCGTCTTCGGCTTCAAGGCGTTCCTGTCGCCGTCCGGCGTCGACGAGTTCCCCCACCTCGAACGGGACCCGCTCGCCCGCACCATGGCCGAGATCGCCGCCTTCGACGGCCTGCTCATCGTGCACGCCGAGGACCCCCACCTCCTCGCCTCCGCCCCGCAGCGGCCCGGCCCCAGATACGCCGACTTCCTCGCCTCCCGCCCCCGGGACGCCGAGGACACCGCCATCGCCCAGCTCATCCGCGAGGCGAAGGCCCTCCACGCGCGCGTGCACGTGCTCCACCTGTCCTCCAGCGACGCCCTGCCGATGATCGCCGAGGCGCGGGCGGAGGGCGTCCGCGTCACCGTGGAGACCTGCCCCCACTACCTGACCCTCACCGCCGAGGAAGTCCCCGACGGCGCCAGCGAGTTCAAGTGCTGCCCGCCGATCCGCGAGGCCGCCAACCAGGACCTGCTCTGGCAGGCGCTGGCCGACGGCACCATCGACTGCGTCGTCACCGACCACTCCCCGTCCACCGCCGACCTGAAGACCGACGACTTCGCGACGGCCTGGGGCGGCATCTCCGGACTCCAGCTGAGCCTGGCGGCGGTGTGGACCGAGGCCCGGGGGCGCGGGCACGGCCTGGAGGACGTGGTCCGCTGGATGTCCGCGCGGACGGCCGAACTGGTCGGGCTCGACGACCGCAAGGGCGCCATCGCGGCGGGCCGCGACGCCGACTTCGCCGTCCTCGCCCCCGACGAGACGTTCACCGTCGACCCCGCGTCCCTCCAGCACCGCAACCGCGTCACGGCCTACGCGGGCAGGACCCTGTACGGCGTCGTGAAGTCCACCTGGCTGCGCGGGCAGCGGATCGTCGCGGACGGCGAGTTCACCGAACCGAAGGGGCGACTCCTCACCCGAACCAACTGATCCCCATCCCGGACTCGAAAGGCAGACCTGATCACCGTGACGGCGATTCCCAGCTTCACCGGCGACGCGAACCCCTACGGAGGCGGCGACCCGTACGCGGACTACCGCACCGCCGACTTCCCCTTCACTCAGTACGCCGACCTCGCCGACCGGCGCCTCGGTGCCGGTGTCATCGCCGCCAACGACGAGTTCTTCGCCCAGCGCGAGAACCTGCTGGTGCCCGGGCGCGCCGAGTTCGACCCCGAGCACTTCGGGCACAAGGGCAAGATCATGGACGGCTGGGAGACGCGCCGCCGCCGGGGCGCCTCCGCCGAGCACCCCTGGCCGACCGCGGAGGACCACGACTGGGCGCTGGTCCGCCTCGGCGCCCCGGGCGTGGTCCGGGGGATCGTCGTCGACACGGCGCACTTCCGCGGCAACTACCCGCAGGCCGTGTCCGTCGAGGGCACCTGCGTGCCGGGCTCCCCGTCGCCCGGGGAACTCCTCGGGGACGACGTGAAGTGGACGACCCTCGTGCCGCGCACCCCGGTCGGCGGCCACGCGGCGAACGGCTTCCCCGTCGCGGTCGAGCAGCGCTTCACCCACCTGCGGGTCAACCAGCACCCCGACGGCGGCATCGCACGCCTGCGCGTGCACGGCGAGGTCGTCCCGGACCCCGCCTGGCTGGCGGCGCTGGGCACCTTCGACGTCGTCGCCCTGGAGAACGGCGGTCAGGTCGAGGACGCCTCCGACCTCTTCTACTCGCCCGCCACCAACACCATCCAGCCGGGCCGCTCCCGCAAGATGGACGACGGCTGGGAGACCCGGCGCCGCCGCGACCGGGGCCACGACTGGATCCGCTACCGGCTGGCCGCCCAGTCCCGGATCCGCGCCCTGGAGATCGACACCGCGTACCTCAAGGGCAACAGCGCCGGCTGGGCCTCGGTGTCCGTGCGCGACGGCGAGGACGGTCAGTGGCGGGAGATCCTGCCCCGCACGCGCCTCCAGCCCGACACCGACCACCGCTTCGTCCTCCCGGTCCCGGCCGTCGGCACGCACGCGCGCGTGGACATCTTCCCGGACGGCGGCATCTCCCGGCTGCGGCTGTTCGGCTCCCTGACGGAGGACGGTGCGCGGCGCCTCGCGGCGCGTCACCAGGAGCTGGGCGGCTGAGCCGACCCCGCCCCAGGGGGCGCACCGGCCCGACAGCACCGGTGCGCCCCCTGGCACCGGTGTGCCCTGTCGTTCCGGTGCGCCCCTGTCTCACGCCGCGTGCCCGCCGTCGACCAGGAACTCCGCCCCGGTCACGTACGACGCCCCGGCCAGGTACGCCACCATCGACGCCACCTCGTCCGCCGTGCCGAACCGCCCCAGCGCCGTCAGCGCCGCCTGGCCGGCCGCGTACGGCCCGTCCGCCGGATTCATGTCGGTGTCGATCGGCCCGGGATGGACGAGGTTCGCCGTGATCCCGCGCCCGCCCAGCTCCCTGGCCAGGGCCTTGGTCATACCGGCCAGGGCCGCCTTGCTGGTGGCGTAGAGCGTGCCGCCGGGCCCCGGCACGCGCTGGGCCATGCAACTGCCGATCGTGATGATGCGCCCGCCCTCGGGCATGCGCGCGGCGGCGGCCTGGGAGGTCAGGAAGACACCGCGCACGTTGACGGCGAGGACGCGGTCCACCTCGGCGAGCGACAGGGTCTCCAGCGGCCCGAGCACCCCCATGCCCGCGTTGTTCACCAGGATGTCGAGGCCGCCCAGCGCCTCGGCCGCAGCGGTCACGGCACCGGCCGCCTCGGCGGCGTCCGCCGCGTCCGCGCGCACCGCCACCGCCCGGCGCCCCAGCGCCTCCACGGCCCGTACGACGTCCTCGGCCGCCTCCTTGCCGTTCACATAGCCGACCGCCACGTCCGCGCCCTCCCGGGCCAGCCGCAGGGCCGTCGCCGCGCCGATGCCACGGCTGGCGCCGGTCACGAGAGCCGCCTTGCCGTTGAGAGTTCCGAGATGTCCGAGAGTTCCTTGAGAAGTCATGGGTCCATCCCACCGGCCGGCCGGCAGCGGTGCTGGCGGTGAACGGACGCCGAGGTGGGCTCCTGTGGTCCCTCACCGCGGGAGCCCACGGCCGAGCGATGAGTTGCGGACGCCCACGGGGTCTGAACCGATGACAACAGACCCCCACCGTTCCGAGCAGAAGGGCACCCGCCATGGGCAAGCTCGTCTCCACCCTCTTCGTCACCCTCGACGGCGTCTACCAGGCCCCCGGCGGCCCTCACGAGGACACCCGCGGCGGCTTCACCCACGGCGGCTGGAGCTTCCCGTACGCCGACGAGGACTTCGGCCGGTTCATCGACGAGGTCTTCGCACGTCCGCGCGCCTTCCTGCTCGGGCGCCGTACGTACGACATCTTCAGCACCTTCTGGCCGAAGGTGACCGACCCCGCCGATCCGGTCGCCTCAAAACTCAACGCACTGCCGAAGTACGTCCCGTCCTCGACCCTCAAGGACCCCGAGTGGGCGGGCACCACCGTGCTCACCGGAGACCTCGCCAAGGAGGTCACGGCCCTGAAGGAGCGCACCGACGGCGAGATCCAGGTGCACGGCAGCGGCGCCCTCGTCCGGTCCCTGCTGGCCCACGGCCTCGTCGACTCCCTGCATCTGCTGACCTTCCCGGTCGTGCTCGGCGCCGGGTTCCGGCTGTTCCCGGAGGGCGCCGTACCGACCGCGTTCCGGCATGCCGGAGGGAGCGTCACCAGTACGGGCGTCTCGATCCAGACGTACGAGGTGGCGGGCCGCCCGGAGTACGGCGAGTACACGCTGCCGGAGAACGCGTGACCGCCCCGCCCCGACGCCCTCACCGGCCCCGGTGAACAGCGCGTGAGGGCGCCGGGGGCAGGTTAACTTCCCGCTAACTGATGGGACTTGACGGGAAAATCTCCGAACTTGTCATTGACATGCCACGGTCTACGCGCGTCATCATGTGCGCATGATTTTCCCCCCACGCGCCTCGCGGCTCGGCGCAGCAGCCGCCCTCCTGTCCGCCCTCCTCGTCGGCGGTACCGTCTCCGCCACCACGGCCGACGCGGCCCCCACCGCCGTCGGCAGCATCTGCTACGGCGACCTGCCGTCCCAGGCCCACGACACGCTCGACCTGATCGAGCAGGGCGGCCCCTTCCCGTTCGAGCAGGACGGCACCGTCTTCCAGAACCGGGAGCGCATCCTGCCGAGCCAGTCGTCCGGCTACTACCACGAGTACACGGTCATCACCCCCGGCTCCTCCACCCGCGGTGCGCGGCGCATCGTCACCGGTGAGGAGAACCGGGAGGACTACTACACGGCCGACCACTACGAGTCGTTCGACCTGGTCGACTACGGCTGCTGAGCCGGGCGGCCACTTCCCGGAACGCCGGCCGGAAGTCCGCCCGGGTGCTCAGACGGACTTCCGGCTCCCGGCCGCCGCGAACAGGGCGACGCCCAGCACGAGCAGGACGACGCTCGCGTAGATCTCGTAGCCGTCGAGGAACCCCAGTCGTTGCACGAGGCCCCAGTTCCAGTCGGTGAACTCGTGCACCAGGCCCGCCACGCCCTGTACGAGGGCGAGGAAGCCGAGAATCTCCAGCACCTGCTTCATGGCACGAGCCTCGCCCCGCGGACCCCCCACGCACATCGGCCGCGGGGCGAGCGTGCGTCGGACGGAAGTCCCTGTCCGGCCCCGGCCGCCCGCGCCGAAAGTCTGCGATGCGGTGACTTTGGTCGACGATACCGGCCAGGGAGAGGTGAACGGGCCCGGACCTGCGTAGATTTGTCGACCGTGAGTGGTGACGACGCGGGGCAGGCCTCCCCGGTTCTGACGGGCGAGACACCGACACCTGCGCTGTTCACCGGACGCAGATGGTTCATCCCGTCCGCCCTGCTGCACGAGCTCGACCCCGACGCCGCGCGGGCCGGGCGACGGCCCCGGCGTACCGCCCGCGACTGGGTCGTCGACTTCTCCTGCTTCCTGCTGGCGGTGCTGGTGGGCGCGGCCGCCATAGAGGCGCTCAACGACAACCCCCATGTCCCGGAATGGCTGGCCGCCGTCGACCAGCTGACCGGGGCGCTGGCCTGCGCGGCCGTCTGGCTGCGCCGCCGCTGGCCGCTGGGGCTGGCCGTGGCGATGACTCCCCTCACCTTCGTCTCGGACACGGCGGGCGGGGCGGGTCTGATCGCGCTGTTCACCCTCGCCGTGCACCGCCCCTTCCGGTACGTGGCCTGGGTGGGTGGCATCAACGCGGCCCTGGCTCCGCTGTACTACTGGGTGCGTCCCGACGCGGACGTCCCCTACCTGGTGAGCGTGCCCTTCGCCGTGCTGCTGACGGTGGCGATCGTCGGCTGGGGCATGTTCGTACGGGCCAAGCGACAGCTCATGGTGAGCCTCAGGGACCGGGCCCGGCGGGCCGAGACAGAGGCGGAACTGCGGGCCGAGCAGGCGCAGCGGCTCGCCCGTGAGGACATCGCGCGGGAGATGCACGACGTGCTCGCGCACCGGCTGACCCTGCTGAGCGTGCATGCGGGCGCCCTGGAGTTCCGGCCCGACGCGCCCCCGGCGGAGACGGCGCGGGCGGCGGGTGTGATCCGGGAGAGCGCGCACGAGGCCCTCCAGGACCTGCGCGAGATCATCGGCGTCCTGCGGGCGGGGGAGCCCGACGACACGGGCCGGCCGCAGCCGACGCTCGGCGCGCTGGACACGCTGGTCGCCGAGTCGCGTGAGGCCGGCATGAAGGTGGCCCTCGACCACCGCGTCGACGACGCCGCCGACGTCCCGTCCTCCGTCGGCCGCACCGCGTACCGGATCGTCCAGGAGGGCCTGACCAACGCCCGCAAGCACGCCCCCGGCACGGAGGTCACGGTGACCGTCACCGGCGCACCGGGCGACGGCCTCACCGTCTCCGTGCACAACCCGCCCCCCGAGGGCGAGGTGCCGCCCGTCCCCGGATCCGGCCAGGGCCTGATCGGCCTGACGGAACGAGCGACCCTCGCGGGCGGCCGCCTGGAGCACGGCCACACCCCGGAGGGCGGGTTCGAGGTGCGGGCGAGGCTGCCGTGGGGTTGCTGACTGTTCGGCAGTTCGGGGTCGCGTGCGTGCCGACCCCATGACCCCCGGCTCCAAAGCGAGTTGACTTGGCTGAGGCGATGGCTGATGTTTGTGCCGCCTTCAGCACCGTGAGTAACGGAAGGGACTTGCACGTGAGTTTCGGGGGACCCACCAATCCGTACCAGCCGCCCGTGCCGCCGAACGGCGGCCCGTACCCGCCGCCTCCGGCCAACGGCCCCTACGCGCCGCCCCATTACGTGCCGCCCCAGCCGGGCCCGGCACCGTACGGC
>NZ_NGFN01000269.1 GCF_002148965.1 Streptomyces swartbergensis | reverse complement strand
CCTCCTGCACCGCTTCGTGCAGCATCCTGCGCAGGTCCAGCTGGGCGGCCTCCAGGGACGGGTCGGGCAGGCCGGCCGCCGCGTCCCCGGCCGTGTGCCGGGCCGTGCCGACCTTGTTGACGTCGGCCGCGCCCTGCGCCAGCGCGCTCACCGAGCCGGGGTCGGTGACCGTACAGCTCGCCGCCGAGACGTTGGTGACGCGGAAGGAGCCGTAGACCGCGCCGGTGGAGTCGGGTGCGGCGCTGCTGCCGGCGGCGGGGCCGAGCTGGGCGGCGGTGCACGCCTGGATGCCGGCGGCGGCGGTGGAGGAGGACGGGCCGGCACCCTGGGACGCTCCGGCCGAGGCGCCGGGGCTCTTGCCTTCCTTGTCCTTCTGCTTCTTGTCGCCCTTGTCCTTGCCCTCGGTCTTGCCGGGGGAGCTGCCCGCGGTGCTCTCGCCGCCGTCCGGGCCCTTGCCCTGGCTCACGCCGCCCTGTGTCTCGGAAGCGTGGCCGATCGCGGACGGGTTGGCCTCGGAACCGGTGGAGTTGGAGACGTGCACGAGGGCGGGGACGGCCGTGCCGATGAACAGCGCGGCGGCTGCCATGCCGACGACGGCCTGCCGCTTGCGGGTCCGTCGCTGGGGCACCGCCTTCCGCAGATAGTCCAGCGTGCCGTCGCGCGGTTCCACCTCCTGCACCGCTTCGTGCAGCATCCTGCGCAGGTCCAGCTCGTCCGATTCGAACCCCTCGGGGCTCTGTTCGTCCAGGCCGTGGTTCACAGTTCCGTTCCCAGCGTGCGATTGCTTCGGATCTTGCCCGTGCAGCTTTGTCGGCTCGTGCCACTCGAAGGGCTCGTGCCGGTCGCGCCCGTCGCGGCGCGCGCCGTCGCCGTCGCTCATGCCGGCGCCTCCATGGCCAGCCGGAGCGCCGCGATACCGCGCGAGCCGTAGGCCTTGACCGAGCCCAGGGATATGCCGAGGGTCTCGGCTACCTGGGCCTCGGTCATGTCCGCGAAGTAGCGCAGCACCAGCACCTCGCGCTGGCGGCGCTGGAGGTTCTTCATCGCCTTGATGAGGGAGTCGCGCTCCAGCTGGTCGTAGGCGCCTTCCTCGGCGCTCGCCATGTCGGGCATGGGCTTCGACAGCAGCTTCAGGCCGAGGATGCGGCGGCGCAGCGCCGAGCGGGACAGGTTGACGACCGTCTGACGCAGGTACGCCAGGGTCTTCTCGGGGTCGCGGACCCGCTTGCGGGCCGAGTGGACGCGGATGAAGGCCTCCTGGACGACGTCCTCGCAGGAGGCGGTGTCGTCGAGGAGGAGGGCCGCGAGACCGAGCAGCGAGCGGTAGTGCGCCCGGTAGGTCTCGGTGAGGTGGTCGACGGTGGTCCCGGCCGCGACACCGTCCTCGGCGCCTTCACGCTGGTTCGGGATGCGGGCCGGCCGCGCTGCGGGCACGGGCGCGATCACCGGCATGCCGCCGGGAGTACCGGACATGCGGGGTCGTAGAGCCGCCGGACGGGGCGGTCGAATGACCGTGCCGCGTGCCGCGCTGAAGTCGAGTACCTCTGCCACGCCTGTTGGACACGCTCACCCCTGTCAGGGTTGTACGCGTCGGGCATCACTTTCACGCCGACCTTGGCCGTCGGCGATCTACCCGCGTCAGGCAGCACAACCGCTGGTGCATCAAATGCCCTCATGCGTCCCGCTCTTCCCCTATGTCCAGATGTGACCGGGCGTCCCCACGCCCGGTGCCAGGCGTCCCCACGCCTGAAGGTGTCCCACGGCCCGGAAGGGCGACCGCAAAGACGCTCCCCGCCCTTCGCACGGTTGCGGAGGGCGGGGAGGTAAATCCTCGGATGCCGATGGGGTTCGGGACAAGTGATCCGGACCATCGACCGGCTCACATGTCGTACGCAGATCCTACAAACCGCCTATGACAACGGTCGGGGGTTTCCAGCGGGGCGAAACTTCCCGAAAACCTGCGGCCACCGGCACGGCACGTCACGAAAGCTCGGCGGCCACCAGTTCGGCGATCTGCGCGGTGTTGAGCGCGGAGCCCTTGCGCAGGTTGTCCCCGCAGACGAACAGTTCGAGCGCCGTCGGGTCGTCCAGCGCCCGCCGCACCCGCCCGACCCACGTCGGGTCGGTGCCGACCACGTCGGCAGGCGTCGGGAACTCCCCCGCGGCCGGGTTGTCGAACAGCACGACCCCGGGTGCTGTGGCGAGGATCTCGCGGGCCTTGTCGACGGTGACCTCGCCCTCGAAGCGGGCGTGCACGGTCAGCGAGTGCGTGGTGATCACCGGAACGCGGACGCAGGTGACGGCCACGGGCAGCGTGGGCAGGGAGAGGATCTTGCGGGACTCGTCCCGCACCTTCATCTCCTCCGACGACCAGCCGTCCTCGCGCGGCGACCCGGCCCACGGCACGACGTTCAGCGCGACCGGCTCCGGGAACGGACCGGTGCTGTCCCCCACGGCCCGCCGTACGTCACCGGGGCTGGTCCCCAGCTCCGTGCCGGCAACCAGGGACAACTGCTGCCGCAGCGTCGCCACGCCCGCGCGGCCGGCGCCGCTGACCGCCTGGTACGAGGAGACCACCAGCTCGCGCAGCCCGAACTCGGCGTGCAGCGCGCCCAGGGCCACGATCATGGAGAGCGTCGTGCAGCCGGGGTTGGCGATGATCCCGCGCGGGCGCATCCGTACGGCGTGCGGATTGACCTCGGGCACGACGAGCGGCACGTCCGGGTCCATCCGGAACGTGCCGGAGTTGTCGACCACCACCGCGCCCTTGGCGGCGGCCAGGGGCGCCCACCGCTCGGCGACCTCGTCGGGGACGTCGAACATGGCGACGTCGACCCCGTCGAAGGCCTCCTCGGTGAGCGCCACGACCTCGGTCTCCTCGCCGCGCACGGCCAGCTTGCGGCCGGCCGAGCGCGGGGAGGCGACCAGTCGGATCTCGCCCCAGACGTCCGCGCGCTGGGACAGGATCTGGAGCATGACCGTGCCGACGGCCCCGGTCGCGCCCACGACGGCGAGCGTCGGGCGCTCGGACCGGCCGGGCCGGTCGGCCCGTCGGAGACCGGCCATCAGCGGCCGGTGCCTCCGTAGACGACGGCCTCGTCGCTGTCGGAGTCGAGCCCGAACGCGGAGTGCACGGCACGGACGGCCTCGGGCACGTCGTCGGCGCGCGTGACGACCGAGATGCGGATCTCGGAGGTCGAGATCAGCTCGATGTTCACGCCCGCGTCGGACAGGGCCGTGAAGAAGTCGGCCGTGACGCCCGGGTTGGTCTTCATGCCGGCGCCGACGAGGGAGATCTTGCCGATCTGGTCGTCGTAGCGCAGCGAGTCGAAGCCGATGCCGGCCTTGTTCTTCTCCAGCGCGTCGATGGCCTTGCGGCCCTCGGTCTTCGGCAGCGTGAAGGAGATGTCCGTCAGGCCCGTGGAGGCGGCGGACACGTTCTGCACGACCATGTCGATGTTGATCTCGGCGTCGGCGATCGTGCGGAAGATCGCGGCCGCCTCGCCCGGCTTGTCCGGCACGCCGACGACCGTGACCTTGGCCTCGGAGGTGTCGTGCGCGACACCGGAGATGAGAGCCTGCTCCACCTGCTTGTCCCCTTGCGTAATCGGCTCGCTGCTGACCCAGGTGCCCTGAAGTCCGCTGAAGCTGGACCGGACGTGGATCGGGATGTTGTACCGGCGGGCGTACTCCACACAGCGGTGGAGCAGCACCTTCGACCCGGACGCCGCCAGTTCGAGCATGTCCTCGAAGGAGATCCAGTCGATCTTCCGGGCCTTCTTCACCACGCGCGGGTCGGCGGTGAACACGCCGTCGACGTCGGTGTAGATCTCGCACACGTCGGCGTCGAGGGCGGCGGCGAGGGCCACCGCGGTGGTGTCGGAGCCGCCGCGGCCGAGGGTGGTGATGTCCTTGGTGTCCTGGCTGACACCCTGGAAACCCGCCACGATCGCGATGTTGCCCTCGTCCACCGAGGTCTTGATCCGGCCCGGCGTGACGTCGATGATCCGGGCTTTGTTGTGGACCGAGTCGGTGATGACACCTGCCTGGCTGCCGGTGAACGACTGGGCCTCGTGGCCCAGCTTTTTGATCGCCATGGCCAGCAGTGCCATGGAGATCCGCTCCCCGGCGGTCAGCAGCATGTCGAGCTCGCGCCCGGCAGGCATCGGGGAAACCTGCTCGGCGAGATCGATCAGCTCGTCCGTCGTGTCGCCCATCGCGGAAACGACGGCAACTACCTGGTTGCCGTTCTGCTTCGCTTCCACGATCCGCTTGGCGACGCGCTTGATGCCCTCGGCATCGGCTACGGAGGAGCCTCCGTACTTCTGCACGACAAGGCCCACGTGCGCTCCTCGCTCAATCCGTCTCTATCCGCTCATACGCATTCGTACCGCGGTCGGCTCAGTCTAACGAGCGTCCGAAAATCCCTTCCGCGATATCGCATGGTGAGACTTCCGGGGTACTCGTTCAGGTCTGCTCATGCCCATCTCGGCACCGGCCACGCGAGAAAGTGCCCGGCGTCACAATCGCACGTGGGCCGACGCCTGTGGCTCAAATTTCAAGCACTAGGGTTCGCCTGTGCGCGTACTTCTGGTGGAAGACGATGAACCGGTCGCCGAGTCCCTCAGACGCGGCCTGAAGCGCTACGGCTTCGAGGTCGAGTGGGTCACCACGGGCCGGGCGGCGCTGGACCACGCGAGCCCCTACGACGTCGTCCTGCTCGACCTCGGCCTGCCCGACACCGACGGCCTCGACGTCTGCAAGACGCTGCGCGAGCGCGGCGACGTCCCGATCATCGTGATCAGCGCCCGCAGCGACGAGACGGACCGGGTGGTGGGCCTGGAGATCGGCGCGGACGACTACGTCTCCAAGCCGTTCGGCGTCCGGGAGGTCATCGCCCGCATCCGGGCGGTCATGCGCCGCGCGCAGCCCCGCACCCCCGCGGCCGGGGCGCCCGAGAACGGCCCCGACCGCTACGGCCCCCGCCTGACCGTCGACCGCAAGGCGGCCCGGGTGCGGCTCGACGGCGAGGAGGTGGCCCTCGCGCCCAAGGAGTACGACCTGCTGGCGTTCCTCACCGAGGAGCCCGGGGCGCTGATGTCGCGCGAGCAGATCATGGAAGCGGTCTGGGACGCGAACTGGTTCGGGCCGACGAAGACGCTCGACGTGCACGTGGCGGCACTGCGGCGGAAGCTGGCGGGCGCGATCACCATCGAGGCGGTGCGCGGGGTCGGCTTCCGGCTGGAGATCGTCAAGGACGGCGGCGGCGACAAGGACGGCGACGGCGACCCGAGCACCGGAACGGGCAGCGACGCCTCATGATCCGCCAGCTCGTCCGCAGCTACATCTTCCTCGTCGCGATCGCCATCGCCCTGTTCACGGTGCCGGTGGCCTTCTCGCTCACCTCCCAGCTGCGGGGCGACACCGAGGATTCCGTGATGCGCGAGGCCGAGACCATGGCGCTGCTGCTGGCCAACGGCGACCCCACCTCGTGCGAGGCGCTCCAGAAGATGGCCACGGCGTACGCCACCCAGACGCCCGGTGACGTCGAGGTGGCCGGCGCCCCGGGCTGCGCGCCGGACCTGCTCCGCCCGGCGCAGGACGCGGCCCTGACCACGGCCCTCGACCGGAACAAGCCCACGACCGACTGGGGCTCCTCCTTCATCTGGGGTCCCGAGCTGGTGATCACGGTCCCCGCCGAGAGGGCCGGCGAGGACCGGGTCGTCGGTGCCGTGCGCATCGTCTACTCGACGAACGAGATGACCGACCGCCTGTGGACGATCTGGGGCTTCCGGGCGATCCTCGCGGTGCTGGTCCTCGTGGTGGCCGCCCTGCTCGGCGTCGGGGTGGCGCGGCGCCTCACCCGCCCGCTGCGCCAGCTCAACGACATGGCGAGCAAGTTCAGCGACGGTGACCTGACCGCCCGCTCCCCCGTGACGGGCCCGCCGGAGACCCAGACGCTGGCGCGCACCCTCAACCAGGGCGCGGAACGCCTGGACACGCTGATCGCGGCCCAGCGCATCTTCGTGGCGGACGCCTCACACCAGCTGCGCACGCCTCTCACGGCCCTGCGGCTGTCCCTGGACAACATCGCGGACGGTGTGGACGACGAGTTCGTACGGGAGGACGTGGAGCAGGCCACCGCCGAGGTCGTGCGCATGAACCGCCTGGTCAACGGCCTGCTGGTGCTGGCCCGTGCCGAGGCGAAGGTGACGGCCGCCGAGCCGCTCCCGCTGCTGGACATCGTGCGGGAGCGGCTCGCTGTGTGGAGGCCGGCCGCCGACGAGCGCGGAGTCACCATCGCGCTCAGGGGGAGTATCGACGGCCGGCCGTCTGTGCTGTCCAGCCCCGGTCATCTGGACCAGATGCTGGACAACGTGCTCTCCAACGCCCTGGAGGTCTCACCGGACGGCGGGACGATCACCGTGCGGGTGGACCCCCGGGACGATGTGGTGGGGGTCTCGGTCCTGGACGAGGGACCCGGCATGTCGGACGCCGAGAAGTCCCGCGCCTTCGACCGCTTCTGGCGCGGTCAGGGCCTGACCGGCAAGGGCGGCTCCGGCCTCGGTCTCGCCGTCGTCAAGCAACTGGCGACGGACGACGGCGGGACCGTGGCCCTGACGGACGCTCCCGGGGGCGGCCTGTGCGTGACGATCACCCTCCGGGCGGTCAGCTCTCGGGCATCTTCGAGGAGTGGTGGTTGACGATCAGCCACGTGCCGTCGTCCTGCTTCTCGTAGGCGTACGTGTAGCGGGCCTTGACGGTGTTCTTCGCGCCCGTCGCAGGGTCGGTGAGCGCGAACTCGTACACACCGGTGTCGATGACGGTGTCCCGGTCGAGGACGTTGACGACCGACTCGACCTTCGTGCCGACCGGCTTGTTCTGGAGGAAGTGCTCGAAGTAGTCGACGATCTCGGCTCTGTCCGTACGGACGTTGTTGGAGACGGTCGGCAGCAGGACCGCGTCCGCCGCGTAGAGGTCGGCGACCTTCTGGGGATCACCGGTCCGGAGCGCGGCGTTCCAGTTGTCGAACAGCCCGAGCACCTGCGCCTCGGTGGCCATCCTGGCCGACGGCTGCGCGGACTTGCCGCGGGAGTCGGCTCCGGCGACCCCGGCACCGAGGGCGAAGGTACCGGCGGCCAGGGCGGCGACAGCGGTGGCGACGACGGCTATGCGACGGCGTGCGGGGCGACGGTTCATGACATCTCCGGTGACATCGAGGGGAGTTGACTTGCCTCCGCTTCTTCTGCGGTGGAAGTGACTCCAGACTCGCGTGTCACCGGTTAGCGGCCGTGCAGCCCAGGTACAGGGGGCGTACAAGGAGCCCCCAAATCACGCAGCGTGAGCGTGGAGCCGGACGCTACTGTCTCGGCATGGAGATATTGCGCTACGTGGCGTTCAGCACGGATCCCAAGGGCGGCAACCCCGCGGGAGTGGTGCTGGACGCCACCGGGGCCGACGACGCGACGATGCTGGCGACGGCGGCCGAAGTCGGCTACTCCGAGACGGCGTTCGTGGTGGAGTCCGGCGACGGTGCCCTGGACGTGCGGTACTTCAGCCCGCTCGCCGAGGTGCCGTTCTGCGGCCACGCGACGATCGCCACGGCCGTCGCCCACGCGGAGCGGCACGGCACCGGACGCCTGCGGCTGCGCACGGCGGCGGGCCCCGTCACCGTCACCACCGACCGGGCGGCGGACGGCACCCTCGTGGCGACCCTGGTGAGCGTCGCACCGCGTACGGCTCCGGTCGAGGAAGCCGATCTGGCCGAGCTGCTGGGGATTCTGGGCTGGTCCGCCGGGGACCTGGACCCGGCGCTGCCGCCCCGGGCGGCCTTCGCCGGAGCCTGGCACCCGATCATCGCCGCCGCGAGCCGGGACCGGTTGGCCGTCCTGGACTACGACATGGCCGCGCTCGCCGCCCTCATGGCCCGCAAGGACTGGACCACGGTCGACCTGGTCTGGCGGGAGTCCCCCACGGTCTTCCACGCCCGCAACCCGTTCCCGCCCGGCGGCGTGGTCGAGGACCCGGCCACGGGGGCGGCGGCGGCCGCGTTCGGCGGCTACCTGCGGGAACTCGGGCTGGTCCCGGTCCCTGCGACATTGACCATTCACCAGGGCGTGGACATGGGCCGGCCGAGCACGATCACGGTGACGGTACCGGCGGAGGCGGACACGGGCATCGGCGTGACCGGCGCGGCCGTACGGCTCTGAGAGGCCTCGGCCTCAGTGGCTCAAGCCCCGGGCTGAACCGCGGAGACGAACGCCGTCCAGGCGGGCGCGGTGACGTGGAGCTCGGGCCCCGCGGGGGTCTTGGAGTCGCGGACGTGGACGGCGGCGGACAGAGCGACTTCGACGCAGTTGCCGCCCTCGGAGTCGCTGTAGCTCGACTTGACCCAGCGCAGCTGGTCACTCATGGCTGATCCACCATCCACTCGAGACGAACGCCGCCCAGGCGGCGGCGGTGATGTGGACCTCACGACTTGCGGGGGTCTTCGAGTCGCGGACGTAGACGGCGGCGGACAGAGCGACTTCGACGCAGGCGCCGCCCTCGGAGTCGCTGTAGCTCGACTTGACCCAGCGCAGCTGGTCACTCATAACTGATCCACCATCCGCTCGATGAAACGTGCCGACTCGTCCGGACTGAGAGCCTGCGCGCGGATCATGCTAAGCCGCTCCGTGGCGCGACTGACAGCCCCTGGTTCGGCCGTCAGTTCGCTTCCCAACTGGCCTTCGGCGTAGGCGAAACGCTCGTGGTCATGAGTCTCCAACAACACCAGGGGCCCCAGGAGCGCCGCGGTGATGGCCCGCTCGAAGGGCAGGACCTGCAACACGACGTTCCTCAGGCGGGAGACCTCCAATAGGCGGTGCAACTGTTCCTCGTCCACCTGCGAACTGCGCAGCGCAGCTTCGTAGACGACGAAGCTGAGGGCCACCGGCGGCTTCCGTTCGGTGAGGATCACCTGCCTCTCCAAGCGGGCGGCGACCCGTTCCTCAGCCGTGTCCGCGTCCAGCGGCGGGACATGGTTCTCGATGAGTGCCTGTGCGTAGCGCTTGGTCTGCAACAGACCGGGGATGTACATGGCTTCGTACCACCAGAGACTGATCGCCTCCCGCTCCCTCTCCATGAAGTCCTGCGCCCGCGCCGGGAACTTCTCCCGCTGCAAGTACTCCTTGGCCGCGCTCAGAAAACCATCAGCCCGGCACAGGTCGTCGGCCGTGTCGAGGGCCCGTGGCGTCGGCATGCGTACGCCCTGTTCCATGGCCTTGATGGTGTCCGGGGAGTAGTTGGCCGCGGCGGCCAGCTCCTCGCGGCTGACGTTCGCCTTCATGCGCCAGCGCTTCATCTGGTTTCCGCTGTAGCGCCAGGCGACCGGCGGCTGGGAATTGGAGTTGTACTGGGCCGACACAGCGTCCACCTCCGACGGTTACAGCACGACGTGTAGCACGACAGTCGCTACCGACCGTAGCCGCGCGAGCACGACTGTGTGGTCATGACGAACGCAATTCACCGCCCTGAGTGGGTTCCGGCGGCAGGTCATCAACTCCACGTCACTGGTGTGCACTTCGACGCGGTCCGGGTCGAGGGCGTGCGGGGAGAGCTGGTCGCCGAGTGGCTGATCGAGGCGGCCGACGGGGACGCGGGGCCGATCGTGTGTGAGGCGAGCGGGCCGCGGTGGGTGTACTTCCTGCTGGCGCCCGGGGCGGTACGCGGACAGGACTGGCCGCTCGGAGTGCAGCAGTTGGGCGGGCGGGATCCGCGTACGGTCACGGTCACGTACATCGGGATCCCGGCGCTGGAGGGGAACACCTGGCCGCTCAGGTGGTACAGCGAGCCGACACCGACCGCGCCGTACGTCGACGCGCGGGCGCTGGCCGCCGCCGTGGGACGGTGAGGTCACGGAGGCGGCCCTGGTGGGTCGGTGGCTACTTGGCCGGGCGCAACCCCAGCGGCTCAGCGATCTCCTCCGCCATCACCCGGCCCGCCTCGATCTCCAGGGTGTCGTCGCCCATGGCCTGGTCCGTGTCCAGGCCGTCGAGTTCGGCCAGGGGCTGGTTGAGGCGGACATGGGCGAGGACCGACTGGAGGGCGCGGAGGGTCGCGGAGGCGGTGGAGCCCCAGTTGGAGAAGTAGGAGAACTGCCACCACCACAGGGCCTCCGAGGTGCGGCCCGCCCGGTAGTGGGCCATGCCGTGGCGCAGGTCGGTGATGACGTCGGTGAGGTCGTCGGAGATCCGGGCCGGCACCGGAGCCTTGCGGGGCTCGTAGGGGTCGAAGACCTCCGAGTAGACGTCGACGGGGTCGAGGAGCCGCGCCAGGTTCTCGCGGAGCTCGTCGACGTCCGGTTCGGGGCCCGGGTCGGGCTCGTAGCGCTCGTCGGGCACGATGTCCTCGTGCGCGCCGAGGCGGCCGCCGGCCAGGAGGAGCTGGGAGACCTCCAGGAGCAGGAAGGGAACGGCCGATTCCGGCTCGTCGCCCTTCGCGATCTCCATGACGGCGACCAGGAAGCTCTCGACCTGGTCCGCGATCTGGACCGCGAAGTCGTCCGGGTTCTGGTCGGTCGCGTGCAGCGTGGCGTCAGACATCTAGGAGTCGTCTCCCCTCGAAGGCGCGACCGAGGGTCACCTCGTCCGCGTATTCCAGGTCGCCACCCACCGGGAGGCCGCTGGCCAGGCGGGTGACCTTCAGGCCCATGGGCTTGATCATGCGGGCGAGGTACGTGGCGGTCGCCTCGCCTTCGAGATTCGGGTCCGTGGCGAGGATGAGTTCCGTGACCGTGCCGTCGGCCAGGCGGGCCAGGAGTTCCCTGATCCGCAGGTCGTCCGGGCCCACCCCGTCGATCGGGCTGATCGCGCCGCCCAGGACGTGGTAGCGGCCCCGGAACTCACGCGTGCGCTCGATCGCCACGACGTCCTTCGGTTCCTCGACCACGCAGATGACCGCGGGGTCGCGGCGGGCGTCGCGGCAGATGTTGCACAGCTCCTCCTGCGCGACGTTGCCGCAGGTCGCACAGAAGCGGACCTTCGCCTTGACCTCCATGAGGGCCTGGGCGAGCCGCCGTACGTCCGTGGGCTCCGCCTGCAGGATGTGGAAGGCGATCCGCTGGGCGCTCTTCGGACCGACGCCGGGCAGCCGCCCCAGCTCGTCGATCAGGTCCTGGACCACGCCTTCGTACAACGGACTGCCTTTCCTGGATCATCGAGGTCGTTCGCGCCGTACGGCCTTCCCGTACGTACCGTAGTTGTCAGCCGCCTGTCCGAGGAAGCGGTAGGCGTCTCAGAACGGCAGACCGGGGATGCCGCCGCCGCCCAGACCCTGCGCGAGCGGGCCCAGCTTCTCCTGCTGGAGCGCCTGCGCGTTCTCGTTGGCCGCCTGCACAGCCGCCACGACCAGATCGGCGAGGGTCTCGGTGTCCTCCGGGTCCACCGCCTTCGGGTCGATCTTCAGGTTGCGCAGCTCTCCGGCGCCGGTGACGGTCGCGGTCACGAGGCCGCCGCCCGCCTGGCCGTCGACCTCCGTCTGCGCCAGTTCCTCTTGCGCCTGCGCCAGGTCCTGTTGCATCTTCTGGGCCTGCTGGAGCAGCTGCTGCATATTGGGCTGGCCACCACCGGGGATCACGATCAGCTCCTTGCTCGGTACGGGTTTTCCCGTTCGGCACGAGCCTACGTGGTCGGGCCTGCCGTCGCCCCAGCACTCTTTCGAGTGAGTTTCGCTCGCGCCCTATAACTGATCAAGGAATACTTCCGGGCGGAAAAGCGGTGAAAGCTACATCTTCGCCACCCATTGGGGGGTAGGAAGGGTCCGGCGCGTGTGCGTCGTGTGTGTCACCAGTCACGCAGCGTGGTCAGTAGGGAGTGCCGGGTGGGTCAGCCGGAGATGCAGCCCGAAGGGCCGCCACAGGACGGACGGGGCGAGGGGGGGGGCGAGGGGG
>NZ_NGFN01000268.1 GCF_002148965.1 Streptomyces swartbergensis | reverse complement strand
GGTGGGGGAGGCGGCTGCGGGAGAGGCGAGGGCCCCGCCGAATGCCGTGGCGCAGGCGAGCAGCGCCCCCAGAGCGGCTGTCCCCCGGTGAGTCTTTCGTGACACGACGTCCCCTTCTGAGCAGTTGCGTCCGCGGAACTCGCATACAGATCGGCGGCTCGTTGGCTCCCGCAAACTAGAAGAGAACTCGAACAGAGGTCAACACATCTGCACACCAAATTTCATCAGGAACGCAGGTTGCGGACTCGCGGGGCTACGAAGCCAGGGTTAGCGAACCAGGCGCTACGAACCATGGCGCTACGAACCCACGGTCAGCCCCGAGCCCGACACCCGCACCCGGATGCCGTCCTCCTCCACCCGCACGTCGTCCAGCCGTACGTCCCCCTGCTCTGGCTTCGGCAGTTCGAACGCCAGCGCCAGCCGGTCGGCCAGGACCGGGCGGGTCAGGCCGGACAGCTCGTCGAGGAGGTCGGGGTCGAGGCCGAGGCGGCGGAGCACCTCGGGGTTGTCCAGGGCCAGGTCGATGAGGTTGAGGCGTTCGGCCTGGCGGGCGAACTTCGGGGAGCCGGTCAGCTCGGCGAGCTTGCCGTCGTCGGCGAGGGCCTCGCGCACGGTCGCCTCGGGCACGCCCATCCGCTGCACGATGGCCGGGACCGAGAGCAGCGCCTTGGCCTTGCGGGTCTCCCGGGCGAGGTCGGCGGTCCCCTTGGGGGTGAGGTGCAGGCCCTCCGCGGGGCGGGTGCCGGGGCGGTAGGTGGCCAGGTCGCCGATGTCGAGCCGCATTCCGCCGATCTCCGTGGCGATGCCCCGCTCGCCCTGCCGCTGGATCCGCGCCTCGGCGCGCAGCCGCAGGTCGTGTCCGGCGACGGGCAGGGTGCCGCGGGCGCGGACACGGTCGCGGCCCTCGCCGGTGAACGTCACCTGGGAGGCGCCCAGTTCGCGGTTGAGATCCTCGAAGGACAGCAGGACGTCCCCGTCGAACCGGGGGATGTGGGCGCCCCGCACGGACGTGAGGCCGTCGGCGTCCAGCCGGATGTCGTGCGCCGTGGCCGACACCTTCGCCAGGGAGACCCGGTCGGCGGCGACGTCCGGGACGGTCACCTTCACCGAGTCCAGCCGCTTGTCGGCGAGTTGGGTGAGGAAGGGGAACCCGCCGATCTCCACCTCGGGCGCCGCCGCGAGGTCGAGCCGGTCCTTGAGCGTGTCGGCCGCCCGGTGCTCGGCGTACAGCACGGCCCAGCGGTCGGCGAGGGCGACGAAGGCGGCGAGCACGACGAGCCCGACCACCGCCTTCATCGCGAGCGGCAGCCCGGCGAAACGATTCCGCCGGCGTCGGCCGCCACGGCGGTGGTCGGGCGGCGACCACTGGGGCTCCTGCTCGTCCCGCCGCTCGGCGTCCTCGCCGAGGTAGTCCTCCAGAGGGGTCTCCTCCAGCGGGCCGTCGTCGAGTGCGCCGAGTTCGTCGTAGGGGTTGCGGGGCTGTTCGGAGCGGTCGTGAGGGTGCTCGGATCCGTCGTGGGGAAGGTGTTGCGTGTCCATGCGGTGGGGGGTGCGCATCGTCTCATCCGACCATGCGCACCGCCCCTGACCGCAACTTGAATCCCCTGTATGCGATTTACTTCACGATCGCGATGCGGTCCGCCTTGGGTGGTGCCAGCGGGTTCGTGGCCGACGAGTTGGCCGTCAGGTACTGCTCCAGCGCGGTCAGGTCGTCGGCGCCGACGACGTCGTTCGTGCCCTGGCCGAGCGTGGGGAAGCCGTCGCCGCCGCCCGCGAGGAAGCTGTTCGTCGCGACGCGGTAGGTGGCCGTCGGGTCGATGGCCGCGCCGTTCAGCTTGATCGAGTCCGTGACCACGCGGTCGGCGCCGGACTTGGTGAGGTCCAGCGTGTAGGTGAGGCCGGACGACACCTGGAGAATCTTGGGCGCCGCCGCGTTCGGGCCGGTCACCTGCTCCTTGAGCACCTGGATCAGCTGGGCGCCCGTGAAGTCCTGGAGGTTCACGGTGTTGGCGAACGGCTGGACCGTGAAGCCCTCGGCGTACGTCACGACACCGTCGCCCTCACCGGCCTTGGCCGCGTACGTCAGCGGTGCCCGGATGCCGCCCGGGTTCATCAGCGCGAGGTCGGTCTCCGGATCGAGCTGCTTGCCGTGGGCGAGCTGGGCGTCGGCGATGAGGTCGCCGAGCGGGGACTCGGTGCCGGTGTTGCCGATGTCGCCGGAGATGTGGCCGATCGCGCGGTTGCCGATGGGCGCCGCGAGCGTGTTCCACTTGGTGATCAGGTCGGTCATGTCCCTCGCCGGGCGGACGGTCCGGGTGACCACGTGGTTCGCGGACTTCACGGCCGTACGGGCGATGTCGCCGGTCCGCCGGTCGTACGTCAGCGTGGTGTCGGTGTAGAGGCGGCCGAAGGACGCGGCCGAGGTGACCATCCGGGGCTTGCCCGCCGGGTCGTCGATCGTGCACACGTACGCGTTGTGGGTGTGGCCGGTGACCAGCGCGTCCACCTGCGGGGTGATGTTCTTGGCGATGTCGACGATCGGGCCGGAGATGCCGTCGCCGGCGCCCGGGGAG
Source organism: Streptomyces swartbergensis (assembly GCF_002148965.1). Classification (GTDB taxonomy): domain Bacteria; phylum Actinomycetota; class Actinomycetes; order Streptomycetales; family Streptomycetaceae; genus Streptomyces; species Streptomyces swartbergensis. Next base: position 9,369 of record NZ_NGFN01000268.1, on the reverse strand, counting down.
TCGCAGTCGTAGTTGTACGACGTCGACGCCGGGAAGCCGCCCTCGTGGATGAGCGCGACGATCGACTTCACGCCCTGCCGCTGGAGCACCTTGGCGTACTTGTTGATCGTCTCGACCTCGTCCTTGAAGGAGAGGCCCTTGACGCCCTCGGCGGAGACGATGTCCGGGGTGCCCTCCAGGGTCACGCCGATGAAGCCGACCTTGACGTCCTTCTTCTTCCACACCCAGTAGGGCTTGAGGATCGGCTTGTCCGTCTTCTCGTCGAGGACGTTGGCGGCCAGGTAGGGGAAGTCGGCGCCCTGGAACTCCTGGTCCGTGTAGCAGCCGTCCTTGGGGTGGCAGCCGCCGTTCTGGAGGCGGGCCAGCTCCTTGGCGCCCTCGTCGAACTCGTGGTTGCCGACGGAGGTGACGTCGAGGTCGAGCTTGTTCAGCGCCTCGATGGTCGGCTCGTCGTGGAAGAGGCCGGAGATGAGCGGGGAGGCGCCGACCATGTCGCCGCCGGCCGCCGTGATGGAGTACTTCTCGCCCTCGCGGGCCTGACGCAGATGGGTGGCGAGGTACTCGACACCGCCCGCGTCGATGGGCTTCGTCGTGCCGTCGTGCTGGTGCTCGGTGACCCGGCCGGAGGAGCCGGTGGGCGGCTCCAGGTTGCCGTGCAGGTCGTTGAACGACAGCAGTTGGACGTCCTGGTAGCGGCCCGGCCAGTGGCCGCTCCCGCTGCGGTTCTCGTCGGCCGACGCCGACCCGGGCACCGTCGCCGCGGCCAGCGCGCCGACGGTGGCGACACCGGCGGCGAGAGCGACGAGACGGTTCCTGCGACGTCTGCGGCGCTCCTGGTGCGCCGGCGCCGGTGAAGTGGCTGGCATACGCCCCCCTGTGGGTCTGCTGGGACAGTGATGTCGTCCGGCGCAGCCTAGAGTCAACGCGCGTAGCGCGACAGGTCTTTCGTGGTTACACCTTGGTTGCTTCTTTGCCGCCGATTTGCCGGTGGGGCCCCGTACCCTCATACGCATGACCAGCGACGACACCGCACGGCCCGGCCACCCCCGCTCGATCGAGACCCTTGCCGCGCTCTCCGCGGAGCAGACCGAGGCCGTGCTCGGGCTGCTCGCCGAGGCGGCCCGGACCGACGGGCAGCAGGCGGTGTCCGAACAGGGCCGGTTGCAGTTGCGCGGCGGCGAACGGGCGGGCGTGGCGCATCTGCTGCTCACCGTCGACGGCGAACTCGTCGGGTACGCCCAACTGGAGGACACCGACCCGGTGGAGCCGCCGGCCGCCGAACTGGTCGTGCACCCCGCGCACCGGGGCCACGGGCACGGGCGGGCGCTGGGCTCCGCGCTGCTGGCCGCGTCCGGCAAGCGGCTGCGGGTGTGGGCGCACGGCGGCCACTCCGCCGCCCGGCACCTCGCGCAGGTCCTCGGTCTGACCCTGTTCCGCGAACTGCGCCAGATGCGCCGCCCCTTGACCGGCTTCGACGCGCCCGAGCCGGTCCTCCCCGAAGGCGTCACCGTCCGCACCTTCGTCCCCGGCCAGGACGACGCGGCCTGGCTCGCCGTCAACGCCGCCGCCTTCGCCCACCATCCCGAGCAGGGCTCCCTCACCCAGCGGGACCTCGACGACCGCAAGGCCGAACCGTGGTTCGACCCCGCGGGGTTCTTCCTCGCCTTCCGCGGCGACGAACTCATCGGCTTCCACTGGACCAAGGTCCACACCGAGGAGGGCCTGGGCGAGGTGTACGTCCTCGGCGTCGCCCCCGGCGCCCAGGGCGGCGGCCTCGGCAAGTCCCTCACGACGATCGGCCTGCGGCACCTGGCGGACCAGGGCGTGCCCACCGCGATGCTGTACGTCGACGCCGACAACAAGGCGGCGGTGTCGGTGTACGAGCGGCTGGGGTTCGTCACGCACGAGGTGGACCTGATGTACCGGACCGAGACGTGACGGCGGCGGCTCCGGTCGGCTCCGCTGTCAGCCCACGGGGGTTCCGGCATCGGCCGCGACGCGCGCGACGGACTCCCTGACCGCATCCAGCGCCGCGGCTCGTTCCTGGTCGGTCATGCGGGCCGGGCCGTAGGTGATCACGGGGTCGAGGACCTGGAAGCCGACGAACTCCAGCATTCCCCGGTGGATGTGGAACAGGAAGTCGTCCATCGGGCCGAAGGCGCCACCGGGCCGGAACGACTCGCCGGGCCCGCCGGTCGTGAACAGCAGCATCGCGCGCTTCCCGGCGAGCGCCGCGTCTTTGAAGAGCCCGTGGTCGCCGCCGAAGACCCCGCCCATCACGAAGACCCGGTCCACCCATCCCTTGAGGACGGCCGGCAGCGAGAACCACCACATCGGGAACGACAGCACGAGCAGATCAGCGGCGAGCAGCCGGTCGAGATGGGCCTTGACGGCCGCGTCGAGCGTCCCCTCCTCGACCGCCCGCATCTGTTCGGCCTGCGGTTTGAACGGGCCCTCCACCGGTGCGAACTCCTCGCGGGCGAGCACCGGCGCCCAGCCGTCGGCGTAGAGGTCCAGGACGTCGACCCGGTACCCGGCCTCACCCAGGGACTGAGTCGCGGCGGCCATCTGGGCGGTGCTGAACGAGTGGGGCTCGGGGTGGGCGTGAACGATCAGGGCTGTGGGCACAGCAGCGGAGGTCGACATGAGGAGATCATATCGACGTATCGCGATTCGTCAATTGAAGAGTCGTGCTGGAATCAGAGCGTGGTGCCGATCGCCCGTGCCAGCCGTGCCAGCCGCTCTTCGTCGCGTCGATAGTGGGTCCACTTGCCCACCCGGGTGGGACGCACGAGTCCCGCCCGTTCGAGTGTGCTCATGTAGCTGGAGACCGTCGACTGAGCGAGTCCCGCCTTCGCCTGGATGTGCGTGACGCACACACCGACCGCCCGACGATCCGCGATCGGCTCGTACTCACCGAAGTGCGCGTCGGGATCCTTCAGCCACTGCATGATCTGTAGACGGGCAGGGTTGCCGAGGGCCTTGAACGCCTCGATCAGTTCACCCGAATCCAGCCCCGCCGTCGCGGCCATGCGTCACCTTTCCCGCCCTGCAGTCCGACACACCACGATATCTCGATGTGGCATCCGTGCTATTCGGCGGCGAAAGCCGGACTGTCCGGCGGAGGCACCGCCGCCCCCGGCAGTCGTACCGTCGCCACCGTGCCGCCGCCCTCGGCGTGGGACAGCGACACCTCGCCGCCGGCCTGCTGCACCGTGCGCGCCACGATCGACAGGCCGAGGCCCGAGCCGGGCAGCGCTCGCGCGCTCGGGGAGCGCCAGAAGCGGTCGAAGACGTGGGGGAGTTCGTCGTCGGGGATGCCCGGGCCGTGGTCGCGGACCGTCAGAGCACCCTCGGACAGGCGCACCTCGATCGTGCCTCCCTCAGGGCTGAACTTCACCGCGTTGTCGAGGATGTTGACCACCGCCCGCTCCAGTGCGGACGGCTCCGCGCGGACGAACCACGGCTGGACGTCCGCCGTGATCGTCAGCTCCGGGCCGCGCAGCCGCGCCCGCCGCAGTGCCGAGTCGACGATGTCGTGCCAGGCGACGATCTGCGTCCGGCCCGAGTACTGGCCCGTGTCCGGCCGGGACAGCTCCTGCAGGTCCCCGATGAGCGCGGCCAGCTCCGTCATCTGTGCCTTCACCGACGCGAGGAGCGCCTTGCGGTCGGCCTCGGGGATGGGGCGGCCCGTTTCCTCGCTGCGGGTGAGGAGTTCGATGTTCGTGCGGAGTGAGGTGAGCGGTGTGCGCAGCTCGTGGCCCGCGTCCGCGATGAGCTGTTGCTGGAGCTCGCGGGAGCTGGCCAGGGCCGAGGTCATGGAGTTGAAGGAGCGGGAGAGGCGGGCCACCTCGTCCTCGTCGGCGTCGTCGACCGGAATGCGGATGTCCAGGTCTTCCGTGCGCGCCACGTGCTCGACGGCTTCGGTGAGTTTGTCGACAGGGCGCAGACCCGCCCGGGCCACCGCCAGGCCGGCCGCGCCGGCACCCACCACGCCTACGCCCGACACGAGCAGCAGGATCAGCGCCAGTTCGTTGAGCGTGGACTCCGTGCCCTTGAGAGGGACCGCGATGACCAGGGCGTAGTCGGCGGCCACGCCCTGCTGGAACGGGCCGTCCTTCACGACGACCGCCGTCGTCAGCACTCGCACCGAGTTGCCGTCGCTGTCGGTGCCGTTGCGCAGCCTGGCCGTCGTGGGGTCGGGGTCCTTGGCCACGGCCTTGTCGCCGCTCGTGACCTTCACCTGGGGCATGAGGTTGCTGAACAGGCAGACCCTGCCGTCAGACCTGACGACCTGCGCGTAGGTCTGCGGGCGCGGGGCCCCGCCGAGCGTGTTCGACGGCTTCTGGGGGCACGCCTTCGTCAGCGCGTCGAAATCCTCCGCCTGAAGGATCCGGAACGACGACTTGAGGTCGCTGTCCACCTGGTCGTACAACTTCCCCTGCACGATGAACCAGCACGTCACCGAAACCGCCGCCACCGCGAACGCCACCGCCGCCGCCACCAGCAGCGCCAGGCGGGACCGGATCGGCAGGGAGCGGAACCGGCGTACGACCTTGTTCACTCCGCGCCGCCCTGCCGCAACACGTAGCCCACACCCCGCACCGTGTGGACGAGGCGCGGCTCGCCACCGGCCTCGGTCTTGCGGCGCAGGTACATGACGTAGACGTCGAGGGAGTTCGACGACGGCTCGAAGTCGAAGCCCCAGACCGCCTTCAGGATCTGCTCCCGGGTGAGGACCTGGCGCGGGTGCGCCATGAACATCTCCAGCAGGGTGAACTCCGTGCGGGTCAGCTCCACCGGGCGGCCGCCCCGGGTGACCTCGCGCGTCGCGAGGTCCATGCGCAGGTCGGCGAAGGCGAGGACGTCCTCGTCGTCCGGAGAGCCCGCGCCGACGGCGGCCGCGTAGGAGCTGCGGCGCAGCAGGGCGCGGATGCGGGCGAAGAGTTCGTCGAGTTCGAAGGGCTTGACCAGGTAGTCGTCCGCCCCGGCGTCCAGTCCCGTGACACGGTCGCCGACGGTGTCACGGGCGGTCAGCATCAGGATGGGAGTCGTGTCGCCGGTGGAGCGGATGCGGCGTGCCGCCGTCAGGCCGTCCATGCGGGGCATCTGGATGTCGAGGACGACCAGGTCGGGCCGGTACGCAGCGGCCTTCTCCAGCGCGTCCGCGCCGTCCACGGCGACCTCGGTCCCGTATCCCTCGAAGGCGAGGCTGCGCTGGAGTGCTTCGCGTACCGCCGGCTCGTCGTCGACGATCAGGATGCGCTGGGGGTCACGGTCGCCGTCTGCGGGGCTCATGGGTCGGGGTCCTCGGGTGTGGTGTGTGGTGTGGCGGGACGGGGTGTCGCTGACGCTCTCAGCCTCGCATGTCGGCGCGGCGGGCCGGGAGAAGGATCAGCCCCGGCTCATCCCCGGTCAGCCCCGTACCTTGCGGCGACGGGCGGCGGCGGCCCGGCGGGCGGCGGCCTTGCGCGCGGGCCGGGTCTTGGCCGTCGCCACCTCGGGGGCACGCGTCACCGATGCCGATCCGGATGCCGGTGCCGGTGCCGGTGCGTGCAGTTCGGACGCCACCGCCAGTGCCAGCGCGAACCCCGCCGGGTCGGCCCCCGGCACCGTGTGCGGAACCTGCTGGATCATCGCCGTACTCCTCACTCGAGGAACTCACTCGGGAACTCAGTCGGGGTCTCAGTCGGTGGAGCCGGCCCGCAGCTTGGCGAGGTCGGCCTTGACGGTGTTGATCGGGATGGCGAAGCCCAGGCCGACGCTGCCCGCGTCGGAGGACGAGGAGGCGGCGCCCGCCGGCGAGTACATCGCGGAGTTGATCCCGATGATGTTGCCGTTCATGTCGATCAGCGCGCCGCCGGAGTTGCCCGGGTTGAGGGACGCGTCGGTCTGGAGCGCCTTGTACGTCGTGGTGTCCGAGCCGGTGTCGCCGTTGAACTGCCGACCGCCGAACTCGAACGGCCACCCGTCGCCCTGCGGGGACTGCTGGCCCTGGTCCTCGTCGGTCGGGACGGTGACGTCACGGTCGAGGGCCGAGATGATGCCGCTGGTGACGGTGCCGGACAGGCCCTCGGGGGAGCCGATGGCCACGACCTGGTCGCCGACCTGCAATCCGGAGGAGTCGCCGAGCGTGGCCGCCTTCAGGCCGGAGGCGTTCTCCAGCTTGATCAGCGCCAGGTCCTTCTTGCTGTCGGTGCCGACGACCTTGGCGGAGTACGACTTGCCGGCGCTGGTCGTCACCTTGATCTGCGAGGCACCGGAGACGACGTGGTTGTTGGTGACGATCTCACCGTCACTGCTGATGATCACGCCGGAGCCGGTGGCGGAACCGGCGTTGGAGTCGGCGCTGATCTCGACGATGCTGGGGCTGACCGCCCTGGCGACCCCGGCTACCGTGCCCTTCTGGCTGGACGGCACCACGTTGGTGCTGGTGGAGCTGGAGGCGACGGTGTCGTTGCCCGTCAGCTCCTGTATGCCGTAGGCGGTGCCGCCGCCGATCGCCGCGGCGACGATCGCCACGGCGGCGAGCAGGGCGACGGTGCCACGGTTGCGCTTCTTCGGAGCGGGTGCCGGGCTGTACGCCGGCGGAGGCGGCCACTCGGGGTTCACCGGGGCCTGCTGCTGACCCTCGTAAGGGTTCTCGTACTCGCCACTGCGGTGGAAGCTCTCGGTCATGTCTCAGAGCTTGGAGCCCGACCATGAGAGCTTCCTGAGTCCTCCCTGAGAAGCCCGACAGAACCTCGTATGCCCGATATAAAGGCGCCTGGGAAGGGGTCGTGAAGGCGCCTCCGGAGGGGTGCGTGAAGGCGCCCGGAAGGGGCTACGCGCAGCCGCAGGAGTGCCGTAGCACCAGCCGCGACGGGAACACCTTCAGCCGCTCCCGCCGGGCCCCCGCCACACGCAGTCCGTCGTCGAGGACGAGGTCGACCGCCGCGCGGGCCATCGCCGAACGGTCCGAGGCGATCGTCGTCAGGGGCGGGTCGGTCAATGCCGCTTCCTTGATGTCGTCGAAGCCGGCCACCGCCAGCTCGCCGGGCACGTCGATCCGCAGTTCGCGCGCGGCCCGCAGCAGGCCGATCGCCTGGTCGTCCGTGGAGCAGAAGATCGCGGGCGGGCGCTCGGGACCGGAGAGGATCTTCAGGGCGGCCTGGTAGGCGTCGTAGCGGTTGTAGAGCGCCTCGAAGAGGCGGCCCTCCGTGGAGATCCCGGCCTCGTCCATCGCGCGCCGCCAGCCCTCGACGTGGTCGGAGACCGGGTCGCCGACGGCCGGGGTCTCGGCTATGCCGCCCATACAGGCGACGTACTCGTAGCCGTGCTCCAGCAGGTGCCGTACGGCGAGCTGGGCGCCACCCAGGTCGTCCGTGACGACGGCGACGTCGTCGATGGCCTCGGGCCGCTCGTGCAGCAGCACGACCCGGGCGTCCCAGGCCTCGATCTCGGCGGCGGCGAGGTCGTTGAGCGCGTGGCTGACGAGGATCAGGCCCGAGACCCGCATCCCCAGGAAGGCGCGCAGGTAGTGGACCTCGCGCTCGCCCACGTAGTCCGTGTTGCCGACGAGCACCATTTTTCCGCGCTCGGAGGCGGCCTGCTCGACCGCGTGCGCCATCTCCCCGAAGAAGGGCTGGCGCGCGTCCGGGATGATCAGGCCTATGAGGTCCGTACGCCGGGACGCCATCGCCTGCGCGACCCGGTCGGGCCGGTACCCCAGCTCCTTGATCGCGGCGAGGACACGCTCGCGCGTGGCCGGGGCGACCGGCCGGGGTCCGTTGTTGATGACATAACTGACCACGGCAGTGGAAGTCCCTGCCAGCCGCGCCACATCATCCCGAGTCACCTTGGCCACGCGCGGAGTCTACGCGGATATACCCGCTCTGGGCAGGGCGTAAAGGAGCTTCCGTACATCCGTACGGCATCCCGACCGCCGTCCGGCGCCCGCCCGCGCACTCCGTGCGGAAAGCGATGCCCAGGCGGGCACCGCGATACGCCTCTTTACGCCTTGGTGCGCGCCTCGGTGGCGCCCAAAGCTGCCGATTCGTCCTCGTTGTCCGGCTTTTCCTTGGCCGCCTGGGCCTTCGCCTCCTCGGCGGCCCGCTCCACCTTCTCCGGCGTAACGAATCGATAACCGACGTTCCGGACGGTGCCGATCAGCGACTCGTGCTCGGGACCGAGCTTGGCGCGCAGCCGCCGTACGTGCACGTCGACCGTGCGCGTACCGCCGAAGTAGTCGTAGCCCCAGACCTCCTGGAGCAGCTGGGCGCGCGTGAAGACGCGGCCGGGGTGCTGCGCGAGGTACTTCAGGAGCTCGAACTCCTTGAAGGTGAGGTCGAGGACGCGGCCCTTGAGCTTGGCGGAGTACGTCGCCTCGTCGACCGACAGGTCGCCGTTGCGGATCTCCATCGGGGAGTCGTCGCTGACGATCTGCTGCCGGCCCATGGCCAGCCGCAGCCGGGCCTCGACCTCCGCGGGCCCGGCGGTGTCGAGCAGGACGTCGTCGATGCCCCAGTCGGCGGTGACGGCGGCGAGACCGCCCTCCGTGACGACGAGGACGAGCGGGCAGCCCGGTCCGGTCGAGCGAAGCAGCTGACACAGGCTGCGGACCTGCGGCAGGTCGCGACGGCCGTCGACGAGGATGACGTCGGCGCCGGGGGTGTCGACGAGGGCGGGGCCCTCCGCGGGGGCCACCCGCACGTTGTGCAGGAGCAGGCCGAGCGCGGGGAGCACCTCCGTCGACGGCTGGAGGGCGTTGGTCAGGAGCAGCAGAGAACTCATACGTCTGGTTCCTCCTCGGTCCCTGCGAGGACGTCTGTTGGCACAGCACTTGGCTCTGCGATCCCGAAGGCCCCGTACACCTGCGGTTTCCCGCCTCGTATACAACGCTTCCGAAAGCACAAAAGGACCCGGGGGCTACGCTGCCCGAGTCCTCTGCCCAGCAGAATAGCCCACATGAGCTCAGGTCCGGCAGGTCATGTGGCGCGTTCCACCGTTCGTCCGCACTCCGAGACGACCCGGGGAACGCCTGTGCGGTCGCAATTGCGGACGTTTCTGCGCACGTCCGACGGTGTGACGATCGATGCCGTATACGACCCGGGTGCGGTTGTATACGACGCCTCCCGGACACCTGCCGCTCACCCCGTGTTCGTCGTCGCCCACGGGTTCACCGGTGCCGTGGACCGGCCGCACGTGCGGCGGGTGGCGCGGGCCTTCACCCGGCACGGGGCCGTCGTCACGTTCTCCTTCCGGGGCCACGGGGCATCCGGCGGGCGGTCGACGGTCGGGGACCGGGAGGTGCTCGACCTGGCGGCGGCGGTGCGGTGGGCCCGGGAGCTCGGGCACGCGCGCGTGGGGACGGTGGGGTTCTCCATGGGG
>NZ_NGFN01000267.1 GCF_002148965.1 Streptomyces swartbergensis | reverse complement strand
CACCCCCACGCCCCGCACGAGCGCACCCACCAGCGCCGACCCGAGTCCGGAACCGCACAAGAAGGCCCCCAAGCCCTCGGCGTCCGACGCCACGTCGAAGCCCCCGAAGCCTCCGGCCTCGCACGGGACATCCATACGCTCGGTCAACTACCCCGACCGCTACTGGCGTGTCCGCGACGGCTACGTCCGCCTGGACCGGATCGGCTCCGGCCCCGAGCAGCGCGAGGACGCCACATTCGAGCGCGTCTCCGGCCTCGCCGACTCCTCCTGCTACTCCTTCACCACGGCGGACGGCCGCTACCTCCGCCACCGCAGCTTCGTCCTGGTCAAGGACGCCGACGACGGCTCGGCCCTGTTCCGCAAGGACGCCACCTTCTGCCCGCGCCCCTCGGCCTTCTCGGGCGCGGTCATGCTGGAGTCCGTGAACTATCCGGGCCGCTTCCTGCGTCACCGCAACTTCCAGCTCCGCCTGGAGCCGTACCAGTACGACGGCCTGTACCGCGCGGACTCGGCGTTCCGGCTGGTGGCGGGGCTGGACTGACCATGCGAAAAGGGCGGCACCCCGGGAGGGTGCCGCCCTTTTCGTCAGTCAGTGGATCTCAGACGTTGAATCCGAGCGCCCGAAGCTGCTCACGCCCGTCGTCCGTGATCTTGTCGGGGCCCCACGGCGGCATCCAGACCCAGTTGATGCGCAGCTCGTTGACGAGGCCGTCCGTGGCGGACTTGGCCTGGTCCTCGATGACGTCCGTCAGCGGGCAGGCCGCGGAGGTCAGGGTCATGTCGACGGTCGCGATGTTCGACTCGTCGACGTGAATGCCGTAGATCAGGCCGAGGTTGACGACGTCGATGCCCAGCTCGGGGTCGACGACGTCCATCAGGGCCTCACGGAGTTCTTCCTCCGAGGCCGGCTTCATCTCCACGGTCTCGCTCATGCCGTCGTCTCCTTCTCGGCGTCGGCGCCGCCCAGCACCTGGGCCGTCGCGTCCTTCCAGGCCATCCAGCTCAGCAGGGCGCACTTGACCCGGGCCGGGTACTTGGACACCCCGGCGAACGCGACCGCGTCCTCCAGGATCTCCTCCATCGCGTCGTCGGGTTCGAGCTTCCCCTTGGACTGCATCAGCACCAGGAAGGTCTCCTGGATCTTCCGCGCCTCGGAGAAGTCCTTGCCGACGAGGAGTTCGTTCAGTACGGAGGCCGAGGCCTGGCTGATCGAGCAGCCCTGGCCCTCGTACGAAACGTCCTCGATCTTCGTTCCGTCGTACTTCACGCGCAGTGTGATCTCGTCACCGCACGTCGGGTTGACGTGGTGCACCTCGGCGTCGCCATCCCGCAAGCCCCGCCCGTGCGGGTTCTTGTAGTGGTCCAGGATGACTTCCTGGTACATGGAGTCCAGTTTCACCGTCTAGCACGCCCTTCAGCCGAAGAAGTTCCGTACGTGCTCCAGGCCGTCGACCAGCGCGTCGATCTCGGCCGGCGTGGAGTACAGATAGAACGACGCTCGCGTGGTCGCAGGAATTCCGTACCGCAGGCAGACCGGCCGCGCGCAGTGGTGGCCGACCCGGACCGCGATGCCCTGTTCGTCGAGGACCTGGCCCACGTCGTGCGGGTGGATGTCGCCGAGCGTGAAGGAGATCGCCGCGCCGCGCTCCTCGGCCGTCGTCGGGCCGATGATGCGCAGGTCCGGGACCTCCAGCAGCCGCTTCACGGCGTACTCGGTCAGCGCGTGCTCGTGGGCGAGGATCTTGTCCATGCCGATCGAGTTGAGGTAGTCGATCGCCGCGCCGAGACCGACCGCCTGGGCGACCGGGGGCGTGCCCGCCTCGAACTTGTGGGGTGCCGGGGCGTAGGTCGAGGAGTGCATCGACACTGTCTCGATCATCTCGCCGCCGCCGAGGAAGGGCGGCAGGTCCTCCAGGAGCTCCTGGCGGCCCCAGAGGACGCCGATGCCCGTCGGGCCGCACATCTTGTGGCCGGTGAAGGCCACGAAGTCGGCCTGGAGGGCCTGCACGTCCAGCGGCATGTGCGGCGCGGCCTGCGAGGCGTCGATGCAGACCAGCGCACCGACCTCCTGGGCGCGGCGCACGATCGCCTCGACCGGGTTCTGGGTGCCCAGGATGTTGGAGACCAGCACGAAGGAGACGATCTTCGTCTTCTCGTTGATGACCTCGTCGATGTTCGACAGGTCCAGGCGGCCGTCGTCGGTCAGGCCGAACCACTTCAGCTTCGCGCCCGTGCGCTGCGCGAGCAGCTGCCAGGGCACGATGTTGGAGTGGTGCTCCATCTCCGTGATGACGATCTCGGTGTCGGAGTCCACGCGGTAGGGCTCGTCGGCCCAGCCCAGCATGTTCGCCACGAGGTTGAGCGACTCCGAGGCGTTCTTGGTGAAGATCACCTCGTCACGCGACGGCGCGTTGATGAACTCCGCGACCTTGTCGCGCGCGCCCTCGTACAGCGCCGTGGCCTCCTCGGCGAGGACGTGCACGCCACGATGGACGTTGGCGTTGTAGCGCTCGTAGTACTCGTTGAGGGCGTCCAGCACCTGACGCGGTTTCTGGCTGGTCGCCGCGTTGTCCAGGTACACGAGCTTCTTACCGTCGTGGACCTGGCGGTCCAGGATGGGGAAGTCCTTACGGATCGCCTCTGTGTCGAGGAGGCCCGGCAGCAATGTCACGCGGATACGCCACCCTTCGTGTATGCCTCGTAGCCCTCGTTCTCCAGCTTGTCGGCGAGCTCGGCACCGCCGGACTCGACGATCCGGCCGCCGGAGAAGACGTGCACGTGGTCGGGCTTGATGTAGCGGAGGATGCGCGTGTAGTGCGTGATCAGCAGGGTGCCGACCTCGCCCGTGTCACGGACGCGGTTCACACCCTCCGACACGACCCGCAGGGCGTCGACGTCCAGGCCGGAGTCGGTCTCGTCGAGGACCGCGATCTTCGGCTTGAGCAGCTCCAGCTGGAGGATCTCGTGGCGCTTCTTCTCACCGCCGGAGAAGCCCTCGTTGACGTTGCGCTCGGCGAAGGCGGGGTCCATGTTGAGGCGCTCCATGGCCTCCTTGACCTCCTTCACCCAGGTGCGCAGCTTGGGGGCCTCGCCGCGGATGGCGGTGGCGGAGGTGCGCAGGAAGTTCGACACGGAGACACCCGGGACCTCGACCGGGTACTGCATCGCGAGGAACAGACCGGCGCGGGCGCGCTCGTCGACGGACATCTCCAGGACGTCCTCGCCGTCGAGCGTGACGGTGCCGCCGGTGATCGTGTACTTCGGGTGTCCCGCGAGCGAGTAGGCGAGGGTCGACTTGCCCGAGCCGTTGGGGCCCATGATGGCGTGCGTCTCGCCCTGCTTCACGGTGAGGTCGACACCCTTGAGGATTTCCTTCGTGCCGTTCTCGACCTCGACGGTGACGTGCAGGTCTCGGATTTCAAGCGTAGCCATGGGTGCCTCAGGACTCCTGGGTGAGGGAGACGAGCACGTCGTCCCCTTCGATCTTTACGGGGTATACGGGGACGGGGCGCGTCGCGGGAAGGGCGTCGGGCTTGCCGGAGCGGAGGTCGAAGCGCGAGCCGTGCAGCCAGCACTCGATGTGGCAGTCGTCGACCTCGCCCTCCGACAGGGAGACGTTCGCGTGCGAGCAGATGTCGTGGATCGCGAACACCTCGCCCTCGGTCTGCACGACCGAGACCGGCGTGCCGTCGAGTTCCACCCTCTTCGGGGTGTCCTCCTCCAGCTCACTCAGCCCGCAGACGCGTACGAAGGCCGTCATCAGACCGACGCCTCCAGCTCCTCGTCGATCTTCACGAGAAGGCGCTGCTCGATGTCGTCGACACCGATCTGCTGGACGAGTTCGGCGAAGAAGCCGCGGACCACCAGTCGGCGGGCCTCTTCGGCCGGGATGCCGCGGGCCATCAGGTAGAAGAGCTGCTCGTCGTCGAAGCGGCCGGTGGCGGAGGCGTGACCGGCGCCGACGATCTCGCCGGTCTCGATCTCCAGGTTCGGCACCGAGTCGACCCGCGCGCCGTCCGTGAGGACGAGGTTGCGGTTCATCTCGTAGGTGTCGGTGCCCTCGGCCTTGGCCTCGATCAGCACGTCGCCGATCCACACGGCGTGCGCGTCGTCGCCCTGGAGCGCGCCCTTGTAGACGACGTTCGACTTGCAGTGCGGGGTGTTGTGGTCGACCAGGAGGCGGTGCTCCTGGTGCTGGCCCTTGTCGGTGAAGTACAGCCCGAGCAGCTCGGCCTCGCCGCCGGTGCCGGCGTAGGACACACGCGGGTGCAGCCGTACGAGGTCGCCGCCGAAGGTGACCACGACCGACTTGAACGAGGCGTCCCGGCCGACGAGGGCGTTGTGCTGGGCCACGTGCACGGCCTTGTCGTCCCAGTCCTGGACGGAGACGACGGTCAGCTTGGCGCCGTCACCCAGGAGGTAGTCGACGTTGGCGGCGAGCACCGCGTCACCGGTGTGGTCGATGACGACGACGGCCTCGGCGAAGGCGCCCAGCTCGATCACCTGGTGGGCGTAGGCGGTCCCGCCCTCGCCGTGCACGGCGATCCGGATCGGCTCGGTGAGGACCGTCTCCTTGGGGACGGTGACCACGCCGGCCTTCTCGAACGCCGAGTACGCCTGGGCGGCGATCCGGTCCGCCGGGGTGCCCGCCTTGCCGAGCCGGACGTCGTCACGGCCGACGGTCTCGACGGTGACGCCCTCGGGGGCCTGGATCTCCACCTTCAGTCCCTCGCCGGTGGCGACGGCGGTGCCGTCGTGCAGCCCGCGCAGGCGCTCCAGCGGGGTGAACCGCCACTCCTCCTCCCGGCCGTGCGGGACCGGGAAGTCCGCCACGTCGAAGGACGGGGGCGCGCTCATGCGCGTGGCGACGGTCGACTCTGCGGCCACCGCGATCTGGCCGGCGGTGGTGGAGCCCACCGGGATTGTCTGAGCCTCAGCCATGGCTGTCGTAGTGCTCGCTTTCTGAGTAAGACGTGTGTGCCGGACGGGGCGGGGTCAGCCGACCGCGCCTTCCATCTGCAGCTCGATCAGCCGATTGAGCTCGAGCGCGTACTCCATGGGGAGCTCCTTGGCGATGGGCTCGACGAAGCCGCGCACGATCATCGCCATCGCCTCGAACTCGCTCAGACCACGGCTCATCAGGTAGAAGAGCTGGTCCTCGGAGACCTTCGAGACGGTCGCCTCGTGGCCCATGGACACGTCGTCCTCACGGACGTCCACGTAGGGGTACGTGTCGGAGCGGGAGATGGTGTCGACGAGCAGCGCGTCGCACAGCACGTTCGACTTGGAGCCGTGGGCGCCCTCGCCGATCTCGACCAGACCGCGGTAGGACGTACGGCCGCCACCGCGCGCCACCGACTTGGAGACGATGTTGGACGAGGTGTTCGGCGCCATGTGGACCATCTTGGAGCCGGCGTCCTGGTGCTGGCCCTCGCCGGCGAAGGCGATGGACAGCGTCTCGCCCTTGGCGTGCTCGCCCATCAGGTAGACGGCCGGGTACTTCATCGTCACCTTGGAGCCGATGTTGCCGTCGACCCACTCCATGGTCGCGCCCTCGTAGGCCACGGCGCGCTTGGTGACCAGGTTGTAGACGTTGTTCGACCAGTTCTGGATGGTCGTGTAACGGCAGCGGGCGTTCTTCTTGACGATGATCTCGACGACCGCGGAGTGCAGCGAGTCCGACTTGTAGATCGGGGCGGTGCAGCCCTCGACGTAGTGCACGTAGGCACCCTCGTCGACGATGATCAGGGTCCGCTCGAACTGGCCCATGTTCTCCGTGTTGATACGGAAGTAGGCCTGGAGCGGGATCTCCACGTGCACGCCCTTCGGCACGTAGATGAAGGAGCCGCCCGACCACACGGCGGAGTTCAGCGACGCGAACTTGTTGTCACCGACGGGGATGACGGTCCCGAAGTACTCCTTGAAGAGCTCCGGGTGCTCCTTCAGGGCCGTGTCGGTGTCGAGGAAGATGACGCCCTGCTCCTCCAGGTCCTCGCGGATCTGGTGGTAGACGACCTCCGACTCGTACTGCGCGGCGACACCGGCCACGAGGCGGTTCTTCTCGGCCTCGGGGATGCCCAGCTTGTCGTACGTGTTCTTGATGTCCTCGGGCAGGTCCTCCCAGGAGGCCGCCTGCTTCTCCGTGGAGCGCACGAAGTACTTGATGTTGTCGAAGTCGATCCCCGACAGGTCCGAGCCCCAGTTCGGCATGGGCTTCTTCTCGAACAGGCGCAGGCCCTTGAGGCGGAGCTTGGTCATCCACTCCGGCTCGTTCTTCTTCGCGGAGATGTCCCGGACGACGTCCTCGTTGATGCCGCGCTTGGCAGAGGCGCCGGCCGTGTCGGAGTCGGCCCAGCCGTATTCGTACTTGCCCAGGCCCTCGAGCTCGGGGTGGGCAGTCTCCGTGGGGAGAGTCATGCGGGGTTCCTCCCGGCCGTGCTTGCAGATGCGTTGTGGGAAATCTTGGGGATGAACGTCGTGCAGACGCCGTCGCCGTGCGCGATGGTGGCGAGCCGCTGTACGTGTGTACCGAGCAGCTCGGCGAAAAATTCCGTCTCCGCCTCGCACAACTGCGGGAACTGCTCGGCGACGTGGGCGACCGGGCAGTGGTGCTGGCAGAGCTGCTCACCCTTCTGGGGGTGGGGCGCACTGCGCGCCGTAGCAGCGTACCCGTCCGCGCTCAGCGCCTTGGCCAGCGCTTGTGTCCGCTGCTCGGGCGCGGCGGCCTCGACTGCCTCGCGGTACGCGCCCGCCTGCGCGGCGATCCTGGCGCGGGCGAACGCGGCGATCGCCTCGTTCCCGCCCTCGCGGTCGGCGATCCAGCGCAGCGCGTCCGCCGCCAGCTTGTCGTACGACTGGTCGAAGGCGTCCCGGCCGCAGTCGGTCAGGGCGAACACCTTGGCCGGCCGGCCGCGGGTGCGCGCGCCGTAGACCCGCCGCTCGCGCGCTTCCACGACACCGTCGCCCGCGAGGGCGTCGAGGTGCCGGCGCACGGCCGCCTGGGTGAGACCCAGCCGCTCGGCGAGCTCGGCGACGGTCGACGGGCCGTGGTCCAGGATGGACCGCGCGACTCGGTTGCGGGTGGACCGCTCCCCGGTCGCGAGCTCCTCCTGAGGGGACCCCGTGGGGGTCTCCCGAGCCTCGCCGACGTTTTTCACAACGCCATTGTTGCGTAATTCATCGGGGCCCGGCAAGCGGCGCCCGGCCACCCCCAAGGTGCGCTGCGTCACTTAGGTAAACCTAATCCGACCTGCGGAAACGATCTCTGATCGATCAAACCGGTGGCATGCCGAAGCCGCTTCGGGGACACTCCCGAACCATGGCCACACCCCCTCCGACCGGCCCTCTTGTCACCCGGGACACGCTGCGCACACAGCTGTCCGAGCTGGGTGTGCGCCCCGGCGAGACCCTCCTCGCGCACTCCTCGCTCAGCTCCCTCGGCTGGGTCAACGGCGGCGGAGTCGCGGTCGTACAGGGACTGCTCGACGCGCTCGGCCCGGAGGGCACGCTGGTGGTTCCGACACAGACCGGCGACCTCTCCGACCCGGCGCTGTGGGGCAACCCGCCCGTGCCCCCGCAATGGTGGGCGGCCATCCGCACCACGATGCCCGCCTACGACCCCCGGATCACCCCCGCGCGCGGGGTCGGCGTCGTCCCGGAGACCGTGCGCACCTGGCCCGGCGCGCTGCGCAGCGCCCATCCCCAGACCTCGTTCGCGGCTATCGGCCCGCGCGCGGCGGAGGTGGTCGAGGGCCACGCGCCCGACTGCCGGCTCGGCGAACGCAGCCCGCTCGCGAAGCTGGAGGCCATGGGCGCCCGGGTCCTGCTGCTCGGCGCCGGCTACGCCTCCTGCACCAGCTTCCACCTCGCCGAGTACCGGATACCGTCCCCACGCGTCGCCGTGGGCCGGCCGGGCCCGGACGGCTGGGAGACCGTGACGGAGGTGTCGATCAGCTCGGACCGGTTCGACGAGCTGGGCTACGACTTCGAGCGGGACCGTCCCGTCGTACGCGGGAAGGTCGGGGCGGCCGAGGCGCGGCTGTTCCCGGTGGCGGACGCGGTCGCCTATGCCGAGCGGTGGCTGGCGGTCCACCGCCCCCGTGAGGAGGAGTTCCTCGACCCTCCCCCACTCTCGGCTCCGCTCGAGCGGGGGGACCCCCAGGTCTGAGCCGGGGCGCACGAACCTAGACTCTGGACTCATGCGAAGTGACCCCGTGGTCCAGGTCCAGGCCCTGGTGAAGCGGTACGGCGCGAAGACCGCGGTGGACGGGCTGGACCTGGTGGCCCGGGAGGGCGTGACCGCCGTGCTCGGCCCCAACGGGGCGGGCAAGACGACCACGGTCGAGACCTGCGAGGGGTACCGGAAGCCGGACTCCGGCACGGTGCGCGTCCTGGGCCTCGACCCGGTCGGACAGTCCCGGGACCTGCGGCCCCGCATCGGCGTGATGCTCCAGTCCGGCGGCGTCTACTCGGGCTCCCGCGCGGACGAGATGCTCCGCCACGTGGCCAAACTGCACGCCCACCCCCTGGACGTGGACGCGCTCATCGAACGCCTCGGGCTCGGCTCCTGCGGCCGTACGACGTACCGGCGGCTGTCGGGCGGACAGCAGCAGCGGCTCGCCCTCGCGATGGCCGTGGTCGGGCGCCCGGAGCTGGTGTTCCTGGACGAGCCGACCGCCGGGCTCGACCCACAGGCCCGCCGCGCCACCTGGGACCTGATCCGGGACCTGCGCACCGACGGCGTCTCCGTGATCCTCACCACCCACTACATGGACGAGGCGGAGCAGCTCGCCGACGACGTGGCGATCATCGACGCGGGCCGGGTCATCGCCCAGGGCTCCCCCGAGGAGCTGTGCCGCGGTGGCGCCGAGAACACGCTCCGTTTCTCCGGCCGCCCCGGGCTGGACGTCGGCTCGCTGCTGAAGGCCCTGCCCGCCGACTGCTCGGCCGCCGAGCTGACGCCGGGTTCCTACCGCGTCGTAGGCAAGATCGACCCGCAGCTGCTCGCGACGGTCACCTCCTGGTGCGCCCAGCACGGCGTCATGCCGGAGAAGATCTCCGTCGAGCGGCACACCCTCGAAGACGTGTTCTTGGAGCTCACCGGCAAGGAGCTGCGTTCGTGACCGCCACCGGCACCGGGATGTACACGCCGAAGCCCGGCGCGGCGCCCCTCCCCCGCATGATCGCGGCCCAGGCCGCGCTCGAGACGAAGATGCTGCTGCGCAACGGCGAGCAGCTGCTGCTGACGGTCGTCATCCCGACCCTGCTCCTGGTGCTCTTCAGCACCGTGGACATCGTCGACACGGGCGCCGGCGAGGCCGTCGACTTCCTCACCCCCGGCATCCTCGCGCTCGCGGTGATGTCGACGGCGTTCACCGGCCAGGCGATCGCGACCGGCTTCGAGCGCCGCTACGGCGTCCTGAAGCGGCTCGCCTCCTCGCCTCTGCCGCGCTGGGGCCTGATGACGGCGAAGACACTGTCCGTGCTGGTCACCGAGGTGCTCCAGGTGGTCCTGCTGACGGTGATCGCCTTCGCGCTCGGCTGGTCACCGCAGGGCAACCCGTTCGCCGTGCTGCTGCTCCTGGTCCTCGGTACGGCGGCCTTCTCGGGCCTCGGCCTGCTGATGGCCGGGACGCTGAAGGCCGAGGCGACGCTCGCCGCCGCCAACCTGGTGTTCCTGCTGCTGCTCGTCGGCGGCGGGGTCATCGTGCCGCTCGACAAGTTCCCCTCCGCCGCGCAGGACCTGCTCGACCTGCTGCCCATCTCGGCCCTGTCCGGCGGACTGCGGGACGTGCTCCAGCAGGGGGCCGGGATGCCCTGGGCCGACCTGGGGATCCTGGGCGTCTGGGCGGTCGTGGGGTTGGCGGCGGCCGGACGGTTCTTCCGCTGGGAGTAAGGCCCACGACGGCGGGGAGAAGGCCCACGACGGCTGGAGAAGGCTATGACGGACCCTCGTGAAAGCGTGCACAAGCGGCGTCCTACGATGGGTCGCGTGCCAAAAGTGACCCCCGCCGACGCCAGGGCGGCCCTGCGCAACCCCCTCGCCTTCATCGCCGAGCGGTGGACCCCGGAACCCCGGACGGTCCAGCGCGCGGCCCTCTCCGCGATCGTGATGTCGGTGCTCATCGTGGTCACCGGCGGAGCCGTACGGCTGACCGGCTCGGGCCTGGGCTGCCCGACCTGGCCCAAGTGCACCGCCGACTCGCTCACCGCCACCAGCGAGATGGGCTTCCACGGTGCCATCGAGTTCGGCAACCGCATGCTGACCTACGTGCTGTGCGCCGCCGTCGGCTGGGCGATCATCGCCGCGCGCTCCCAGAAGCCGTACCGGCGCGGCCTGACCCGGCTGGGCTGGGCGCAGTTCTGGATCGTGATGAGCAACGCGGTGCTCGGCGGCATCGTCGTGCTGGTCGGTCTCAACCCGTACACGGTCGCCGCCCACTTCGTGGCGACGTCCGCGCTCATCGCGGTGGCCACGGTGATGTGGCAGCGCACCCGTGAGGGCGACGCGCCGCCGCACCCGCTGGTCGGCAAGGCCGTCCAGCAGCTGGTGTGGTTCCTGGTCGCCGCCGCCGTGCTGCTCATCCTGGTCGGCACGGTGGTCACCGGCGCGGGCCCGCACGCCGGCGACTCCAGCGAGGTCGAGCGGATGCCGGTCGACTGGGAGACGGTGAGCAAGCTGCACGCCGTGCTGGCGTGGATCGTGGTGACGCTGACGTTTGCCCTGTGGTTCGTCCTCAAGGCGGTCGACGCGCCGCGCGGCCCGCTGCACCGCACGCGCGAGCTGTTCCTCATCCTGCTCGCGCAGGGCGTCATCGGCTACGTCCAGTACTTCACGGACCTGCCCGAGGTCCTGGTCGGCCTGCACATGTTCGGCTCGGCCGTGATGTGGATCTGGGTGCTGCGGGTGGTGCTGTCGTTGCGCGAACGGCCGGATGTCGTGGCCGACGTGCCCGGTCCGGCGCCCGAGGCGACCCTGACGAAGGCCTAGTCGAGGCCGTACACCCGGCGCGCGTTCCCCGACGCCAGCATCCCCGCCACCCGCTGCGCGTCGGCCAGGCACCACGCGCCCTCGGCGACCCAGGTGCCGAGCACCCGGCCGAGCGCCTCGCGGAACAGGCGGGCGCCCACCACGTGCAGCTCGGGCAGCCCCTGGGCGCCGGTGGAGAAGAGGATCTTGCCGAAGGGGGCCAGCTCCAGGATCTCCGCGAGGATGGTCGCGGCGCGGGCGCCGGTGCGGACCAGGGCGGCGCCGCAGTCGACGTAGACGTGCGGGAAGACACCGGCCAGGTGGGCGGCGTGCCGGTGGTACGGGTAGCCGTGCAGCAGGACGAGGTCTGTGCCGAGACCGGCCGTGGCCCGCACGAAGTCCGTCAGCAGCACCGGATCCGTACGGTCGATGCGCAGGCCCGGTGCGCCGAGCCCCGCGTGCAGCTGGAGCGGCAGCCCCGAGGCGACGGCGCTCCACAGCAGGTGCCGCAGCAGCACGGGGTCGCTCAGCTCCCCGCCGACACCGCGCGCCGCGAGCCAGCGGCCGACGGCCCCCCGTACCTCCCCCGGCCCGGGCGGCTCGGGCGCGAGCGCGAGGCCGTGCCGTATGCCCGCGACCGACGTGAAGGCGACGGCGTTCGCGGCGGCGGCGTGCACGGACTCGGCGAGGTTGGCGAGGAAGGACTCGACGGTCCCGGAGGTGTCGGCGACCTGCTCGGCGAGCAGTTCCAGGCGTACGATCTCGCGGGCCTCGGCGGCTCCGGCGGAGGCCAGTTCGCCGGGTTCGGTCAGATCACCGGGCAGGCCCGTGTCGACCAGGTACGTCGTGATGCCGCTGCCGCGCAGGAGCCGGCGGGCGGACTCCAGGACGCCCAGTTCCCGGCGGCGGGCCAGGTAGCGGGCGGGCGTGCAGTGCGGTTCGAGGCCGAGCAGGGGTGGGCACCAGCGTCTTAC
>NZ_NGFN01000266.1 GCF_002148965.1 Streptomyces swartbergensis | reverse complement strand
GGCCTGGCCACCCCCATGACCGCCCAGGCCCGCAACCTCTCCGGCGGCCAACGCCAACGCATCCGCCTGGCCAGAGCCCTCCTCGCCGACCCGGAGATCCTCCTGGCCGTCGAGCCCACCTCCGCCCTCGACGCCCACACCGAAGCCACCGTCGCCGACCGCCTCACACAAGCCCGGCAGGGCCGCACCACGGTCGTGACCACCACCTCTCCCCTCGTCCTGGACCGCACGGACACCGTCCACTACCTGGTCGACGGCAAGGTCGCGGCCTCGGGCAGCCACCACGAACTGCTCGACACCACCCCCGGCTACCGCGCCCTCGTGGCCAGGGACACCGAGGAGGCCGTCCGATGAGCCGCGGACACCTGCCCGTCGCCGAACGGGCGGACGTCCGACGGGCGTTGCTGGACCTGGTACGGGCGGACACCCGGGCCTTCAGCACCGTCCTCGCCCTCAACGCCCTCGCCGCCCTGGCCGGTCTGGCAGGTCCCTGGCTGCTGGGCCGGATGATCGACGACGTCCGCGCCGGGCACGGTGTGGCGGCCGTGGACCGGCTGGCCCTCGTCCTCCTGGCCTGCGCCCTCGCCCAGTTGTTCCTCGCCCGCTGGGCCCGTTACGTGGGCCACCGCTTCGGCGAACGCACCCTCGCGCGCGTACGGGAGCGGTTCGTGGACCGCGCCCTCGCCCTGCCCGCCTCGGTCGTGGAACGCGCCGGCACCGGCGATCTGACGGCCCGCGGCACCTCGGACGTCACGACCGTGGGCAACACGCTGCGGGACGCCGGTCCGGTCCTGCTCATCAACCTCGTGCAGTCCCTGTTCATGGTCGGCGCGGTGTTCCTGCTGGACCCGCTGCTCGGCGCCCTCGGCGTGCTCGGCCTGACGCCGATCTGGCTGGCGTTGCGCTGGTATCTGCGGCGGGCCCGGGACGGGTATCTCGCCGAGGGCGCGGCCACCTCGGACGTCGCGGAGATCCTCGCGGCGACCGCGGCCGGAGCGCGCACGGTGGAGGCGTTCCGGCTCCGCGAGCAACGCACCGCCGCGAGCCGGGAGGCACTGGAGACGTCCCGCCGTACGCGCCTCTACACACTGTTCCTGCGCACGGTGTTCTTCCTGGCGGTGGAGGTGTCGTACGTCCTCCCGGTGGCCGGGGTGCTGGTGATCGGCGGGGCGTTGCACACCTCGGGCTCGATGAGTCTCGGGGCGGTCGTGGCGGCGGCCCTGTATCTGCACCAGATGAGCGGGCCGCTGGACAAGATCCTGGTGCGGGTCGAGCAGCTCCAGAGCAGCGACGCCTCCTTCGCCCGGGTGGAGGGGCTGGCGCAGGCCCCGCGGGCCGCCGGGGAGGGCGAGGGTCCCGATCCGGACGGCGACCGTATCGACGTCACCGGTGTGCGCTACGCCTACGACGGGGGCGCCGAGGTGCTGCGCGGCGTCGACCTGACGGTGACGTCCGGGGAGCGGCTGGCCATGGTCGGGCCGTCGGGCGCCGGGAAGACCACGCTGAGCCGGCTGATGGCGGGCATCGACGCGCCGACCGCCGGCTCGGTGACGGTCGGCGGCGTGCCCGTCGTCGGGCTCGGACCGGAGCGGCTGCGCCGCCAGGTCGTGCTGGTCACCCAGGAGCACCACGTGTTCCTCGGCTCGGTCCGCGACAATCTGCGGATCGCCGAACCGTCCGCCGGTGACGAGGAGTTGTGGAAGGCGCTGTCGGTGGTCGGCGCCGACGCGTGGGTGCGGGAGCTGCCGGAGCGCCTGGACACCCGCCTGGGCCAGGGCGGTCACCGCACCGACGGCTCCCAGGCCCAGCAACTCGCCCTGGCCCGCGTGGTGCTGGCGGACCCGCACACGCTGATCCTCGACGAGGCGACCGCGCTGCTCGACCCGACGACCGCCCGGCACACCGAGCGCGCCCTGGCCGCCGTGCTCGAAGGGCGCACGGTCATCGCCGTCGCGCACCGGCTGCACACCGCGCACGACGCCGACCGGGTGGCCGTGATGGAGGACGGCCGGCTCACCGAACTCGGCACGCACGACGAGCTGGTGGCGGCCGGCAGTGCCTACGCGGCGCTGTGGCACTCCTGGCACGGGGACCCGCCCAGGGATCACCACGAGTCCGTATAGCGAACATGGACTTCCGGTCAACGAACCGTTTCCGGCCATACTGTTGACGCGCCCCTGACAGAAAGCGCGCTCCCCTGCCACGCTTCCCACGACTGCTCCACGGCAACCCCACGGCAACACCTCCACCTCCCCAGGCCGGGCGATCCCCGGTCCCGCAGAAGGAGCCAGTGTTGAGAAGCAGTTCCTCGCGAAGAAGCACCTCTCACAGACGCACTCCCCACACCCCCCGCCGCACCGCGGCCGTGGCCCTCGCCGGCGTCGCCGCGCTGATCGCCGCCGCCGTGCAGAGCGGCACCGCCACCGCAGCCCCGGAGAAGGCACCGCAGGCCGCGAGCAAGGCGAACCCCGGCTCGGAGCCGGTCCGGCTCTCCCCCGCCCAGCGCGCCGCGCTGATCCGCGAGGCCGACGCGGACAAGGCCGGGACGGCGAAGGACCTGGGCCTCGGCGCCAAGGAGAAGCTGGTCGTCCGCGACGTCCTCAAGGACCGCGACGGCACCCTGCACACGCGCTACGAGCGCACCTACGACGGCCTGCCGGTCCTCGGCGGCGACCTGGTCGTTCAGAGCACGAAGGCGGACGACACCGCCGCCGTCGTGAAGGCCACCCGCGCCGCCATCACACCGGCCACGACGAAGACCGCGGTGCCCGCGGCGAAGGCCCGGCAACAGACCCTGGCCGCGGGGAAGGCCGAGGACGCCAAGAGCCCGGCCGTCAACCGGGAGCCCCGCAAGGTGATCTGGGCCGCCAACGGCAAGCCGGTCGTGGCGTACGAGACGGTCGTCGGCGGCTTCCAGCACGACGGCACCCCGCAGGAGCTGCACGTCGTCACCGACGCCACCACCGGCGAGAAGCTGTACGCCTGGGAGGCCATCGAGAACGGCACCGGCAACACGGTGTACTCCGGCACGGTCGACCTCACGACCACCCAGTCGGGCTCGGCGTACAACCTCACCGACGGCGCCCGCGGCAACCACAAGACGTACAACCTGGGCCGCGGCACCTCCGGCACCGGCACCCTCTTCTCCGGCTCCGACGACGTGTGGGGCAACGGCAGCCCCTCCAACCTGGAGTCGGCCGCCGCCGACGCGCACTACGGCGCCGCGCTGACGTGGGACTACTACAAGAACGTGCACGGCCGCAGCGGCATCCGCGGCGACGGCGTGGGCGCGTACTCGCGCGTCCACTACGGCAACAACTACGTCAACGCGTTCTGGTCGGACAGCTGCTTCTGCATGACCTACGGCGACGGCTCGGGCAACGCGAACCCACTGACGTCGATCGACGTGGCCGCGCACGAGATGACCCACGGGCTCACCTCGAACACCGCGGGCCTCAACTACAGCGGCGAGTCCGGCGGCCTGAACGAGGCGACCTCCGACATCTTCGGCGCGACCGTCGAGTTCTTCGCCAAGAACTCCTCCGACGTCGGTGACTACCTCATCGGCGAGGAGATCGACATCAACGGCGACGGCACGCCGCTGCGCCACATGGACAAGCCCAGCAGGGACGGCTCGTCCAAGGACGCCTGGTACTCGGGCATCGGCTCGATCGACGTGCACTACTCCTCGGGCCCGGCGAACCACTTCTTCTACCTGCTGAGCGAGGGCAGCGGCACCAAGACCATCAACRGTGTCACCTACGACTCGCCCACCTCGGACGGCCTCCCGGTCACCGGCATCGGCCGGGACAAGGCGGAGAAGATCTGGTTCCGCGCGCTGACCACCAAGTTCACCTCGACCACCAACTACGCGGGCGCCCGCACCGGCACCCTCGCGGCGACCGGTGAGCTCTACGGCACCGACAGCGCCGAGTACAAGGCGGTCCAGGACGCGTGGGCGGGCGTGAACGTCGGCGCCCGCTCCGGCGGCGGAGGCGGCGGCGGTACGTCCTTCGAGAACACCGCCGACGTGGCGATCCCGGACCGGGGCGCGGCGGTCACGTCACCGGTCACCGTCTCGGGCCGGACGGGCAACGCGCCGTCCAACCTCCAGGTCGCCGTGGACATCGTCCACACCTACATCGGCGACCTCCAGGTGCAGCTGGTGGCCCCCGACGGCACGGCGTACACGCTGAAGGGCTACGGCACCGGCGGCAGCGCCGACAACATCGCCACCACCTACACGGTGAACGCCTCCTCCGAGGCCGCCAACGGCGTCTGGCAGCTGCGGGTCCAGGACAACGCGGCCCGCGACACCGGATACATCAACAGCTGGAAGCTCACCTTCCCGTAGGCCCGTTCGCGGTCTGCCCAAGGCAGGGCGCCGCCCCGGTGGGTTCGACTCCCCCGGGGCGGCGCCCGCTTCATGCCTCCGGTGCGACACGTCGCCGTCGTTTTCCGGCCAACATCACGTGGCGCTCCTGACATGTACGCGCCCCAAGTGCCACTCTTCCCCCACCCGCCGCACAGCACCACAGCAGTTCCCCCACACCTAGGAGCTCGTGTGACCACCCCTGTCTACGCGCGTCACAAGCGCACCACGCTGGCCATCGCCACCGCCGTCGCGGCCGGCGCCCTGCTCACCACCGCTCTGACCTCCGGCAGCAGCGCCGCCGCCGACTCCTCCTCCGGCAAGCCGGCCCTCGCGGCCGCACCCGTCCTGCTGACCGCGCCCGCCCGCGCCGCCCTCATCAAGGAGCAGCAGGCGAACGCCACCGGCACCGCCGACGAGATAGGCCTCGGCGAACAGGAGAAGCTGGTCGTCAAGGACGTCGTGAAGGACGCCGACGGCACGGTCCACACCCGCTACGAGCGCACCTACGCGGGCCTGCCGGTCCTCGGCGGCGACCTCGTCGTGCACGAGTCGAAGTCGGGCGAGACCAAGGGCGTCACCAGAGCGACGAAGGCCGCGCTCGAGGTCGCCTCGCTCAAGCCGACGGTCACCGCCGCCAAGGCCGAGAAGCAGGCCGTGACGCTCGCCAAGGCGGCCGGTTCGGAGAAGACCGAGGCGAACTCCACGCCCCGCAAGGTCATCTGGGCGGCCGACGGCAAGCCCACCCTCGCCTACGAGACGGTCGTCGGCGGCCTCCAGGAGGACGGCACCCCGAACGAGCTGCACGTCGTCACCGACGCCGCCACCGGCAAGAAGCTCTACGAGTACCAGGGCATCGAGACCGGCACGGGCAACACCACCTACAGCGGCAAGGTCACCATCGGCACCACGAAGTCCGGGTCGTCCTACACCCTGACGGACGGCACGCGCGGCGGCCACAAGACGTACAACCTGAACCGCGGCACCTCCGGCACCGGCACCCTCTTCTCCGGCTCCGACGACGTCTGGGGCACCGGCAACCCCTCCAACCTGGAGACCGCCGCCGCCGACGCCCACTACGGCGCCCAGGTGACCTGGGACTTCTACAAGAACACCTTCGGCCGCAGCGGCATCCGCAACGACGGCAAGGCGGCCTACTCGCGCGTCCACTACGGCAACAACTACGTCAACGCGTTCTGGTCGGACAGCTGCTTCTGCATGACCTACGGCGACGGCTCGGGCAACACCCACCCGCTGACCTCGCTCGACGTCGCCGCGCACGAGATGAGCCACGGCCTGACGTCGGCCACGGCCGGCCTCAACTACAGCGGCGAGTCCGGCGGTCTGAACGAGGCGACGAGCGACATCTTCGGCGCGGGCGCGGAGTTCTTCGCGGGCAATTCCTCCGACGCCGGTGACTACCTCATCGGCGAGGAGATCGACATCCACGGCGACGGCTCCCCGCTGCGCTACATGGACAAGCCCAGCAAGGACGGCGACTCCGCCGACGCCTGGTCCTCCAGTCTGGGCGGCCTGGACGTCCACCACTCCTCCGGCCCCGCCAACCACTTCTTCTACCTGCTGTCCGAGGGCAGCGGCACGAAGACCGTCAACGGCGTGACCTACAACTCGCCCACGTCCAACGGCTCCACGGTCACCGGCATCGGCCGCACCAAGGCGCTCCAGATCTGGTACAAGGCGCTGACGACGTACATGACGTCGACGACCAAGTACGCGGGTGCCCGCACGGCGACCCTGAACGCGGCCTCGGCGCTGTACGGCGCGAGCAGCGCCGAGTACAAGGCGGTCGCCTCCGCCTGGTCCGCCGTCAACGTGGGCTGACCGAAGCACGGCCGAGGACGGTACCCGGAGCGAAGGCACATCCGGGTACCGCCCTACTCTTGGTGACCATGCCTTCGGAAGACTTCACCTACGCCGATGTCGGCGCCACCCGTGACCAGGGCTTCTGCCCGCCGGGCTTCCACCCCATGAACGTGCGCACCCGCCTCGGGGAAGGCGAGGAGGTCTTCCACCGCGCCTCGGAGGCGGTGCTCACCTGGGAGATGCACCGGGCCATGGGCGTCGGCATCGACGCCGGCGCGGACCGGGCGGCCCCCGGCGTCGACGTCACCGTCACCCTCGCCGGGATGATCAAGGCCCCCTGCCGCGTGGTGTGGACGGTCGAGGAACCCCGCCGCGCGGGCTGGGCTTACGGCACGCTGCCCGGCCACCCCGAGTGCGGCGAGGAGTCCTTCGTCGTCGACCGCACGGGCGACGGCACGGTCTGGCTGACGGTGAACGCCTTCAGCCGGGGAGCCAAGTGGTACGCGAGGGCGGGCGGCCCGGCGACCAGGGGCTTCCAGCACGCATACGCCAGGCGGTGCGGCACCGTCCTGCGGAACCTTGCAACGCAGGGTGGTGCGGACACCTAAGGGACGCGGGGCTGTATCGATCTGCGGCTCCGCCGCGTGGGCGCGACCAGCCCCCACGCACCCGCGGACAACCCTCAACGCATCAACAACCCCGCAGCCTCCACCAGTTCCTCGCTCGGCCCGGCCACGAGCCCCAACTCCGCACTCGAAGCCAACAGCCGATGCGCGGGAAGGATCCGCACCGTGTACCCAAAAGGCCCGGTGCGATCCAAGGACAAGGGCCCCTCATAAACCCACCGCCCGTCCAGACCGGCGGAGCCCACCGGCTTCAGAGGAACAACCGTCGCGTCACCGATCCGGTCCTCCTCGTCCACCCGCCCAGAAACGGCCTGCACCTCCACGTCATCAGGCCCGAGATCCCCGAGCCCCACCCGCACCCGAAGCCCCAGCGTCGTCCCCAACTCCGCCAGCTCCGCCACCGCGGACGTCTCCACATGGTCGACGGTGACCCCCGGCCACGCCGCCCGCACCCGGCCCTTCCAMTCGGCGAGCTCCCGCGCCGCGTCCGGAACCATGGACCGGTGGGCGAGCGCCGCCGGCGAGTAGAGCCGCTCCACGTACTCGCGGACCATCCGCCCGGCCAGCACCTTCGGTCCGAGCAGGCTCAGCGTCTGGCGGACCATCTCGATCCACCGGTCGGGCAGCCCGCTCTGCCCGCGCTCGTAGAAGCGGGGCGTCACCCGCTGCTCCAGCAGGTCGTACAGCGCCGCGGCCTCTACGTCGTCGCGATGGTCCGGGTCGGTCCCGACACCGTCAGCGGTGGGGATGGCCCAGCCGAAGTCCGGCTGGAACCACTCGTCCCACCAGCCGTCCAGGACGGACAGGTTGAGACAGCCGTTGAGCGCCGCCTTCATCCCGGACGTGCCGCAGGCCTCCAGGGGACGAAGTGGGTTGTTCAGCCAGATGTCGCACCCCGGGTACAGCTTCTGCGCCATGCCCATGCCGTAGTCCGGCAGGAACACGATCCGGTGCCGTACCCGCGGGTCGTCCGCGAACCGCACCAGCTCCTGCACCAGCCGCTTCCCGCCGTCGTCCGCGGGGTGCGCCTTGCCCGCCACGACGATCTGGATCGGCCGCTCGGGATGCAGCAGCAGGTCCATCAGCCGGTCGCGGTCGCGCAGCATCAGCGTCAGACGCTTGTACGACGGGACGCGCCGCGCGAAGCCGATGGTCAGGACGTCCGGGTCGAGCACGCCGTCGATCCAGCCCAGCTCGGCCGTGCCGGCCCCGCGCTGCCGCCAGGAGGCCCGCAGCCGCTCCCGCACCTCCGTCACGAGCTGCTCGCGCAGCCCCCGCCGCAGCTCCCAGATCTCCTGGTCGGGGATGTCCGCCAGCGCGTCCCAGCGGTCCGAGCCGCCGACGGTCAGCGCGTCCTCGGCGCGGTGGACGCCGACCTGCCGGGCGCCGATCCGGAACACCTCGGGGGCGACCCAGGTGGGCGCGTGCACGCCGTTCGTCACGGAGGTGATCGGCACCTCGTCGGCGTCGAACCCGGGCCACAGGCCGGAGAACATCTCGCGGCTGACGTTGCCGTGCAGCAGGGAGACGCCGTTGGCGCGCTGGGCGAGGCGCAGGCCCATCACGGCCATGTTGAACAGGTTGGGCTCCCCGCCGGGATAGCTCTCCATGCCGAGCCTGAGGACGCGCTCGACGTCGATGCGGGGCAGCTCGGCCTCGGGGCCGAAGTGGCGGGCGACCAGCTCGCGGTCGAAGCGGTCGATGCCGGCCGGGACGGGGGTGTGAGTGGTGAAGACCGTCCCGGCGCGGACCGCCTCCAGCGCCGAGTCGAAGTCCAGGCCCTCCGCGCAGAGCTCGGCGATCCGCTCCAGACCGAGGAACCCGGCATGTCCCTCGTTCGTGTGGAACACCTCCGGCGCGGGGTGCCCGGTCAGCCGGCAGTACGTGCGCACCGCCCGGACCCCTCCTATGCCGAGCAGCATCTCCTGGAGCAGCCGGTGCTCGCTGCCGCCGCCGTAGAGCCGGTCGGTGACGCCCCGCTCGCCGAGGTCGTTCTCCTCGACGTCCGAGTCCAGCATCAGCAGCGGGACCCGGCCGACCTGCGCCAGCCAGATCCGGGCGTGCAGCTGCTTGCCGCCGGGCAGGGCGAGGGCGACCTGGGCGGGGGTGCCGTCGGCCTCCTCCAGGAGGACCACGGGCAGCTCGTTGGGGTCGAGGACGGGGTAGTGCTCCTGCTGCCAGCCGTCCCTGGACAGGGTCTGGCGGAAGTAGCCGTGCCGGTAGAGCAGGCCGACGCCGATCAGCGGGACGCCGAGGTCGCTGGCCGCCTTCAGGTGGTCGCCGGCCAGGATGCCGAGGCCGCCGGAGTACTGCGGCAGGGCGGCCGTGATGCCGAACTCGGGTGAGAAGTAGGCGATCGCGGCGGGAAGTTCGTCGGGCTGGGCCTGGTACCAGCGCTCGCCGGTCATGTAGTCGTTCAGATCGCCCGCGACCGCGGCGAGGCGGCGCAGGAAGCGGCGGTCCGAGGCCAGGTCCGCGAGCCGCGCGGGCGGCACGCTGCCCAGCAGCCGGACCGGGTCGCCGCCCGAGGCGGCCCACCGCTCGGGGTCGACGGACTGGAACAGCTCACGGGTCTCCGCATGCCACGACCAGCGCAGATTGCGGGCCAGATCACTGAGCGGCCGGAGGGGTTCGGGGAGAACGGGTCGGACGGTGAATCGACGGATCGCCTTCACGGGTTCCACCTCGGCGCGTTCGCAGGATGACGCAGGGTTCTGACACAGGGCTTCATCGACGTCACCTACGACAGTACCGGCGGCGGTGCCGCCGCCGGTGAAGCTCCGGCACCCAATCCCCGATCGTCCGGAACCGCCCCCTCCACGGATATGGCCGATTCCGCCCCCTAGGCGTCCTTGTGGCGCTTCACACGCCACGAGAGGCTGCCCCTGGCGTACCGGCCCGCGCCTGCCGCACGCGGCGCCGCACGGCAGCCGTACGCCGAGTCGAGGAGGGGAACTCGGACCATGGCACGGACGCGCGCACGGCGTCTGCGCTGGACGGGGGGCCTGGTGGCGGCGATCTGTGCCGCGGCGTTTTCGGCCATCACCCTGCCCGCGCACGCCGTACCGGAGGGGCGGATACTCGGCGCCGGACAACCCGGCTCCGTGCACGGAAGTTACCTGGTCACACTGAAGGAGGGCACCCGGGCTCCGTCGGCGGCCGGAAAGGCCCTCGCCGAGAAGTACGGGGTGAAGATCAGCCACATCTACGGCAAGGTCCTGAACGGCTACGCGATCAGGACCGACGAGAGACGGGCCGGGCGGCTCGCCGCCGACCCCCGGGTCGCCTCGGTCGTCCAGGACACCCGCGTCCGGCTGGACCGCACCCGGCACGAGCCGCCCTCCTGGGGGCTGGACCGCGTCGACCAGCCGGGTCTGCCGCTGGACCGGAGCTACACCCCGCCCGCATCCGCGGGCGCCGGGGTGACCGTGTACGTGATCGACACCGGCGTCCGGACCACGCACCAGGACTTCGGCGGCCGGGCGGGCCACGGCTGGGACTTCGTGGGGAACGACGAGGTCGCGTCGGACGCCAACGGCCACGGCACGCACGTCGCCGGCACGGTCGCCGGGACGGCCCACGGTGTCGCCAAGAAGGCCCGCGTCGTCTCCGTACGCGTGCTCGACGCCGCGGGGGCGGGCACCACGGCCCGGGTGATCGCCGGGATCGACTGGGTGACCCGGCACGCGAAGAAGCCCGCCGTCGCCAACCTGAGCCTGGGCGGCCCACGCAACGACCGGCTGGACACCGCCGTCCGCGCCTCCATCGCCTCCGGCGTCACCTACACGGTCGCCGCGGGCAACGACGGCAGGTGGGCGGGCCTGTACTCCCCGGGGGCCGTCAAGCAGGCGATCACGGTCGGCGCGACCGACCGGAGGGATGCGAAACCGGCCTTCTCCAACCACGGTCCGGCCCTCGATCTCTTCGCTCCGGGCGTGCGCATCACCTCCGCGTCCGCCGCGAGCGACACCGCGCGGGCCGCGTTCTCGGGTACCTCGATGGCGGCACCGCATGCCGCGGGCGCGGCCGCGCTGTATCTGGCCGACCACCCGAGGGCGGCTCCGGCCCAGGTCAGCAGGGCCCTGACCACGGGAGCGGCGACCGGGAAGATCTCCGGCCGCGGTCCCGGTTCGCCGGACAAGTTACTGCGGGTGCCGCACGCCTAGGGCGGAGGAGCAGCCACGCGAAGGGGCCGGCCTCGTCCGTCACGGTCGAGGCCGGTCTTGTGTGTCGACATACGCGTGAGTAGTTAACAAAGTGCCGGATTGCCCACCCGAATAGGGTGGGAAGGCTCCTCCGGGTACCCCTCTCTGGAGCACCATGCAGGACCCACCTCCCCACAGACATCCGCCCACCCACGTTGACGCGGACAGGAGCGGTCATGCCCGCCAAGCACCATTCGTCACCAACCCCCACCCGCCGCACCGGGGCGCGCGCGCCCGCCGGCGAGTCACGTCCCGCGCGCCCGGCCGACGCCGGTCCACAGGTCCCGCAACCACCCCCCGCGGGCGAGGCGACCGCCGTCGGGCGCATACCCGTTCTCGATGTCCGCCCGGTCGTCCAGCGCGGACGCCG
Organism: Streptomyces swartbergensis; assembly: GCF_002148965.1. Classification (GTDB taxonomy): domain Bacteria; phylum Actinomycetota; class Actinomycetes; order Streptomycetales; family Streptomycetaceae; genus Streptomyces; species Streptomyces swartbergensis. The sequence goes on along the minus strand of NZ_NGFN01000266.1, from coordinate 703 downwards.
GCCGGCCAAGGCCGTGACCGGCGAGACCTTCGAGATCTCGGCGACCGTGTTCCGGGAGGGGCACGACGCGGTCGCCGCCAATGTCGTCCTGAAGGATCCCGAGGGCCGCCCCGGCCCGTGGACGCCGATGCGGGAGCTGGCCTCCGGGACGGACCGGTGGGGCGCCGAGGTCACCGCCGGGGAGCCCGGCCTGTGGTCGTTCACCGTGGAGGCGTGGGGCGATCCGGTCAGCACCTGGCGCCATCACGCGCAGATCAAGATCCCGGCGGGCATCGACACGGACATCGTCCTTGAGGAGGGCGCGCGCCTGTACGAGAGGGCGGCCGCCGGTGTGCCCGAGGAGGGTGGCCGACGGGCCGTGATCCTCGCGGCCGTCGAATCCCTGCGGGACGAGGACCGCCCGGCGGCGGCGCGGCTGGCGGCGGCGCTGACGCCTCAGGTGGACGAGGTGCTGGCCCGGCATCCGCTGCGGGACCTGGTCACCACCTCCGAGCCGCTGCCCCTCCTCGTCGAGCGCGAGCGGGCCCTGTACGGCTCCTGGTACGAGTTCTTCCCCCGCTCCGAGGGCACCCGGCAACAGCCCCACGGCACCTTCCGCACCGCCGCCCGCCGCCTGCCGGCGATCGCGGCGATGGGCTTCGACGTGGTCTACCTGCCCCCGATCCACCCCATCGGCACCACCTTCCGCAAGGGCAAGAACAAC
>NZ_NGFN01000265.1 GCF_002148965.1 Streptomyces swartbergensis | reverse complement strand
GGGACGGAGCATGACCTGAAGCTCCCGTTGCCGGGGGGCGGCTGCACTGCCGAATGGCCGGATGGAGCAATCCCGGCTGCGTGTTGTCCGTTCATCATCAAGGCTGTCCCTCATGGAGAAGACTCCCAGGGTGATTGTGGAGCCGCCGGACAGCAGAGGCCTTCGCGCAGTCAGCGTGGGCGGCACAGCGGTGGGCAGCGCCTGGTCCCCGGGCGGGCTGCGCAAGGTTCTCCGAAAACTCGGTTGCCCGGAAAGCGTCGATCTGGAAGACCGGAGAGTCATAGTCTGGCGCGAGGCCGGCAGCGAGACATGGCCCGATCGCACGTGGCGAAGACGCACGGCCACAGCGCTCATGATGGCGGGACTGATCCTGTCCATGGTCCTGCTCACCGTGGTCGGAACACCGGACGCCATGGGGGCACTGACGTTCGCGCAGCGCATCACGGGGTACCTCTTCATCCTGTCCGGCGCGGTGCAAGGCCTCGCGGCGCTGGCGGCCCTCGACCATGAGGGAAAACGGCAGTTCCAGTATTCCGGAGCCGTGGTACTGGTCGGGGCACTGATCGCCTTGATCACAGAGAGCATTTTCCTGTTCACCTGGCTCCAGGAAAGAGAACCGACGCTCTACCTACCCATATACCTGCTGCTCTTCACCTGGTCGCTGTGGGCCCTATGGCGACTGTTCCATGAGCAGGTATGGAGAGTCATCCCTCACCCCAAACGATTTGCGACCGGGGTGGCCCTTTCCGGCCTTCTGGCCGCCACGAACTTCGCATACTCCGCCGTCTATCAGCCCACATCAGCTCCCTTCTATGTCACTCTCACGGCAAAATTCGGCACCCCCCACACCGATCCCACCCGCCCGTTCATCCATGTGCCGCTTACGTTCCAAGTGGAGAACACCGGAAAAGTTCCAGCATACATCCTCGTTGATAAGTATCTGGTCTATGGGCGTTCGGCTGAATACTCGCAGGACGACGGGGGACTGAGGGACTGGAAGAAGGCTCTGGAAAACAGATACGACGCCGAGCTGCATGTCACTCAATCAGACAGCAAAACGATAAGCGCCGGACAGTTCGCCGGACCGGGGTACTGGCTTCATCCGGGAGAGGGCCACGTAAAGGAGAAAGTGATACAGATCCCCAGGAATGTTGAATACGATCTCCTGGAAGCGACCTTGGCCATGGTGGTCATGAGAATGGATCGCGGAAAGATCAATCTCCTGCAACTACAGCAGGCGCACCCCTCCTGGCAAAAGAAGGAGGGGCGATTCTACTGTGCAGAATGCCCCGACATGATCATCCATGAAGGGAAAGTTCGCCACAACAACAACATCATCAACGTCACCCGAAAACCCCGGTACGTGACCGTACTGTGGTACGGCACACGGGAGGAGTTCGATTACGCGCACGCCATCTCGTCCTACAAATTCAACCCCAGGAAAAGTCCCGACCGTGAAGAATTGAAAAGGGAAATCGCGAGAGAAGAGGATCGGTACGGCGTGGAGTCGCGCTCGACTTCGACAAGAGTATCCGTGGCGGCATTGATGGAGTCGTTGTAGCGGATTGGACGCCGAAGTTGCAGGAGGGCCCCATCGGGTCCAAAGTAGTTGTAAGTGGTTGTTGTGTCTGTATGGGCAAATCCGCATGTTCCACAGTGCACCGGGATGCGCCATGGCCAGAAACGCCCGGCGACGAGTCTGCCGTTACAGGGGTTGCACGTACTGCTTGGTTGCAGCGCTGTCGCTCTCAGGAGGCGTGACCGTCTCCGCGACGGGGGCCTTCGGCCAGGCCGCAACCGTGACACCGGCCCAGACTCCCACCCCACCGCCGGATCCCGGCACGCCGGATCCCGGCACCCCGGATCCCGGCACCCCGGATCCCGGCACGCCAGATCCCGGCACCCCGGAACCAAGCACCCCGGAACCAAGCACCCCGGAACCCGGCACGCCTACCGGACCCAGTACTCCGCCCGAGCCCAGTACGCCGACAGAGCCCGGGACGACGGGGTCCGGCACGCAGACCGGGCCGAGCGAGCCGACCGGCCCCAGCGAACCGACGGACTCCGGCACTCAGTCGCAGCCCCCGTCACCGGCCGACCCCTCGGAACAAGCGACGCTCATGGAGAAGCGCACGGCGGCGCTGAACGTGCCGGAAGAAGTGAAGGAGGAAGTCGAGAACGAGCTGAGCGGGTTGCTGAAGATGAGCCGGAATCCGGACGTCCCACCCAGCGAACGGGCCGCCTACACGAGAATCGTGTCTCGGCTCACCGACGCGCTGGGGATGATCCAGGACCCCAAGACGCCTCGCGAGCAGCGGGTCGCCCACACGCACATCGTGGAAAGGACGGCCGAAACGCTGGGCGTGATCCAGGATCCAGACACGCCGCGCGAGGACCGGGCCTCCTACACGAGAATCGTGGACGGGACAGTCAAGACGCTGGGGACGATCCGGGATCCCCAGACGTCTGGCGCGCAGCGGGCCACCTACACGGAGCTCACTGAAGAGATGACCGAGCGCTTCGGGCTGGTCACGGATCAGGAAGCACCTAGGGGCTTTCGGGCCTTCGCCCTCAGGAACGCTGAGCAGGACGTCAGAACGCTGACTCGCTCTCAAGGCCAGCAGACGCCGCAGAAGTATCTGGAGTGGACTGTGAGGGCCATGAGTACGTCGGGGACGAGCCAGCAGATTCTCAAGGACCGGGCCGTTCCGCCGAAGGTGCAGGCCGAGCTCAAGAAGAACGTGGAGCAGCTGAGCCGCACTCTGCTGAAGTCCTACGACCGGTCGGCATCCCGCCAAGACCGGGACAAGGCAAAGGATGCGGGAAAGGACTTCCTCAAAAAACTCGAGAAGGACAACAAAAAGCACTCGGACAAGCCCCTGCTGGAGATCAGGAACAAACCCCTGAGTTCTACGGTCGCTCCGGGAGAGTTCCAGTCCTTCACCGTCAAGGTCACCAATCACGGGGAGGACGACGTCACCGGTGTGACGGTGGAGGACAACTTCAAGTCGGCCTCGGGCGGTGCCGAGGGAGGCGTCATCCACCCTGTGTTGCATGCGCAGTTGATGACGGATTCAGGTGAGGCGAACGAATGCGACATCACTGCGGGGAACACCGTGGTGACCTGCCCCACGGAGGGTGACACCAAGATCGTGCCGGAGGAGACGGTCACGATCACCATCCGTGCGGTGGTGAAGGCGTCGCAGGTGCCTTACGGAGAGAAGGAGAACATCACCCAGGTGAAGCACGAGGAGGGTGCGGAGCAGGGCAGTGCCAGGTTCGCCGTCGTCAAGCCTCCGAAGCTGTCCGAGCAGGAGCTCGAAGGCGAACTGCAGGCCATCCGGCGATGTGCCGCGCACTTCGAGTCGTCCGGCGTCTCGAGGGACGCCCTGGCCGTTTTCACCGAGGTGATGGGTGACGAACTCGAGCGGGGGATGTCTCCGGCCCAGGCCAGTGCCGAGGGGTACAAGGCCGCTCTCACCAGAGCTGGACCCGACGAAGCGGTGTCTCTTGCGGAGATACCCGTGTTCGACGTGTCTCTTCGCGACGCCGCGAAAGCCTTCAAGTCATCAGGCGACTGCCCCGGATTCGTTGACAAGGCCCTGTCAGCCGAGTGACCGTAAGGTCCTGTCAACGGCGGGACCGTCCGTCGTCGAGTCACCGGCTCTCCCAGGGGAAATCCCGCAGCACCCCCAGATTCCGCAACGCCAGTTCCGCCGGTCCCTCCGGCCCGTCCGCTGGGACGTCCCCGGCCGTCGCCCAGCTCTCCACCGCCGCACGTACGGCCGCGCTCGCCACGGCGGCGGCGAAGCGCAGGTCCGAGGGCGTGGCAACGTTATCGAGGTCGGTTGTCGTGGGAGTTCGCGCAGGACCGGCCGTCAGCCGCCGCGCGGCCAGCACCTCCCCCAGCGTCCGTTCCGACGCCTGGCACACCTCCGCCCACACCCTGCGCAGGGACGGGTTGGCCTCGGCGAGGCGCAGGAGTGTGCGGACCCACTCCCAGGAGGACGCCGAGACGCCGACGCCCGGGGTGAGAGTGTGACGCACTCCGTGCTCCAGGGCCTGGGGCACCGAGTCGTCGGCGGGAGCCGCGCGCACCGCCTCCACCCAGCGCTGGGCGCCGGCCGCGTAGAGCGGGGCGACGGCCTCCTCCTTGGTGGCGAAGTACCGGTAGAAGGTGCGCGGGGCGATGCCGGCGGCCTGGGCGATGTCCTCCGCGCGGGTGGCGCGCAGGCCGTGCCGTACGAAGAGGCCGGCCGCGGCCCGGGCGATCTCCATGCGCGTCTCGGCCTTCCGCCGCTCTGTCAGCGAGGCCTGAGGAGGGGTCGGGGTGGTGCTGCTCACGCCCGGCAGGCTATGCCCATGTGACACAATCTGCCATCTGGCGGGCCACCCCGTGGTTCAGGTACGGGGTGCCCCGCCCTCCATCGCCTCGCCCTCCACGCTCCAGTTCCCCGTTCGCGCAGAGCCGGGCCCCGTTCATGCAGAGAGCCGGGCCCCGTCATGCAGAGAGCCGGGCCCCGGCGCCCGGGGGGAGGGACGCCGAAGCCCGGCCTTGGGAGAGTCCCGGCGCCGGGGGGAGTGCGACGGGACTTGGCTCTGGGGTGGGGGCCAGGGGCGTGGCCCCGGGCCCGAACTGGTGAGCCCGGAAGTCTTGTTCCCGGTGCCCCGATGGTTGAAGCGGCGTTACATGGCCATGTTTGCGCGGTCTTTCGCCACCCGGCGTACGCGGCGGCCCCCGGGCGCACACTGCCCGTCGTCCACGGGCCGTGAGACGACGCCCACAGACCGCAGGACGAGTCGTACGCCCGGACGCCCACCGGCGGACAGCTGCGTCACGCCGCTGCGACCGGCGTCACGCCGCCGCGTCGAACCCGGTGCTGCGCGCCAGCTTCTTCAGCTCCAGCAGCGCGTGCTTCTCGATCTGCCGGATGCGCTCGCGGGTCAGGCCGTGTTCCTTGCCGACCTCGGTCAGCGTGCGCTCCCGGCCGTCCTCGATGCCGTAGCGCATCTTGATGATCGAGGCCGTGCGCTGGTCGAGGCGGCCGATGAGGTCGTCGAGCTCCTCGCTGCGCAGCAGCGTGAGCACCGACTGCTCGGGCGACACCGCCGAGGTGTCCTCCAGGAGGTCACCGAACTGGGTCTCGCCCTCGTCGTCCACCGACATGTTCAGCGAGACGGGGTCACGGGCCCAGTCGAGCACGTCGATGACGCGCTCCGGCGTTGAGCCGAGCTCGGCGGCGATCTCCGCGGGCTCCGGGTCCCGCCCGTGCTCGCGGTTGAACTCGCGCTGCACCCGCCGGATCCGGCCAAGCTCCTCCACGAGGTGGACGGGCAGGCGGATCGTACGGGACTGGTCGGCTATGGAGCGGGTGATGGCCTGGCGGATCCACCACGTCGCGTACGTGGAGAACTTGAAGCCCTTGCGGTAGTCGAACTTCTCGACCGCGCGCACCAGGCCGGCGTTGCCCTCCTGGATCAGGTCCAGCAGCGGCAGACCGCTGCGGGGGTAGCGGCGGGCGACGGCGACGACCAGGCGCAGGTTGGAGCGGATGAAGACGTCCTTGGCCCGCTCCGCGTCGGCGACCAGGGCTTCCAGCTCCTCGCGGGTGGCGTCCGTCTTCGTCTCCTCGTACCCGTCGAGGACCTGCCGCGCGAACACACCCGCTTCGATGACCTGGGACAGCTCGACCTCCTTGGCGGCGTCGAGCAGCGGTGTACGCGCGATCTCGTCGAGGTACATGCCGACCAGGTCGCGATCGGCGATCTCGCCGCCATGGGCGCGAACACTGCTTGCCCTGTCGGCCGTCTCGCCGGTGGCGGACTGACGACGGGCGACGGCACGGGTTGCCATGCGTGCTCCCTTGCGATGATGAGGTCAGCGGGTGGTCCTTCGGACGCTGGACTCCGTCTCCGGGACTCTCCGGACTCTCCTCGGGTGCCCTGCATCCGATGGAAACAACGACTGGAATCAGGACAGAATTCCCAACCCACCCCCCGAATTTTCTGATCATGCAGTACCCTGTCGGGCCACGCGGGGAGGCGAGATGCCGTCGGAACCTACAGAGGTGCAGGTCAGGCCGGGAGTCGAGGATGACCTCGAGGCCCTCACGGCCCTCTACAACCACTATGTTCGTGAGACGGCGATCACATTCGATACCGCGATCTTCACTCCGGAAGAGCGCCGCGCCTGGCTGCTCTCCCACCCTGAAGACGGCCCCTACCGCCTGATGGTTGCCGCGGCCCCGGACTCACAGCGGATTCTGGGCTACGCCACATCCAGCCCCTTCCGCGCGAAGCCCGCCTACGCGACCTCGGTGGAGACGACGGTGTACGTCGACCCGCACGCCGGCCGCCGCGGCATCGGCACGCTCCTCTACAAGGCCCTCTTCGAGGCACTGTCCGGCGAGGACCTGCACCGCGCCTACGCGGGCATCGCGCAGCCGAACGAGGCGTCGGCCCGGCTGCACGAGCGCTTCGGCTTCCGGTACGTCGGCACCTACCGGGAGGTCGGCCGCAAGTTCGGCCGCTACTGGGACGTGGCCTGGTACGAGAAGCCCCTGTAGGCACCCTGTAGGCCCGGCTCTCCCGGGGGGCGGGCTCAGCCGAACTGCACCGACCGTTTCGCCAGCCCCATCCAGAAGCCGTCGATCACCGATTTGTGCGCGTCCAGCTCACCGGCGGCGTCGGCCGCGCCCATGGTCACGAACAGCGGGGCGAAGTGCTCCGTGCGCGGGTGGGCGAGCTGCCCCGCGGGCGACTTGCGGGTGAAGTCGAGCAGGGCGTCCACGTCACGCGCCTCCAGCGCCCGCCGGCCCCAGTCGTCGAACTCCGCCGACCAGGCGGGGATGCCGCCCTGCCGGAGCGCGGCCAGGTTGTGGGTGAAGAAGCCGGAGCCGACGATGAGCACGCCCTCGTCCCGCAAGGGGGCGAGCCTGCGGCCGATCTCCATGAGCCGGACCGGGTCGAGCGTCGGCATGGAGACCTGGAGGACCGGGATGTCGGCCTCCGGGTACATCTCCACCAGCGGGACGTACGCCCCGTGGTCGAGGCCGCGGTCGGGGACGTCCTGGACGGGCACGCCGGGGGCGCGCAGCAGCTTCCGTACCGACTCGGCGAGCTCCGGTGCGCCGGGGGCCTCGTAGGTCACCCGGTAGTAGTGCTCCGGGAAGCCCCAGAAGTCGTAGACGAGCGGGACGGTCTCGGTGGCGCCGATGGCCAGCGGGGCCTCCTCCCAGTGGGCGGAGACCATCAGGATCGCCCGGGGACGCGGCAGGCCGGCCGACCAGGCGGCCAGTTCACCGGGCCAGACCGGGTCGTCCGCCAGCGGCGGGGCGCCGTGACTCAGGTACAGAGCGGGCATGCGCTCCTGGATGGCGGCGGACATGCTGCGGCTCCTTCCAAAACATGGTTCCCTAACAAAACTGTACGGGGCATTTGTTTAAAGTTCAAGGAGGGCCCGCGTAGAGTGGAAGACATGAAGGCACCCGCATCCGCACCGACACCAGGCTCCGTGGCAGAGCCTCCGGAACCGCGCTGGCTCACCGCCGAGGAGCAGCGCGTATGGCGCTCGTTCATGGAGGGCGTCACCCTCCTCGACGACCACCTCGACCGTCAGCTCCAGCGCGACGCGGGCATGCCGCACATCTACTACGGCCTTCTGGTCAAGCTCGCCGAGGCGCCGCGGCGGCGGCTGCGGATGACGGAGCTCGCCATGCTGGCGAAGATCACCCGCTCCCGCCTCTCGCACGCCATCGCGCGCCTGGAGAAGAACGGCTGGGTGCGCCGCGAGGACTGCCCCGACGACAAGCGGGGCCAGTTCGCCGTGCTGACGGACGAGGGCTACGAAGTGCTGCGGCAGACCGCGCCGGGCCATGTCGAGGCCGTACGCCAGGCGGTCTTCGACCGGCTCACCCCGGAACAGCAGAAGTCCCTCGGCGAGATCATGCGGATCATCGCCGAGGGACTCCAGCCGGCCGAAGCGGGTGCGGACCTGCCCTGGCTCCGCTGAGCCGGGGCAGGTCCTGGAATCCGTAGGTACGAGGCGTCCCCTCCTCGTACCTACGGGGGCCCGAAGGGGTGTTACGGAGGGCCCGGGGTGGTGTCACGGAGGCCCGGGGTGGTGTTACGGGCGGCCCGAAGGGGGTTTTCGGGTGCGGCCGTCAGTGGGCGACGACCGGTATCTGCACCTCGTCCGCCACGCCCTCGCCGGAACCGGAACCGGAGCCGGACACGGTGGCGCTGCCCGGGCGGCCGGCGTTGACGAAGGTCAGGGCGATCGCGGCGGCCACGACGAGGATGCCGACGGCGAACCAGATGGCGCTCGTGTAGCCCTCGACCATGCCCTCCAGCTGGACCAGCTGCTGCTGGGACCGGCTGCCGGCCCCGGCGATGTGGTCCGCGATGTAGGACGTGGTGGCCGAGGCGGCGATCGTGTTCAGCAGCGCCGTACCGATCGCGCCGCCCACCTGCTGTGATGTGTTGACCATCGCGGAGGCGACACCGGCGTCCCGCGGCTCCACACCCTGCGTGGACAGCGACATGGCCGGCATGAACGCCGTACCCATGCCCAGGCCGAGCAGCAGCATCGCCGGCAGCAGCAGGGCGGCGTACGAGGAGCCGATCTCCAGCCGGGTCAGCAGCAGCATGCCGAGCGCGGCGACCAGGAAGCCGGGGCCCATCAGCAGGCGCGGCGCGACCCGGGTCATGAGGCGGGTGCCGATCTGGGTGGAACCCGTGATCATGCCCACGATCATCGGCAGGAACGCGAACCCGGTCTTGACCGGCGAGTACCCCTTCACGATCTGGAGGTAGTAGGTCAGGAAGAGGAACAGGCCGAACATCGAGATGATGGCGAGACCGAGGGAGAGGTAGATGCCCCCGCGGTTGCGCTCGGTGATCACGCGCAGCGGCAGCAGCGGGGCCTTCACCCTGGACTCGACGATCACGAAGGTCGCGAGCAGGACGGCGGAGGCCACGAACATGCCGACGGTCACGGAGTCGCTCCAGCCCTCGGACTCGGCGCGGGTGAAGCCGTAGACCAGGGCGACCAGGCCGAGGGTGGACAGGACCACGCCCGGGATGTCGAGCGGGGAGCGGTTGCGGCCGCCCTCCGGCTCACGGATGACGAAGTACGCGCCGGCCGCGGCGACGATGGCGAACGGGATGTTCACGAAGAACGTCCAGCGCCAGTCCAGGTACTCGGTGAGGAAGCCGCCCAGGATCAGACCGACGGCACCGCCGCCACCGGCGATCGCGCCGTAGATGCCGAACGCCTTGGCGCGCTCCTTGGCGTCGGTGAACATCACAGCGAGCAGGGAGAGCGCGGCGGGCGCGAGCAGGGCGCCGAAGACACCCTGGAGAGCGCGGGCGCCGAACATCATCGCCTCGTTGGTGGCCGCGCCGCCGAGCGCGGAGGCCACGGCGAAGCCGCCCAGGCCCACGACGAAGGCCTTCTTGCGGCCCCACAGGTCGGCTATCCGGCCGCCGAACAGGAGCAGACCGCCGAAGGCGAGGGCATAGGCCGTGACGACCCACTGCCGGTTGCCGTCGGAGATGCCCAGATCCTGCTGGGCGGAGGGCAGGGCGATGTTCACGATGGTGGCGTCCAGGACGACCATCAGCTGGGCCAGCGCGATGAAGACGAGCGCTTTCCAGCGGCCGGCGTCCGGCGAGGCCGCCGGGGCGCCGAGTGCCTTTGAGGCTGTTTCAGACATGGAGGTACCCACTTCGGGACGAGGTGACGGAAAAGGTGACGAAAGGTGATGGAAAAGGTGTCGTTGAGGGGCGACTCGACGACCGGTGTGGCCGTGAGCTGTGTGGAGCCGGGTGCTGTCTGTGGCCGCGAGCTATGTGGCTGTGACCGTGAGAGCTGTGTGTGGTGACTCGGGTGGCGCCGGGAACTGATCGGTCAGGCTTGGCGGAGGTCCTCCATGGTCACTGCCGCGCCCGGCAGGGCGGAACGGGCCGGGGCCCGCAGTCCGTCCAGGAACAGCTGAAGATGACGGTGTACGAAGCGGTCGACGCTGAAGCACGCCGTGCCGGCCGGGGGCCGGCTGAGCTGGGCAACGGCGACCATCACGTCACCGACGCCGACGTCGGGGCGGAGCTGGCCGGCCGCCTTGGCGCGGTCCATGACCTCCTGGAGGATCCGCTCCACGCGCTCGCGCGCCGCTTCCAGGTCGGGGTGGTTCTCGTCGAACGTGCTCGAGACCATCGGGCACAGCGCGCTGATCCGCTCGTCGGCGGAGGTGTGCACGAAGCGCTCCAGGGCCTCGAAGGCGTCCCCGTTCTCCGCGAGCGCGAACTCGCCTGCCGCGACCGTACGGTCCAGCACGGAGCAGACGACCTCGCGCACGAGCGCGTCGCGGTCCGGGAAGTTGCGGTACACCGTGGCGTTGCCCACGCCGGCCCGGCGGGCGATGTCGTCGAGCGGCACCTCGGGGCCGTGCTCGACGAACATCTCCCGGGCGGCGGTGACGATCCGCTCCCGGTTGCGCAGGGCGTCGGCACGGGGCCGGGGCGCCTTGCGCGGTGCGGGGGTGGCGGTCTGCACGGCGTACTCCTGGGTGGTCTGAGTGTGCGGTGAATGCGATCCGGGGAGAGCCTCCCCGTTTCAGTCGGACACATGGCTAAACGGGGACTGGGTCCCCGGTATTTCCCGCACCTGGGCTTTTTATTTGTGACCTGGGTCACCATTCAGGCAGGGCCGCCGCTACTGACGGGAAACCCACGATCGGTCTCCTCCAACGCGCGCCCCCCACACCCCCCGACGCAGGGTGAACGCATGGGTGCAGCCGGAGACCGGAGGCTGCCGTGGCGCGGGAGGTCCCTTGCAGGTCCCTTGCATGCAGCCGCAGCCCCAGCGCTCCAGATCGTACGGCTCGTGGCCGCCCGGCCGCCGGATACCCCGGCGGCGTCTGGCCGCCCTCGCCTGCGTGACCGCCCTGACCCTCACGGTCAGCACCTCGGCCGGCACCGGCCACCTCGCCCCGGGCGCCGGCACGGCCGGAGCGGGCCCGATCTCCCTGTCCCGCACCTCCTCGCACGCCCCCTGCATGATCCGCGGCGCCCGCGAGATCCAGATGTCCGAGGGCATCCCCACCACCGACGGCTACGCCCGCTCCACCGGCACCGTCCGCGCCCTCACCCTGATGATCGACTTCTCCGACGCACCCGGCGAGGGCAAGGCCCTGGACCGCTACCGGGAGTTCTTCCCGCAGACCCGGCACTGGTTCCGCACCAGCTCCTACGGCCGCCTCGACTACCACCCCGAGACCCCGATCCCGGAGTGGCTGCGGATGCCCAAGTCCTTCCACGACTACGGCATAGAGCGCGGCGCCCCCTTCGACCCCGGCTACCGCGCGCTGGTTCAGGACCTGGTGGCCGAGGCCGACCCGAAGGTGGACTTCCGCGCGTACGACCTGCTGAACGTGCTGGTCACCCCGAACGCGGGCCCCCCCGCCCTCGACACCGTCCTCTCGGTCACCKTCGCCGKCAACCCCGAGGCCCCGAGAGCCGACGGCATACCCGTGGCCAACGCCTCTTTCGTCTACTCCCGCCAGGACGACGGCTCCGGCTCCTACGGCCGCACCGGCTACCGCGTCCTCCCTCACGAGAACGGCCACGTCTTCGGCCTGCCCGACCTGTACACCGCGGAGGGCGGGGGCGCGGTCGGCCACTGGGACATCATGAGCGAGGACTGGGGCGCCAACAACGACCTCCTCGGCTGGCACAAGTGGAAGCTGGGCTGGCTGGACGCCGCGCAGGTGCAGTGCGTATCGACCCCCGGCACCACGGAGTACACCCTGACCCCGCTGGCCCGTGCGGGCGGCTCCAAGCTGGTCGTCATCCCCCTGGACACCAGATCCGGCTACGCCGTCGAACTGCGCACCCGCGCCGGCAACGACGAGTCGGTGTGCCGCCCGGGCGTCCTGATCTACAAGGTCGACGCCGAGGTGGACACGGGCATGGGCCCGATCACCGTCTTCGACTCCCGCCGCGACAGCGGCGGCTGCACGCGCGCGCCGAACGTCCACGCGGAGCTGTCCGACGCGCCCTTCACGCCCGGGGAGACGTTCAGGGATCCGCGGAGGGGGATCGCGATCAGGGTGGTGGGGGTGGATCCGGC
>NZ_NGFN01000264.1 GCF_002148965.1 Streptomyces swartbergensis | reverse complement strand
CCCCCGAACCTCCCGGAGGGCAAGGTCGGCAACGCCGCCACCGCGCTGTTGCCCATGGCCGGTGTCGTGAGTTCAGTCGTGCTGATGACGGTCATCCGTAACAGCCAGTTCGCCGCGATCGGTGCGATCGTGCTGGTCGTCGCCCTGCTCGGAGCGGTTGCGCTGTTCCTGTCCCAGCGCGGCAAGGCACAGCGCACCCGGCGCGTGCAGCGTGAGCGCTACCTGGAATACCTGGAGGAACTGCGCGAGGAATTGGGCACCGCCGAGCGGGAACGGCGGCAGGCGGCACGCGAGCTGAACCCGCCGCCCGAGGCCCTGTACGACCTCGTCCGGGACCCGGCCAGGCTGTGGGAGCGGCGGCGCCCGGACGCGGACTTCCTCTCGGTGCGGGCCGGCACCGGCGACGTACCGGCACATGAGCTGGTCATCGCGCAGAACAGCACCGGCGGTGTCCTCACTCCACCGGACCCGTTCATGCTGAACGAGGCCCGCGCCCTGCAGGGCCGCTTCGGTACGGCCACGGACTTCCCGCTCACCGTGCCGCTGGACCGGGCCGGTAACGTCAGCATCATCGGTGACCGGGACGGCGTCCTCCGGGTCGCCCGCGCGCTGCTGCTGCAGACCGCCGTGACGCACGCGCCGGACGACGTCGCCGTCGCCCTCGGCACCAGCGACGAGACGGAGTGGGCATGGGCCAAGTGGCTGCCCCACATTCTCGATCCACAGTCGTACGACGGCCCGGTCGCCGCCCGCCGTATCGCCCCCCACCTGGCCGAGCTGGCCCGGCTGTGCGCGCCCGACCTGCGGCAGCGTGCCGCCTACGCGGCCGAGGTACGCCGCGGACTGTCCGGCAGGGCCAAGGACACGCTGCGCCTGACCTCCCGCATGCTCGTGATCAGCGACTCGTACGGCGACACCGCGGCCGAACTCCCGCGGCCGGACTCGGCGATCGGGCTGCCGGAGATGGGTGTCACCGTGCTGCACCTGCTTCAGCAGCAGGTGCACGAGCCCGATCAGGTCACCGTGCGCATCACCGTCGACGGCGACCGGATCGTCATGGACGACCTGCGCGCCCCGAACACGCCCTCCGGCCACGGCACGGTCGACGCGGTGACCACCGCCGGAGCCGAGGGCGTCGCCCGCATGCTGGCCCCCCTGCGTCTGTCGGCCGAGTCGGCGGCCGAGGGTACACCCGTGTCCGGCCCGGTCGACTTCCCCGCGCTCCTGGGCATCGACGACCCGGCCGACCTCGACGTGCGCCGCCTGTGGGCGCCCCGAGGAGAGCGCGACTTCCTGCGCGTCCCCATCGGCCTCACCGACCGCCACGAGCCGGTGCTGCTGGACCTGAAGGAATCCTCGCAGCTGGGCATGGGCCCGCACGGCCTGTGCGTGGGCGCCACCGGCTCCGGCAAGAGCGAACTGCTGCGCACCCTCGTCCTCGCACTCGCCACCACCCACTCACCCGAGGACCTGGCCCTGGTCCTGGTGGACTACAAGGGCGGCGCGACCTTCGCCCCGTTCGCCCAGCTTCCTCATGTGGCCGGTGTGATCACCAACCTGGAGAACCAGGCCGGACTCGTCGAACGCGTCCACTCCAGCCTGGCCGGTGAGGTCAAGCGCCGCCAGCAGGTCCTCAAGGACGCCGGGGACATCGCCGACATCGGCCACTACGCCTCCCTGCGCGCCGCCGGCCGCCCCGACCTGGAACCCCTCCCGCACCTGTTCGTCGTCATCGACGAGTTCGGCGAACTCATCACCGCCAAACCGGACTTCATCGACCTGTTCTTGTCCATCGGCCGCATCGGCCGGTCCATCGGCGTCCATCTGCTGCTGTCCAGCCAGCGCATCGAGGGTGGCAAGCTCAAGGGCCTGGACACCTACCTCTCCTACCGGCTCGGCCTGCGCACCTTCTCCGCCGACGAGTCCCGCACCGTCCTCGACACCACCGACGCCTTCAACCTCCCGCCACTGCCGGGCTTCGGCTACCTCAAGGTCGACACTTCCACCTACGAGCGATTCAAGGCCGGATACGTCTCGGGTCCCTACCGCGGACCGGCCCAGCGCGACCAACGCGACGATGAGCCACTCGTCCGCCCCTACCCGACGTACAACACCCCTCAGGAGACCGAGGCGGTGGAGGAGCCCGTCGCCACCCAGCGGAAAACCGGCCCGACGGTCCTGTCCGTCATGGTCGGCCAACTCGCCGCGGCAGCACCGCCGGTGCGACGCATCTGGCTGCCCCCACTGCCCGACGCCACCACCCTCGACACGGCCGCAGGCCCACTCCAAGCCGGCACAGACGGAGTGCGACTCGCCCACACAGGCGGCCCGATGCGCGTCCCGCTCGGCATCTTGGACGACCCGGCCCGGCAGTGGCAGCAGCCGTGGCAGCTCGACCTGACCGTCTCCGGCGGGCACGCGGCCGTCATCGGAGGCCCGCAGTCCGGCAAGACCACCCTCCTGCGCACCCTCGCCCTCTCCCTGGCCCTCACACACACCCCGTTCGACGTCGCCGTCTACGGCCTCGACCTGGCGGGCGGCGGCCTGTCCGCCCTGTCCGGCCTGCCGCACGTCGGCGGCATCGCCTCCCGCGCCGACCACGAGCGGGCCGCCCGCACGGTCGCCGAGGTGCGCGGCATGCTGGCGATACGCGAGGAGCTGTTCCGCGAGCACGGCATCGACTCCGTCGACCAACTGCGCCACCTGCGGTCCAAGGGACGGCTGCCCGAACTGGCCGCCACCGACATCGTGCTGATCGTCGACGGCTTCGGTGCGCTGCGCGACGAGTTCGCCGACCTCGACGACGCGGTGGCCGACCTGCTCAAGCGCGGCGGCGGCTACGGCATCCACATCGTCGCCGGCATGCTGCGCTGGAACGATGTCCGCATCGCCACCCAGTCGATGTTCGGCACCCGCATCGAACTGCACCTCAACGACCCGGCCGACTCCTCCATCGACCGCAAACTGTCCGAGACTCTCGCCCCCGACACCCCCGGCCGCGTCCTGACCGACGGCAAGCTGTTCGCGCAGGTCGCGCTACCCCGCATCGACAACCGGCCGACGGCGGGCGACCTGGGCCCCGCGCTCGAACACGCCGCCCGCACCATCCGCGCCTCCTGGCACGGCGAACTCGCCCCGCCCGTACGGGTCCTGCCCACCCGCCTGTCCGCAGCCAAGCTCCCGGCACCGGCCGCCGAACCGGCGATGATTCCCGTGGGCGTCGACCAGGAGACCCTCGCGCCGGTCCTGGTCGACCTGTTCGGCACCGATCAGCACCTGCTGATCCTCGGCGACAACGAGTGCGGCAAGACGAACCTGCTGAAGCTCGTCGCCACTCAGCTCGTCCGGCGATACAGCGACAAGGAACTCGTCTTCGGCGTCTACGATCCCCGCCGCGGCCTGCGCGGCGTGGTCCCCGAGCCCTACCGCGGCGGGTACGCCCACAACGCCAAGCTCGCGGGCGCACTGTCCACCGGCATCGCCACAGAGCTGGAGAAGCGCCTGCCGGAGACGGCGGACCCCGACGCACCTGAGACCGGCGAGCCCGCCTTCACCGGGCCCCGCATCGTCATCCTGGTCGACGACTACGACATCCTCACCACGGCCGGCCAACAGCCCCTGGCACCCTTCCTGCCGTACGTCTCCTCCGCACAGGACATCGGCCTGCATTTCGTCATCGCCCGCCGCACCGCCGGCGCTTCCCGCGCACTCTACGAACCCCTCCTGACCACCCTGCGCGAAACCGGCACCACCGCGCTCGTCATGACCGGCGAGCGCACCGAAGGCCAGCTCTTCCCCGGCCTGTACGCGTCCCAGCAGCCGCCGGGCCGCGGCACACTCGTCCGCCGCGGACTCCCCCACCAGCTCGTCCAAACCGCCCTCGCAGATGAAGAAAGCCCGTGACCAAGGACGTCATCGCTCTCACCCCCAAGATGCCGGACCTGCCCACCCTGCTCGCGGGCCTCTACGCCGGCGGCCCCGACCTCGGCGTGAACACCACGGCCGACGGCGCCGTCGTCCAGCTGTGCGGCCCCGACGGCCGTCCCCTCGTCTCGGTGGAGGCCCCCATCCTCATCCAGGTCCCCGGCGAGACCACCCGGCTACTGGACCACGCGGTCGAGGACGGGCCGGTGTGGTGGACCGAGGCCCGTGCCTCAACCGCCGTCGCCGAAGCCGGACAACTCGCGGGTTCCTTCGCCGGACGCCTGGCCACCGTGCTRGGCGGGACGGTATGGCCGCCGGAGGCCGCCACCACCGACGTCGTCCCCCTCACCACCGACGTCTCGGCGATCCCRGCCCCCGCCACCACCGCCCCTGCCGTGGACGTCCTCACCGCCACGACCGCCGTGGTCATCCAGGACCGCCCCCTGATCGCCATGACCAGCTGGCTCTCCGACGCCCTGCGCACCGCGACCACCGCCGACCGCGCCCTGCAGATCGTCACCCCGCCCACCGCACGCCTCACCCTGCCCACCCGCACGGCTCTGCGCGGCCTGCCCAACCGCTGGGTCGTCCAGGATCGCGAGCACGGTTACTACGACGGCCTGTCCGGTGCCGTACTCCACTGGAGGAACGGCACCTTCACCCCCGTACGTGACGAGGACGGCACCGCCTCCGTGGCCGAGGCGTTCAAGACGTCCACCGAGACCGGTGAACGCCAGCTTCTCCTCACCCTGCGCACCCGACATCCCGCAGATGCAGACCTCGTCCTCGGCCGCGCCCTGGAGGCCGCCTTCCGGCACCTCACCGGCTCCGCACCAGCAGGCTGGAGCACCGCCGAGCCGGTCAATCTCCCCTGGTCCACCCGCCAGTTGACCGACCTGGCCCGCGCCCGCGCTCCCCGGCCCACCTGGCTCATCGCCGTCGGGCACCCCGACCGCGCCGCCCTCGCCACCGTCCGCGTACTGCGCACACCGGCCGGGATCGAGGAGGACATCACCCTCGCCATCGGCTACGGCGGAGATGAGAAACCGCCCCTGGACACCATCGAGGACCTCGCGACCGCACTCGCTGCCCAGCACGGCCTGGTCACCCTGCTCACGTCACTGCGCGCCGCCCGCCACGACCTCACTGTCCCCTCACGCCTCGAACCCCCGCCGGTCCCCGTCGCCTTCACGCTCGGACACGACCAGACCGAGCGGATCAGCCCGGCCCGCGCCGAGCATCCGCCTCAAGGCCCCACACCCGCGCGGCTCGGCCCCACGGCGCGGCCCGCCCTCCACTACTCCCTGGGTGACGGAACCGATGCCCAGGCCTGGACCACGTTCCACCACCTCATCCAGCATCTGAGGCAGACGTGACGGCCCGGCCAACCGAGTGAAAGACCGGTAAGGGCCTCCGGCACAGCTCAGAGGCCCTTACCAAGGCAAATCCGCTGGGAGCGGCAGACGAGTCGGGCTGTACGCCGGGTTCTGTTCCCGGAGTTCCTCGCGGAGCCCCGGGCGACGGCCATCCATCTAGGGCCGGCGTTGCCACCGGCCTCGTGCGGTCTACCCGCGGACTCGGGCGGGCAGCCCTCGAGCGTCCGCGCAGGAGCACCTTCGTGTCCCAGAAGGCGCTCCCTTTTGACCTTGCTCCGGGTGGGGTTTACCTAGCTGCCTGAGTCACCCCAGGCACTGGTGGTCTCTTACACCACCGTTTCACCCTTACCGAGGGCCGGAGCCCTCGGCGGTTTGCTTTCTGTGGCACTGTCCCGCGGGTCACCCCGGGTGGCCGTTAGCCACCACCCTGCCCTGTGGAGCCCGGACGTTCCTCGGGAAGCTCCCCGTCAGGGGGACTCCACGCGGCCGTCCGCCCGGCTCGTCTGCCGTGTCGACCATGGTACCGGGCGTGAGCGGGGCCGCGGACCGGCGGCGGTCGCCAGCACCGAACCTGCGAGGATCAGGGTGAAGGCCGCGATGACGCCCGGGGTCAGGCGCTCGTCGAGGAACAGTGCCCCCGCCGCCACCGCCACCGCCGGGTTGACGTACGTGATCACTGTCGCCCGGGTCGGGCCCGCCTCCTTGATCAGCTCCAGGAAGGCGACGAAGGCGATCGCCGTGCACAGCACTCCCAGTCCGGCCAGGGCGGCCAGGACCTCGGGGGCGGGGACCGAGGACGGCCAGGTGAGCGCGGCCGCCGGGGCGTAGACGAGCGCGGCCAGGGTCAGGCAGAACGCGGTGAGCTGGAGGGACGGGACCTCCTTCAGGCTCCGGGCGGCTATCAGGGGGGCCGTCGCGTAGCCGAGGACCGTCAGCAGGACCTCGCCGAGGGAGCGGGCGTCGCCGCCGGTGAGGTGCGGGATCGTGAGGACCGCCACGCCGCCCAGGCCCAGCGCGAGGCCGGTCACGCGGCGTACGCCGAGTCGTTCCGTGTCGCCGAAGAACCGGGCGAAGACCACGCCGACGATGGGGACCCCCGCGATCAGCAGGCCAGCCGTGGAGCTGGACAGGTGGCGTTCGGCGTCCGTCAGCGTCCACCAGGGGCCGATGATCTCGATGCACGCGAAGGCCAGGAGGGGGCGCCAGTGGGTGCGGACCGTGCGGGTCAGGCCGCCCTGGCGCAGGGCGAAGGGGAGGAGGATCGCGGCGCCCAGCGCGCAGCGCGTGAACACCACCATGGACGGGGACACAGCGTCCACCGCCACCTTGATCATCAGGTAGGGGACGCCCCAGACCACTCCCATCAGGGAGAACAGGAACCAGCCGCGTGCAGTCATACGGCGAGTCTCGGCCGCCTCACCCCGCCGCGTCTTGAACGCTGTTGCGGTACGCCGCCGGGGTCACGCCCAGCACCCGGCGGAACCAGCGGGTGAGGTGCGCCTGGTCGGCGAAGCCGACGAGTCCTGCGACCTCGGCGGGGCGCAGGCCGGTTTCCAGGAGGCCGCGGGCCCTGGCCACGCGGTGCTGGGCGAGCCAGGCGTAGGGCGGTACGCCCATCGCCGTGCGGAAGGCGCGCAGCAGCTGGTAGCGGGACAGGCCCAGGTCGGTGGCGAGGTCGGCCAGGGACGGGGGGTTCAGCAGTTCGTCGGCTAGGCGGTCGCGTACGGCCCTGGCGATGTGGTCGGCGCCGGGCACGGTGTCTTCGCTCGCCCGGGCCGTGGAGTGCCGGCGGGCCAGGGCCGTGAGCAGCCAGGGCAGCCGGGACTCGGCCTCCAGCGGGTCGGGGCAGGCGCTGATGTCGGTGTGGGCGGCGCGGAGGGCGGTGGCCAGTTCCGGGTCGTGCAGGACGGGGTCGCGGAAGTGCGGGGGGCCGCCGAGCGTGCCGTCGGTGAGGAGGGACGGCTCGGCGTACAGGGCCTGGTAGGCGTAGCCCTCGCAGGCGGCCGGACCGCCGGTGTGCATCTCTCCCGGTTCCAGGACGACGATCGAGCCGGGGTAGGAGTGGATCAGCCCGCCCCGGTAGGCGATGACCTCCGAGCCGCCGACCGTGACGCCGATGGTGAATTCCTGGTGGGCGTGCGGGGCGTAGACATGCTGGTCGAAGTGGGCGGTGAGCAGGTCGAGGGGCGGGCCATCGCGCCCCAACCGGGCCCTGGCCCAGCGGGCCTGTTCCCGTATCCGCCCCTGTTTGCTCACCTCGTACCCCCGCCTCACAGAGGATCAGAGGAAGTCGGTGGTGTCCAGGTCGAAGGCGAAGGGGGCCGGGAGGGTGATGGACTTGCCGAGGGGGCGCGTGCAGTGCTCGCGGTAGTCGTCCTTCTCGGGGTCGCTGAACAGCGTGACGGAGGAGGCTTCGCGGTCGACCAGCAGGTAGAGGGGGATGCCGCCTCGGGCGTAACACCGGCGTTTGGCCTCGCGATCGGCTTTTGGCCTGGTAGAGGTCACCTCGAGAACCATGGTGACGCCATCGCAGGGCATCCAGGAGCCGGCGCCCCGGTAGAGCCGGAGCTCCCTGGGCGCGAACGTGCCGTCAGGGATCACACGATCCTTCGGACAGTCGCCCCCCTTCCGCAAGATCAAGCCCTTGGTCCCAGCAAACTGCATCCTGGTCCGGGAACGCATGTGCACCTGTTCCACGATCAGTCCGATGTAGTCCTCGTGATCCCCGTCCGGCGGCGGCGTCACAACGATCTCCCCCTCGATCAGCTCGGCACGGAAACCCTCCGGGGTGTCCAGGGCGAGAAAGCCCTCCAGCAGGACCTCTTCCTGCGTGAGCGGCTCATGGGCAATGGCAGTCATGTCACGCCCCTCCTTCGGTCGCTCGCCAGACTGGGACATCGGAAGATCACCTGTCCGTGAGATCGGGAACCGTTCCCTCGATCGTGGCACAGGATCACGACCGCCGTCATAAGCCACAGCCGGTCCTTGACCTTGCCGCAACGTCAACGTCTCTACTGGTCCCATGCGGATCGGAGAACTCGCCGACGTCGTCGGTGTCACCACGCGGGCCGTGCGCCATTACCACCATGTCGGGCTGTTGCCCGAGCCGGAGCGGCGGGCGAACGGGTATCGGGAGTACGGGCTGCGGCACGCTGTCGTGCTGGCGCGGATCCGGCGGCTGACCGAGTTGGGGCTGGGGCTCGCCGAGGTACGAGACGTGCTGGCGGACGACGCGGGGAAGGACCTCGTCGAGGTGCTGACCGAGCTGGACGAGGATCTGGCACGGCAGGAGGAGGCCGTCCGGGAGCGGCGGGGGCGGTTGCGGGCGTTGCTGGAGGCTGAGGGCGGGCTGCCCGCCGAGGGGCCGGTGTCGCCCGAGCTGGCTGCCCTCTTCGCCGGGACCGCGCATCTCACGGACAGCCCCATGGCCGCCAAGGACCGCGAGATCATCGCCTTCCTGGAGACGGCCATGCCTGACGAGGCCCGCCAGCAGCTCGTGTCGTCGCTGGGTGAGGTGCTCGGCGCGCCCGAAGCCGTGGCCCGGGCCAACGACGCGTATGCCCGGCTCGACGCGCTCGCCGACGCCGGGCCGGACGATCCGCGCGTCGCCGAGGCCGCCCGGGCCCTCGCCGACTGCATCCCGCCGGGGATGTTCCCGGAGATCGGGGACCTCGACCAGGACAGCGGTGTCCTGCGCGCCTTCTACGAGGATTTGGCCCCGGCCCAGGCGGAGGCGATCCGCCGGACGCTGCACCTCCTCACCGAGGAGCGGCGATGAGGAGCACGCGTCTGCTGGTCCGGCACGAGGTGCGACTGCTCGTGAGTCTCGTGCTGTGGGTGGTGCGGCGGACYGACGGAACGAGGAGTGGGCGGGCTTTCGGGTACGCGGGCGGGCAAGGCGCGATGATGCTGGGGTTCGGGTTCGTGTGTCTCGTCGAGACCATCGCGATGTCCGTGCTGCTGCGCGACTGGCCGACCGCGCACGCCGTGCTTCTCTTCCTGGACGTGTACGGCATCGTCATCGTCGTCGCGCTGCACGCCTCGTCCGTCGTACGCCCGCACGTGCTGGATGTGGAAGGTGGCTCGCTGCGGATCCGCCGGTACGTCCATGTCGACCTGCGCGTGCCGCTGGAGCGGATCGCCTCGGTGCGGCGCGAGCTGCGGATGACGCACGAGCGGGCCGACGGCGAGCTCGACGTCGAGGTGGGGTCCCAGACCACCGTCACGCTCGAACTGACGGAACCGGTCACGCACGTCACGTTCTTCGGGCGTCGGAAGGAGGTACGGGTGGTCCGCTTCCACGCCGACGACGCCGACGGGCTCGTCCGCGCCCTCGGGCAGGCGCGCGTGTGAGGCCCCCGTACGCTGTCGGCGGAGTTCGATCGAAGGAGTGCCCGTGCTTGTCCTGCTGCCGCCGTCCGAAGGCAAGGCCCCCTCCGGCCGCGGTGCCCCGCTGAAGCCGGAGTCCCTGTCGCTGCCGGGGCTGACCGCCGCCCGCGAGGCCGTCCTCACCGAGCTGGTCGAGCTGTGCGCCGGCGACGAGGACAAGGCGCGCGAGGTGCTCGGGCTGAGCGTGGGGCTGCGGGGCGAGGTCGCGAAGAACGCGGAGCTGCGCACGGCGGGGGCCCGGCCGGCCGGGGAGATCTACACCGGGGTGCTGTACGACGCCCTCGGCCTGGCGTCCCTGGACGCCTCCGCCAAGCGGCGTGCCGCGCGGTCGTTGCTGGTCTTCTCCGGGCTGTGGGGAGCGGTCCGGGTGACGGACCGGATCCCGTCCTACCGGTGCTCGATGGGTGTGAAGCTGCCGGGTCTCGGTGCGCTGGGCGCGCACTGGCGTACGCCGATGGCGTCGGTGCTTCCCGAGGTGGCCGGGGACGGGCTGGTGCTGGATCTGCGGTCCGCCGCGTATGCCGCCGCGTGGAAGCCGAAGGGCGAGGTCGCCGGGCGGACGGCGTCCGTGCGGGTGCTGCACGCGCCGACCCGGAAGGTCGTCAGCCACTTCAACAAGGCGACGAAGGGACGGATCGTGCGCGGCCTGCTGACCGCCGGGGCCGCCCCGAAGGGTCCGGCCGAGCTGGTGGAGGTGCTGCGGGATCTCGGGTACGTCGTGGAGGCGGAGGCCCCCGTGAAGGCGGGACAGGCGTGGTCGCTGGATGTGCTGGTGAACGAGATCCACTGAGCATCATCCCGGCATTGAAATGAAGACATTGCAGCATACGCAATGAGCTTTGCGCATGCTGCTGAGTCGGCGGCAGGATACGGCCATGGCCTCTCCCCTGCCCGTCGCCTCCGTGCTGGACCTCGCGCCCGTCGTCCCCGTCGTCGTCATCGAGGACGCCGGTGACGCCGTACCGCTGGCGCGGGCGCTGGTCGCCGGTGGGCTGCCCGCGATCGAGGTGACGCTGCGGACGCCGGCGGCCGTGGAAGCGATCCGGGAGATCGCGGGGCAGGTGCCGGAGGCGGTGGTGGGTGCCGGGACGGTGATCAGCCCCGGGCAGGTCACGGAGGTGGTGGCCGCGGGCGCCCACTTCCTGGTCAGTCCCGGCTGGACGGACGTGCTGCTGGAGGCGATGCGGGGCTCCGGCGTGCCGTTCCTGCCGGGGGTGTCGACGACGTCCGAGGTCGTGGCGCTGCTGGAGCGCGGGGTGCGGGAGATGAAGTTCTTCCCGGCCGAGGCCGCGGGCGGTACGGCGTACCTGAGGTCACTGTCCGGACCGCTCCCCCAGGCCCGGTTCTGCCCCACGGGCGGCATCGGTCCGGCCTCCGCCGCGGACTATCTGGCCCTGCCCAACGTCGCCTGCGTGGGCGGGAGCTGGATGCTGCCGCAGGACGCGGTCACGGCCCGCGACTGGGGCCGCGTCGAGACACTGGCCCGCGAGGCGGCGGCGCTCAGCGCAGGTGTGACGTGTCGTTGAGGAGCCGGACGCTGGCGTTGCCGTCCGCGTAGTACGCGACGACCGACAGGGACGCGGCCGACAGCTCCATCCGGAACAGGGACTCCGGCGGGGCGCCGAGGGCGAGACGGACGAGCGTCTTGATCGGGGTGAYGTRCGTGACGAGCAGGACCGTGCGGCCCGCGTACGCCGCGACCAGCTTGTCGCGGGTGGCGGCGATCCGGGTGGCGGTCGCCGCGAAGCTCTCGCCGCCGCCGGTGGGTTCGGCGTCGGGGGAGGCCAGCCAGGCGTTCAGGTCGTCGGGGTGGCGCTCGCGCACCTCGGCGAAGGTGAGACCCTCCCAGGCGCCGAAGTCCGTCTCGCGCAGCCCGTCGTCGACGCTCACGTCGAGGCCGAGCCGGGCGGCGATGACACCGGCGGTCTCCCGGGTGCGGGCGAGGGGCGACGACACGATCGCCTGGATCGTGCCCCGCCGGGCGAGCAGGGCGGCGGCCCGCTCGGCCTGGTCCCGGCCGATGTCGGAGAGGGAGGGATCGGTGCCCCCACTACCGGAGAACCGCTTCTGCGGCGTCAACGGCGTCTCCCCGTGCCGCAACAGCACGAAGGTGGCGGGAGCGCCCATGTCGGCGGGAGCCCAGCCGGGGGTGGCAACGGCGTTGGCGGCACGGGCATCGGCGTCCGCCCCGGCGGCACGAGCATCCGCGCCCACCTCGGCCGCACGAACGTCGGAGTCCGCCCCGGCGGCACGAGCCTCGGAGGCCGCCTTCACCGAGTCGACGCCAGCCCCGGCATCGGGCCATGCCCCGCCCGGCGAGGCGACGGCCWTCGCGGCGCSGGCATCGGCATCCGCCCYCGCCCCGCGAACATCGGAGTCAGCCCCCGCGACACCAACATCGGCGTCCGCCTTCACCGAGTCGGCCTCAGCCCCCGCGTCGGACCATGCCCCGCCCGGCGT
>NZ_NGFN01000263.1 GCF_002148965.1 Streptomyces swartbergensis | reverse complement strand
GCCCCCATCCCGGCGCCGGTTACCCCAGCCTCCGACTCGAGCCCACTCACCGCCGGACCGGCGGCCGTTCCCTCGGCGGGGGCCCGCCCCGCCGTAGGGTCGGCTTCCCCTCGGAGCTGCGCGCCGGCCACCGGCTCGATGCCGGCTGCCCCGGCCTCCGTCCCGGTGTCGCGCGCGAGCGTCTCCCCGATCAGCAGGAGCTGTTCTCGCAGCAGTGCCACGTCCGCGGCCGCCGCTCGGTGGGCTGCCATGAAGGACGCGTCCCGTCGGGCCCCCTCCGGCAGTGGGTCGTCGCCGAGCGCCGCCATCAGCGCGTCCATGCCGTCGTAATCGGCGTCGCGCCGGTCGTCGTCGTTCCGGGCGGGCATGTCACACCACCTCGTCCTCGTGCAGGCGGGCGCGCAGAGCCCGTACCGCCGTGTGCAGCCTGCTCTTGACCGTGCCCTCCGGGACGCCGAGCWGCTCGGCGATGGACCGGACCGGCAGGTCGGCGTAGAAGCGCAGCACGACGACCTGCCGCTGGGCGTCGGGCAGCTCGTCCAGGCCCTGGGCGACGGCGACGGACAGCACGCTGGTGTCCTCGCCGGAGGGGTGCTCGAGCTGCCGCAGCGCGGCCAGCCGCTCCCCGAGGCGCTCCTGGCGGCGCTTGGCCCGGTGCCAGTCCATGGCGAGGTTGGAGGCGACGACCGCCGCCCAGGCCGATACGTCCCGCGGCGCCTCCCGGCCGCTCGCGGCCCGCTCCAGCAGCCGCAGGCGGACCTGCTGTACCCCGTCCGGCAGGTCCGCCTGCGGCACCCCGCCGAGCGCGAGCACCGCCCGCACCCGGCGCTCCTGTGCCGCGTCCAGCGGATCGTCACCGGTGCCGGCGTGCGCCTCCCGGCCGCGCCGGGCCCTTCCGCGCAGCAGCACAAGCCACCCCCCTCGCCGTGTTTCTCCTACGACGCCGGCACCGCCCGGAACGTTCGGCCGCCCCGAGGAGTTTTCCGGCGGGCGACAGAGGCGTACGTCACACTCCCGTGTGGCCGAGACCGACAGGGGCAGGCGACCTTGCGGCGTATGACCCCCGGCAGACGAATTTATCCAGCTCAGCGGGGGTGGACGCCGAATGTCCGCAACCATGGAACGGGACACGTCGTCCCACTCCCCGGGCAGACCGGGGAAAGAAGTGGACAGACGGGCCTCGGTCGGCCGCATGATGGAAAAGCCTCGGCCAAGCAACGAGCACGTGAAGAGACGCAGGAGAGGGAGTCACCGTGAGGGTCGGAATCGTCGGAGCCACCGGACAGGTGGGCACGGTCATGCGCAGGATCCTCAAGGAACGGAACTTCCCGATCACGGAGCTGCGTCTGTTCGCCTCGGCCCGCTCCGCGGGCTCTGAGCTGGACGGCGTGACGGTGGAGGACGCGGCGACCGCCGACTACACCGGCCTGGACATCGTGCTGTTCTCCGCGGGCGGTGCCACGTCCAAGGCGCTGGCCGAGAAGGTCGCCTCCCAGGGCGCCGTCGTGATCGACAACTCCTCCGCGTGGCGCAAGCACCCGGAGGTCCCGCTGGTCGTCTCCGAGGTGAACCCGCACGCGATCGCGAACCGCCCCAAGGGCATCATCGCCAACCCGAACTGCACGACCATGGCCGCGATGCCGGTCCTGCGTCCGCTGCACGCGGAGGCGGGCCTGGAAGCCCTGGTCGTCGCCACGTACCAGGCGGTCTCCGGCTCCGGCCTCGCGGGCGTGGCCGAGCTGCACGGCCAGGTGCAGAAGGTCGTCGCCGAAGCCGACAAGCTCACCCACGACGGCGAGGCGGTCGACTTCCCCGAGCCGGGCGTCTACAAGCGGCCCATCGCCTTCAACGTACTGCCGCTGGCGGGTTCGATCGTCGACGACGGTCTGAACGAGACCGACGAGGAGCAGAAGCTCCGCAACGAGTCCCGCAAGATCCTGGAGATCCCCGAGCTGAAGGTCTCCGGCACCTGCGTGCGCGTCCCGGTCTTCTCCGGCCACTCCCTCCAGGTCAACGCCCGCTTCACCCGCCCGATCACCCCGGAGCGCGCGACGGAGCTGCTGAAGGACGCCCCGGGCGTCGAGCTCTCCGACATCCCCACCCCCCTCCAGGCCGCCGGCAAGGACCCGTCCTACGTCGGCCGCATCCGCCGCGACGAGACGGTGGACAACGGCCTGGCGCTGTTCGTCTCCAACGACAACCTCCGCAAGGGCGCCGCGCTGAACGCGGTCCAGATCGCGGAACTGGTGGCGGCCGAGCTGAAGGGCTAGTCCCTGCGCACCTCGTAGAGGAAACAGCCGTACTCGACGGCCCGGACGTGGACGAGCGCCACGGCCGGGTCGTCGAACGCTTCCCCGAGGGCCTGCTCGAAGCCGGCCGGCTCCTCGACCAGCCGGCCGCCCAGGATGCGGCCCTCGGCGGAGTAGCGGCGGACCGTGCGGTGGGCGTGGGTGAAGGGGAGGCCGGCGTCGGCCACCGGGCCCGCGCACTCCTCGGCGTGGATGAAGACAGGGCCCTGTTCGTCGTAGGCGCCGGGATCGACGCCCCTGTCGGCCGCCCAGCGGCGAAGCGGGGCGTAGGAGACCAGGGCGATGCGGTCACCCGGCTCGCTGCGGCCCAGACAGCAGCGGAGAGGGGCGCCGCCCTCGGTGTCGGTGAAGGGGGCCGGTGCGCGGCCCGCGTCGTCGGCCGTGCGCAGGTCCTTCAGGGTGTGCGGGTCGATGGGGCGTGCCGGGTACGTCGTCGTCATGGTCATCAGGTTTGCGCGCCCGGGCCATCGGGACCGGCGGGATCCGGACGTCGCGTTGCCCCTGTCCCGGGCCGCCGCCCGGCCCGTACGAGGGCCGCCGGCAGGGCCGTACGAGGGCCGGGAGCGCCGGGCCGCCGTGCACGCGGAGCACCGACGTCGAGCCGAAATGCGTCAGCCGCGCGGCGGTTCCGGGACGCCCTCGAAGACCAGGCCGCAGACGACGAGCAGCGTCGGGTTCGTACCGGTGGAGCGCCTGCCCGAGTCGGCGCTCGGCCTCGTGTGGCACCGGGACGGGGAGACGGCGGCGGTGCGGGAGTTCGTCCGGGCCCTCGCCGGGCGAGGGGTATCCCTCGGAGACGCCCAGGTCGTCGCCTGATGCCAAGCTGCCGTGGAAAGATGGCGCAACCCACCCATACCGAGGAGATGACCGCGTGCCTGGCACAAACCTGACCCGCGAGGAGGCGCAGCAGCGGGCGAAGCTGCTCGCCGTTGACTCGTACGAGATCGAACTCGACCTCTCCGGCGCGCAGGAGGGCGGCACCTACCGGTCCGTGACCACGGTGCGCTTCGACGTCTCGGAGAACGGGGCGGAGTCGTTCATCGACCTGGTGGCCCCGGCCGTGCACGAGGTGACCCTCAACGGCGACTCCCTCGACCCCGCCGACGTCTTCGCGGACTCCCGGATCGCCCTGCGCGGCCTGCTGGAGGGCCGCAACATCCTCCGGGTGGTCGCCGACTGCGCGTACACCAACACCGGTGAGGGCCTGCACCGTTTCGTCGACCCGGTCGACGACCAGGCCTACCTCTACACCCAGTTCGAGGTGCCGGACGCCCGCCGGGTGTTCGCGAGCTTCGAGCAGCCGGACCTGAAGGCGACCTTCCAGTTCACCGTGAAGGCGCCGGAGGGCTGGACCGTCATCTCCAACTCGCCCACGCCCGAACCGCAGGACAGCGTCTGGGTCTTCGAGCCGACGCCGCGCATCTCGACGTACATCACGGCGCTCATCGTCGGCCCGTACCACTCGGTGCACAGCGTCTACGAGAAGGACGGCCAGTCCGTCCCGCTCGGCATCTACTGCCGTCCCTCGCTCGCCGAGTACCTCGACTCGGACGCCATCTTCGAGGTGACCCGGCAGGGCTTCGAGTGGTTCCAGAAGAAGTTCGACTACGCGTACCCGTTCAAGAAGTACGACCAGCTGTTCGTGCCGGAGTTCAACGCGGGCGCGATGGAGAACGCGGGCGCGGTCACCATCCGCGACCAGTACGTGTTCCGGTCGAAGGTGACGGACGCGGCGTACGAGGTGCGCGCGGAGACCATCCTGCACGAGCTGGCCCACATGTGGTTCGGCGACCTCGTGACCATGGAGTGGTGGAACGACCTGTGGCTGAACGAGTCGTTCGCCACGTACACCTCGATCGCCTGCCAGGCGCACGCGCCCGGGAGCCGGTGGCCGCACGCGTGGACCACCTTCGCCAACTCCATGAAGACGTGGGCGTACCGGCAGGACCAGCTGCCGTCCACGCACCCGATCATGGCCGAGATCCGGGACCTGGACGACGTCCTGGTCAACTTCGACGGCATCACGTACGCCAAGGGCGCCAGCGTCCTGAAGCAGCTCGTCGCCTACGTCGGCATGGACGAGTTCTTCCGGGGCGTGCAGGCTTACTTCAAGCGCCACGCCTACGGCAACACGCGCCTGTCCGACCTGCTGGGCGCCCTGGAGGAGACCTCCGGCCGCGATCTGAAGACGTGGTCGGAGAAGTGGCTCCAAGCGGCCGGGATCAACATCCTGCGCCCGGAGATCGAGACGGACGCGGAGGGTGTCGTCACGTCCTTCGCCATCCGCCAGGAGGCCCCGGCCCTGCCCGCCGGCGCGAAGGGCGAGCCGATGCTGCGCCCGCACCGGATCGCCGTCGGCCTGTACGAACTCGACGACGACAGCGGCAAGCTGGTCCGCGACGAGCGGATCGAGCTGGACGTGGACGGCGAGCTGACGCCCGTACCGCAGGTGGTGGGCAGGCGCCGCCCGGCCGTGATCCTGCTCAACGACGACGACCTGTCCTACGCGAAGGTCCGCCTGGACGAGCAGTCCCTGGCCTTCGTGACGGAACACCTCGGCGACTTCGAGTCCTCCCTCCCCCGCGCCCTGTGCTGGGCGTCGGCCTGGGACATGACCCGCGACGCCGAGCTCGCCGCCCGCGACTACCTCTCGCTGGTGCTGTCCGGCATCGGCAAGGAGTCCGACATCGGCGTCGTGCAGTCGCTGCACCGCCAGGTGAAGCTGGCGGTCGACCTGTACGCCGACCCGGCCGCCCGCGAGGCGCTGCTGGCCCGCTGGACCGACGCGACGCTGGCGCACCTGCGGGCGGCGGCGCCGGGCAGCGACCACCAGCTGGCGTGGGCGCGCGCGTTCGCCGCGACGGCCCGCACGCCCGAGCAGCTGGACCTGCTGGACGCCCTGCTGGAGGGCTCGAAGACGATCGAGGGCCTGGTCGTCGACACGGAGCTGCGGTGGGCGTTCGTGGAGCGGCTCGCGGCGGTGGGCCGGTTCGACGAGACGGAGATCGCGGGCGAGTACGACCGTGACCGTACGGCCGCCGGTGAGCGCCACGCCGCCACGGCCCGCGCGGCCCGGCCGACCCCGGAGGCCAAGGCGGAGGCGTGGGCGTCGGTCGTCGACTCCGACAAGCTGCCGAACGCCGTGCAGGAGGCGGTCATCGCCGGCTTCGTCCAGACCGACCAGCGCGACCTGCTCGCCCCGTACGCGGACCGCTACTTCGAGGTGGTCAAGGACATCTGGGACTCCCGCTCCCACGAGATGGCCCAGCAGATCGCCGTCGGCCTCTACCCGACGGTCCAGGTCTCCCAGGAGACCCTGGACAAGACGGACGCCTGGCTGGCCTCGGCCGAGCCGAACGCGGCCCTGCGGCGGCTGGTGTCGGAATCGCGCGCGGGCGTGGAGCGCGCGCTGCGGGCGCAGGCGGCGGACGCGGCGGCCGGGGAGTAGCCGGCCACGGAAGCGGTGGGGCGCCCGGACGTCCCACCGCTTCCGCTCATCCGATGTCGCTCATTCGACCCTGACGAGCCTGACCTTCATGGACGGCCGGTACGCCGTCCCGTCGTCCATGCGCTCGTGCAGGACGGTCTGCACACGGTGGCCGTCGCTGAACTCGACGGTGGAGCGCGTGGTCTTGCCCTGGTAGGTCCAGGTGTCGCCGCGCGCGACCAGGCTGCTGACGGTCACGTTGCCCCGGCTGTCGAAGAAGTGCGATGTGTAGGCGCCGCTCGTCTCGTCGTAGCCGATGATCTCCGTGCCGCCGACGTCGAGCCCTCCGATGCGTCCGTAGGCCGTGTGGAGGAGGAAGAACCCGCCAGGAGCCCACTCGTACACGTCGGAGGTCGTGATCGACGCGCCGGGGCTGCCGTCCTCCTCGATCATGTGGCCCTCGTTGATCCACCGGCCCACCCACACGCCCAGCGCCTCGTGCCCGGGCCCGCGTACGGCTCCGGGGCCGCCGGCCTGTTCGGCGCCCCGGTTGACCGCCACCACGCGTGGTGCCGTCTCGTCCGTCATGTCCGCTCCTCCCGTAACAGGGACCAAGGTGCCCAGGCTCTCAGGGACGGCCGCTCATGCCGGCCGCGGCCTG
Organism: Streptomyces swartbergensis; assembly: GCF_002148965.1. GTDB lineage: Bacteria > Actinomycetota > Actinomycetes > Streptomycetales > Streptomycetaceae > Streptomyces > Streptomyces swartbergensis. The sequence goes on along the minus strand of NZ_NGFN01000263.1, from coordinate 5,790 downwards.
CCGCAGCGGGCCGAGCACCCTGTTCAGGGCGAGCCGCTCCCGGCGCCTCGCCGTACCGCCGCGACCATGTCCGCACCGGCCGGTCCGCGCCGAGTTCCCGCGTACCGGCAGGCGCCTTGCCCCCCGACCCGAGCAGGCCCGGCCCGCCGCGACCGACGATCTGTCCCGCCACCGTCGCCCCGAACGCCAGCGCCATGCCCGCCAGTTGCACCGGTGTCAGCGCCTGGCCGAGTGCCGCCCAGCCGACGACGGCCGCCGTCAGCGGGGAGAGCGGGCCGAGGAAGGTGACCTGGGTGGCGGTGAGACGGCCGATGCCGCGGAACCACAGCCAGTACGCGACCGCCGTGTTCGCGACGGCGAGGTAGAGGTAGCCGCCGACCGCCCGGCCGTCCAGCGCCGGCGGCGCGCCCTCGACGAGGACGGCGAGGGGCGCGATGAGCAGACCGCCCGCGGTCAGCTGCCAGCCGGTGAGGGCCAGCGGGCCGACGCCCTCGGGGCGCCCCCACCTCTTGGTGAGCACGGTGCCGGTGGACATGGACGCGGTGGAGGCGAGGGCCGCCAGCACGCCCAGCGCGTCCAGCGCCCCGGCTGCCTGGAGCACGACCAGGCTGACGCCGAACGCGGCCACGATCCCGGTGAGCAGCGTGCGCGACGACGGCCGCTGCCCCAGCAGCAGGGCCGAGAGACCGACCACGAACAGCGGGCCCACCGAGCCGACGACCGCCGCCATGCCGCCGGGCAGCCGGTACGCGGAGAGGAACAGCAGCGGGAAGAAGGCGCCGATGTTCAGCGCGCCCAGCACCAGCGACTTCCACCACCAGGCGCCGCGCGGCAACACCCGGGCGAGGGCCAGCAGGAGCAGGCCGGCGGGCAGAGCGCGCAGGAGGCCGGTGAACAGGGGGCGGTCGGGCGGGAGGAACTCGGTGGTGACGGCGTAGGTGGTGCCCCAGGAGACGGGGGCGAGGGCGGTGAGGGCAATGAGAGCCGGGCGGGAGGTGGCCATGGGAGGCACCCTTCGAAGTGAGTCGATGGAAGATAGCTTAGCTCTAAGCAACTTTCCATCAAGCCACATTCTTGCCGACGACCCACAGCCGGGCGGATACTCGTGCCATGAGCGAACGCCCCGAGCAGCGCAAGGACCCCGTCGACGCGATCATCGACCAGTGGGCGACGGTGCGGCCCGACCTCGACACCGCCGCCATGGAGGTCTTCGGCCGCATCTACCGGCTCTCCCGCGCGATGGGCGAACGGACGGAGAAGGCGTACGCGCGGTTCGGGATCGGCCGCGGGGAGTTCGACGTCCTGGCGACCCTGCGCCGCGCCGGCGAGCCCTACACGCTCTCGCCCCGGCAGCTCTCGGCCACGCTGATGCTCACGACGGGCGGCATGACGGGCCGCCTCGACAAGCTGGAGCGCGCCGGCCTGCTGCGCCGCTCCCCCGACCCGCACGACCGCCGGGGCCTGAAGGTCACACTCACCGACAAGGGCCTGGAGCTGATCGACGAGGCGGTCGGCGCCGGACTCGCCGTCCAGACGGAGGCACTGTCCGGTCTCGGCACCGAGCAGGCCGCCCAACTGGCGGAGCTGCTCAGGGAGTTGCTCCGGACGACGGAGGGCCCGCAGGACTGAGGGCCGGGGTGCCGGCACCGGGCGGGCCCGCCGAGGTGCTACCCCACGTGTGCGGCGACGGCCGCCTCGATCGCCCGGGCGTCCGCCGAGTCAGCCGCCCATGCCGCGTACCCGTCGGGCCGCACCAGCACGGTCGTACGGCGGTCGCTCGCCCAGCGCTCCACGGCCAGCCGGTCCTCACGCTCGGCCCCGGCCTTGTACGGCTCCGGGGTGATCAGCACGAACCGGCCGCCCCGCATCGCCTCGTGGAGGCGACCGCCCCCGGCCAGGGCGACGTCCGGGACACGCAGGCCGGTGAAGCGGTGGGAGCCGCGGGGCGCGGGGTAGCGGTAGCCGATGCCGGTGACCTGGCCGAGCGCCTTGCGGCGGGCCGGGCCGACGGTGCCGAGGAAGGCCGCGAAGGCGGTGCGCAGGGCGATCGTCCAGGGCCGCCGGGCCATGGCGGCACGCACGATGCCGCCGCTGCTGCGCAGCACCGTCCTGCCGACGGGGTGACGTTCGGCCTGGTAGGTGTCGAGGAGCGCATCGGCCGCGTGCCCCTTGAGGACGGCGGCCAGCTTCCAGCTCAGATTGGCCGCGTCCTGGAGGCCGGTGTTCATGCCCTGGGCGCCGGCCGGGGTGTGGACGTGCGCGGCGTCACCGGCGAGGAAGACGCGGCCGGCACGGTAGGCGGGTGCCTGCCGCTCGTCGCTGTGGAAGCGGGACATCCAGCGGGGGTCGTGCATGCCGAAGTCACGGCCGAGGGCGCGCCGGGTGGTCTCCCTGATCTCGTCGAGCTCGATCGGCGCGTCGTCGGGGAGTTCGCGGCCGCGGTCCCAGCAGACGACGCGGTGGTAGCCGTCGCCGAAGGGGACGAGGAAGGCGAAGGCGTCACCGACGGCGTCGAAGGTGAGCAGTTCCCCGGGTTCCTCGGTCACCCGTACGTCCGCGAGCATGACGGAGCGGATCACCGAACGGCCGGGGAACGGCAGCCCGATGGCGTTGCGCACCGTGCTGCGCATCCCGTCGGCGCCGACGACGTACGCCGCGCGCAGCGTCTCCGTGCCTCCCCCGGGGCCGCGGACCTCGACCGTCACGCCCTGCGCGTCCTGCGTCAGCCCGGTCACCTCGGTCTCGTGCCGGAACCGCGCCCCGGCCTCCAGCGCCCTCCGCTCCAGTGCCTGCTCCACCTCGTACTGCGGAAGGACGAGGAGGTGGTTGAAGCGGGAGGGAAGCGTGGAGAGGTCGAGGCTGAGCCGGCCGTAGAGGCGGAACCGGTCGAGCGACCGGCCGACGGCTTCCAGTTCGTCGGCCAGCCCTCGGGCGTCGAACTGCTCCAGTGTGCGGGCGTGCAGGACGAACGCGCGGGAGAGGCTGCTGATCCCGTGCGGGCGCTTCTCGACGACGGTAACGGGGACGCCGGCGGTGGCCAGGTCGCCGGCCAGGAGCAGGCCGGTGGGGCCGGAGCCGACGACGATCACGGTGCGGGTGGTGTCGCTCATCAGAGCCTCCTGTGGGCCAACACGTGTTGGTCGATGACCGTTGGTCAACACCCGTTTGCCAACAATCGTTGACCAACGATCGTTGACCAACGTAGAGCCGCACACCCACCTCGTCAACGCTTGTTGGCCTACATGTGTTGGCCTACGCTCGTTTGCATGCCCGACAGCAAGCACACCGCCCTCTCCAGGCGCTCGGACACCACCCGCGCCGCCATCCTCCACGCCGCCCGCGAGCGTTTCGCCGCCGACGGCTACGAGCGCGCCACGATCCGCACCATCGCGCGGGACGCGGGCATCGACCCTTCCATGGTGATGCGGTACTACGGGAGCAAGGAGGGCCTGTTCGCGGCCGCCGTCGCCGTCGATCTGAAACTGCCCGACCTGGGCCCGCTGCCCCGGGACGAGATCGGGTCAGCCCTCGTGACCCACTTCCTCGCCATGTGGGAGGAGAACGAGGTGCTCACGGCGCTGCTCCGGGTCGGTGCCACCAACCAGGCCGGGGCCGAGCGCATGCAGGGCATCTTCCAGGAGCAGCTGCTTCCGGTCGCCCGCCAGGCGTGCCCCGACCCCGAACAGGTCCCGGTGCGGGCCGCGCTCACCGCCACGCAGCTGCTCGGGATGGCGCTCACCCGGTACGTCCTGCGCCTCCCGCCGGCCGTGGCGCTCAGCCGCCAGGAGATCGTGGCGTGGCTGGCGCCGACGGTGCAGCGCTATCTGACGGCACCGAATCCCTGACTCCCGGCCGATTCCCGGCCGATTCCCGGCCGACACCCCGCCGACTCCCGGCCACCGGGAAAGCCGAGGGCGCCGCCCCGGTCGTCGTACGGCGGCATGCGCGTACGTACGACGGGGACGGCGCCCTCGGAAAAGGTGCGTGACGGACTCGAACGAAGCCCTGGTCAGGCCTTCGCGTCGGCCTTCGTGCCAGGCTCGGTCCTGATGTTGGAGCTGGTCGGGTCCTTCTTCTTGTGCGACTTGTCCCCGACCATCACCAGACCGGCGATGACCAGGTACAGCACGATCGGGGCCACGACGAAGAGGCCCAGCGTCTCGATGACGCTCAGGCCCGGACCGGGGTCGTCACCGTCGTCGCGCGTGAGCGCGGAGGCGGGCGACGACATGAGCAGCATCATCAGCGTCGTACCGGCGGCCAGGGCGCCGGCGCGCAGGGCGTTCTTCTTGTCCACGGTGCCAAAAGTATCCAACGCCGGTCGGGGCCGCGCGCCCGGGGTGCCGTAAGAGGCGTCCTCAGCCGCCCGACGCCTCGGGCGGTTGTCTCAGAACCTCGATGAGGGCGTGCAGCCGGGGCGAGGCGGCCAGGTCCTCCAGGGTCACGGGACGGCCCTCCGCGTCCGCGATCGGCAGCCGCCAGTTCGGGTACTGGTCCCACGTTCCCGGGAGGTTCTGCGGGCGTCGGTCGCCCACCCCGTCGGGGAGCCAGACGCCGACCATGCGCGCCGGGGTGCGCAGCAGGAAGCGGTGGACGGCCTGGATCTCGGCCTCCTCCGAGGAGGTGTCGGTACCGCCGGTGCCGTTCAGCAGGCCGAGCTCGGTGAGCAGGGCCAGCCACTCGGCGGTGTCGGCGGCGGCCTCGGCGCGCTCCTCCTGCAGCGGGCGGGTCAGCAGGCCCAGGCTGTCGCGGAGCTCGACGTGCTCGCCGGTGAGGCGGGCGGCCGTGGAGGGCAGATCGTGGGTGGTGGCGGTGGCCAGGCAGTCGGCACGCCAGTGGTCGGGGGGCAGTGGGCGGCCGTCGCCCTCCCAGTCGCGTTCGAACCACAGCACGGACGTGCCGAGCACCCCGCGCTCGCGCAGCGCCTCGCGCACGCCCGGTTCGACGGTGCCCAGGTCCTCGCCGATCACCAGGGCTCCGGCCCGGGAGGCCTCCAGGACGAGGACGGCGAGCATGGCCTCGGCGTCGTAGCGGACGTACGTACCCTCCGTGGGCGGGTGGCCCAACGGCACCCACCACAGGCGGAACAGGCCCATGACGTGGTCGATGCGCAGGGCTCCGGCGTAGCGGAACAGGGCACGCAGCAGCTCGCGGAAGGGGGCGTAGCCCGACTCGGCCAGGCGGTCGGGGCGCCAGGGCGGCAGGCCCCAGTCCTGGCCGCGGGCGTTGAAGGCGTCCGGCGGGGCGCCCACCGACATGCCGGCGGCGAAGTACTCCTGCTGGGCCCAGGCGTCGGCGCCGCCGGGGTGGACGCCGACCGCGAGGTCGTGCACGATCCCGACCGGCATGCCGGCCTCGCGCCCGGCGCGCTGCGCGGCGGTCAGCTGGCTGTCGGTGAGCCAGGCGAGCCGGGACCAGAAGTCCACCCGGTCCATCAGTCCGTTGCGGGCACGGACGGTCTCGGCCGAGCGCGGGTCGCGCAGGCCGGTCGGCCAGCGGTGCCAGTCGGGGCCGTGCACCTCGGCGAGCGCGTACCAGGTGGCGTGGTCCTCCAGGGCCTGGCCCTGCTCGGCGAGGAAGTCGCAGTAGGCGGCGCGCCTGCCGGGGCCGAGCGGAACCTCGCACAGCAGCTGAAGCGCCTCCCGCTTGAGCTCCCACACGGCGTCGCGGTCGATCAGCGCGCCCTTCTCCAGCACCGCTTCGCGCAGCCGGCCGGATCTCTCCAGCAGCGCGCGCAGCCGCTCGCGGTCCTCGACGTACGCGCACTCGGGGACGTCCTCGATGCGCAGG
>NZ_NGFN01000262.1 GCF_002148965.1 Streptomyces swartbergensis | reverse complement strand
CCCCACCCCTGGGCCGCCCCGGAACCGCCAACCTCGGAAGAACCGGGCGGCCGTGAGTACGTCACAGCCAACGTGACAGTTACAGACCTGGTCTGCTACGCCAGCGACTTGCGCACTGCCTTAACCAGCGACGCCGCTCGAACATCGTCGGGACCCCCGATGATGTGGTTCATCACGTAGCCGAAGGCGATGCCGTGCTCCGGGTCGGCGAAGCCGAGCGAGCCACCTCGACCGGTGTGACCGAACGACTTCGGACCGGTCATGGCGTTGGTCTCGGTGGGCAACATGTAGCCCAAACTGAATCGGCTCGGTACCAACATCACCTGATCGACCCCGCTGACCTGCTCCGCGGTCGCCAACGCAAGGATCTCCGGAGTGAGCAGACGCACGCCGTCCACATCACCGATCAGCGCGGCATACATACGCGCCAGTCCGCGCGCGGTGCCGACTCCGTTGGAGGCCGGGAGTTCCGCAGACTGCACCTCGGGCGAGTTGAAGTCGATCTCAGCCGGATCTGTGACGGCGAACGCCCTGTTGCTGAGCGAATTGGGATCGCGCCAGGCGGCAACCATCTCGCGGAGTTCATCGGGGATCGACTCCAGGGGAGCGGTGGTGAGGTCGACCTCTGGCTGCTTGTACGCCATCCTGCTGACCCGCTCGCGTTCCCTCGAAGGCAGCCCGATGAAGAAGTCGAGCCCCAGAGGAGCCGCGATCTCCTCAGCGAAGAAGCGCCCCGGCGTGCAGCCCGACACCCGGCGGATCACCTCACCGACCAGCCAGCCCCAAGTCCTGCCGTGATATCCGTGCGCGGTGCCCGGTGTCCACAGCGGACGCTGAGCAGCAAGTGCGGCCACCATCGGCTCCCAGGCTAAGGCATCGGACAGCGGCACCGGCCGGTCCAGAGCGACCAGGCCGGTCTGGTGAGCCAGCAGCCAACGCACCGGGAGGTCCGCCTTGCCGTTCGCGGCGAACTCCGGCCAGTACTCGGCGACTGGAGCGTCGAGGTCCAGCACACCGCGCTCACCAGCAGATGGACTGCGGTCGCGGTCGCCCCCTTGGTCGCCGAGTAGACGAGCTGCAGAGTGTCCCGCGCCCACGGGCGACCGGTGTCGCCGTCGGAGACCCCACCCCACAGGTCCACCACCGGTCGGCCATCGCGATACACACAAACCGCTGCTCCGATGTCCCTGTGCCGGACGAAGTTCGCCGCGAACGCCTCACGCACCGGTTCGAACCCGGCCGCGACCTCACCGTGGATCGTCGTCATGCCACCCATCCTGGCCGTCCTGCGGTCTGTTCCTAGGAACAGTTATTGCGGGAGACGCCCCGTGTCAGGGCTATCACTGGGCAGCGACAGACCAGGCATGTTCGGGTGCCGCAGGAACTGCCCACCGCCCCAGACGTGCAGCGTGAACGTCTCAGGCCCCGGCCGGTCCGCGCCATCGAAGGCGTCCAGTACTCCCTCGACACGTTCCCACAACCTCACCGGGCCGCCCTCACGTACATTCCAAACACCGTCGCCAGGCGTGAGAGTGGCCGCGGAGCCACTCACGACGTCGACTAGGTGTACCACCTCGCCAATTGTGACCAACTGGGCGCCTGGAACGGCACACTGCGCGAGGAACCGCAGATGGAATGCCTCCTCCGTCGCGGCCGTGAGGCGCTCCGGACCGTGCCGGGCCGTCCTGTGCTTGTCTGGTAGGCCTGCGGCCCAGTGGGCAGGGTTGCCGAATGACGGCGCGGCATGGGTACGGGCGGCCATGAAGGAGACGGTGCCTGGTAGCAGCGCCCCTTCCGCCGTGCCGTCGTCGGCGACGGTCAACAGGACACGGGCGTACCCGTAGAGCCACCCCGACAGGGTGAGAAGGATCTTTCCGCCCGGCCGGGTCTGGGCGAGCAGGGCGGGCGGTACGGCGCGGAAGGAGCAGGCGGCCACGATGCGGTCGAAGCGGGCCTCGGGCCAGTACCCGTACAGCCCGTCCGCCACGGCGAGGGTCGGGGCGTAGCCGCAGTCGTACAGCGCGTCTGCTGCCAACTCCAATCGCCGGGGGTCTACCTCGATGCTGGTGACATCCCCGGAGTCGAGGTGTTCGCAGGCCAGTGCCGTCGAGTAACCCGTCCCGGTACCGATCTCGAGCACCGTATGACCCTCGGCCACTTCGGCGTCGGCCCACATGCGCACCACCAAGGACGGCAGCGTGGATGACGAGGTCGGCGCACCACCACGCCGGACGACCGGGGCCTTCCAGTCGGGCTCCTCCCCGTCGAACTGGGTGATCAGAGTGGTATCGGAGTACGCGGCCGCCAGCCACCGCCCGTAGTCAAGTTCGGCGGTGACCGGTTCCCATACCGTCAGTCCTTGCCCGTCGCGATCGTCTGCGGGCAGGTAGAAACCGGGCACGAACCGGTGCCGCGGTACAGCTTCCACCGCCGCCCGCCAGGCCGGGTCACGTAGAACACCGCCTTGATCGAGGCTGTCCGCCAGGGCTTCACGCAGGCGGGCCGCATCGGTCTCAGGGTCGGCGGGAAACACCATGACGTGCCGTCTCCTTCCATACTTCCGTGCTCAGCATGTCGGCGAACGCCTCGGCGATGTCCGCGGCGTCCGGGAGCCAGCCCCACTGCCCGTTCGGGTTGCACTCGATGGCCCACCAGTCTTCGGGATCGTCCCCGTCCCCGGTGAGGGCGAAGTCGAAGCAGCCGAAGACCAGGCCGAAGGAGTCCAGGTACGTGTACAAAGCGGCCTCGATCGCGGCAGGGACGGCGATGGGGGCATGCAACAGCTCGTCCCAGTCACCCCGACGCCAGTCGAGGGCTCGGTCCGGCGCGGTGATCTGCTGGGCGAAGATCCGACGGCCGACCACGGTGATCCGTACGTCCCCGCTTTTGGGAATCTCGGTCTGGAACATGTGCGCGGTCATCGCCAGTGTGTCGTCGAAGGTGTCGGGCTCCACGCGTTGGGTCCAGATCGCGCCGGTGTGGCCGTCATCGCTGCAGGGCAGCCCGCGGAACGTCTTGTAGACGACCCGCCCGTGGTCGGCGGCGAACTTCCTGGCCGCCTCCGCCTCATTGGTGACCAGAGTGGGCGGAACCCGCAGCCCGAGCTCGGCGAATCTCTGCAACTGGGCCGGCTTGAAGTCCGCACGGGTCACCGCGTGCGGATGATTCACGTACAGCGCCCCATGCAGGCTGTTCAAGACACCGCCGAGCCCGTGCCTGGCCTCGGTGACCGCGAAGTCCCGTGGCTGTTGTGGTAGATGCTGGAAACGAGTGGTGTACGGGGTGGGGCGACGGTAGTAAACCGCCGTCACCTCCCTCACCTCCACCTCTCTGCTCGGCGTGCGCAGCCGCCCACCCCAGACAGGGGTTTCCGGGCCGAGACGGAACCCGAAGGCCAACTCGCGCCCGATATCGGCGGGATCGATGCGTACGACGGGCACCTCGCGTTCGTTCAGCGCCCCGATGACACGGTCCGCTGTGAAATCTTCCAACGCGGTGACGACCAGGACGGTAGAGGTCATCGGTCAGTCCGACTCATAGTCGGTGGTGTGGTCGTCCTGCGTCTGGGGCTGCGGATTCTGTCCGTCTCCTCCTCCGGAAACAGACGCGGTACCGGTCGTCCTCGATGTGCCGTGCTTGCCCATCTCGATCACCTGGCCCATGGTGTCCGTGTACCGCGCTGTCTGGGTGGAACCGTCCAGTACGACGGTCGCGTACGACGGTGGGCGTACGGGGAGCCGGTCGGTGACCAGCCTCATGGCCCAGGGGCGCTGAGCGGCGACAGTCGTCTTGAGCTCACCCATGTCATTCGGACAGAGCTCGGACTCCACGATCAGCCGCGATCGGCCTGCCTCGACCAGGCCGACGACTGAGTTTGGTGGACACAGGTCACCGGCGTACCGCGGCGGAACCACCCAGTATGTGCCCGGTGGTCGCAGGCGGTCGATGCGCGGCACACCCAGGTAAGTGTCGCGACCAAGGCACGACACGATTCCGTCGTACGCCCACGCGAGACCGGCTTGCCCGTCGACCAGCGCGTAGTAAGTGCCACCCGCCACTCGACGGTCGTAGATGATCGCCCCTCCCAGTAACTCGCTGAGCGCACAGGCCACTCGGTCCTGGTCCTCGGACTGAACACCGGCATGCACGACATCCGACGTCATACGAACCGCCGCGAACCGCTCGCCGAGCGGAAGCAGCGCGACGCCCTGTGCGGCCCACTCCGTCCGTACGCGCTCGGGCTCCGGATGCGTCCGCGCCACCACTCGGAGATGTCCAAGTCCTCGTGTGTGTACATGGCGTGTTCCCCCTTGCTGTCGGTCGGTACGGCAAACAGGGTCCAGGACCCAAGTCATCGATTCGAGGACTTTAGGAGGCCGTTCAAAGGACTTACAAAGGGCCTAACGGACCCCTTGAGGGGGAAAAGACGTCCAGTCGAGGCCCTCCATGGGAAGATTGGGTCGTAGTCAGCAGGAGGAGGTGGCCCCGTGCCAAGGCCCACAGGCAACGCTCGACTCAAGGCTGCTCGGGTGGCCGCTGGCTTCAACTCGCAACAGGACCTGGCCGACGCCCTCACCGAGCACGCGAAGAGCATGGGCATCCGCGGCCTGTCCATCGGGGTACGCCAGGTCCGCCGCTGGGAGTCGGACAACCCACCCTGGCCGCAACCGGACTGCCAGCGTGTACTCGTCCACCTGCTCGGGCAGAACATGGAGTCTCTCGGCTTCACGCCCCCGTGGGGTTCCGAGGGATCGACACCCGACCCCGTCCGGCGCACCCTGGTTGCCGGTGGGACGGCCGCCTTCGGGCTGGCGATGGGGCGAGGCCGAGCCTCGGCCGCATTGCAACCGGTCACCGCCGGGCCGGACTTCGATGCGGTCACCCGCTCCCACCGTCGGCTCTACTGGTCGGTCGCACCGACCAAACTGCACCCGGCTGTCCTGGCGCACGCGACGCTCGGCTGCGCCCTACTGCCGGAGACGTCGGACTCCACCCGACGCACGATTGCCGCGGCGCTGGCGGAGACCTACCTCCTCGCGGGCCGGATCGAATTCTTCGATCTCTCCGAGCCGACCACGGCACATGACACGCTTCTCCTCGCCCTGCAAGCCGCAGGCGAGGCCGACGACCCGTTGCTCGGTTCGGCGATCATCGCGCACATGGCCTTCATCCCGGGCTGGGCAGGTGATCAGGAAGGAGCTCAGGAACGCATGATCGCGGCACGCACCTACGCGCGCCGCGCCCCTGCCTCTGCGGAATTTCTAGCGTGGCTGGACGCCGTCGAGGCCGAATGCGAGACCAGGTGCGGCAACACCCGCACCGCCCTGCACCTGATCGGCCATGCCGAGGACACCCTTGAGGCTGGCAACGAGCATCCCTCCCCTTCGTGGATGGACTGGTTCTCCCCGGCGCGACTCGCGGCCTTCAAGGGCAACACCCAGCTGCTCGCCGGCCACCTCCCGCAAGCCCGTGCCGCGCTGCTCCAGGCGCTCGAAGCCATGACCCCGGGTGAGGAGAAGCAACGCACAGTCGTCTACGGCGACCTGGCAGCCGTCGAGGCGGCGTCCGGCAAACCCGAGGCGGCCTGCGAGTACGCGGGCAAGGCGCTCGATCAGCTGGCACTCACCTGGTACGCCACCGGCATGGACCGCGTACGCGAAGTCCGTCGTGCGCTCACGCCCCACCAGCACGAGAGCTGCGTCCGCGACCTCGACGACCGCCTGTACGACTGGTCTACGACACTCAGCGCGCTGAGGCGTTGAACTCGCCCACTTGGCCGCTCAGTTCAAGCAGCCCTTCGACACGGAAGGTCGGCAACTCCAAGGCCTCGGTGCTACTCCACTGAATGGTGGCCCAGGGTCCGCGATGCACAAGCGCCGTGTGCATACCCGCCTGCCTGGCAGGACTGATGTCGTTGTCGCACCGGTCGCCCACGTACAGGATCTCGCCGACTTCGAAGGGCACTGCGTCGGCCACCCGCTTGAAGAACTCGGGGGCGGGCTTGCTGGCGCCCCAGTCGTCCGACGTACCGATCAAGTCGACGTCGTCGGAGAACAGCGCCCGCAGAATGCCTCCGGCCCGCACGGTCTGGTTCCCGGCGATACCGAGCCACAGCCCGTCGGCCCGAAGCTGCCGCAGAGCTGGCCGGACGTCCTCGTACAGATCCTCTTCCCCAAAGCTCTCCGGCTGCCCGGCAGCAGCCCGCTTATCCCGCTCCTCATAGAGATCGAACCCGGGGCGGAACTCCTGGAACGTCTCGCGGTAGTCACGGCCCTGGGCGATCACGGCCCCGAACATCGCATGGAAGGTGTGCCGCGGCACACCCAGCCAGTCGGCCCAAGTGCCGTACTCCCGGGTCTCGTCTACGAGGCACTCACCTACGTCGAAGACCACTGCGCGAATCATGGGGGAAGACTATCCAAGGGCAACAAGGGCTCGGCTGAGCTCAGGCTCACCCCTTCCGGATCTCACGCAGGTCTTGGCCGAGCGCTCGCCGGGCCTCGACAACACCGGACGATGACGGCAACTGATGAAATCTCCATCAGGCCTACCGGACCGGCGGCTGGTATAGCTCATGCGGGGTGCCCCGCTCCCACACTGCCTCGAACGCCGAGCTGCACAGTTTCACGGTCGCCGGGTCGTCCGTGCAGGTCTCGTCGTCTGGTGCGAGTTCGCCGTTTCCGTCGAAGTGGTGAAACAGAACGACACTGCCGTCCAGCAGCCAGAAGTCGTTACCGGGCAGGGCGATGTCCGACGCCCTGCGCCGCGACAGCCACCGGACCTTCTCGCCGGCTGCGACATTGGCACCGGTCACATGGTGCTCGAACTCGACGTAGTCGCTCACCGGCTCTGAGACGATGCGGGCACGGCGAACCTCGACACCCCGGCCGGCCAGCTCGGCAGCCAGAGCGAGCCAGGGCCGCAGGGAGGGATCGTTGTCCTCGGGTGCGTTGCGGACACCGTGCTGCCATGCGATGAACCGCGGATCCGAGCGCATGTAACCGTCGCGCATCTCCAGATGCACGGCCGAGGCCCGGCAGTTCCGTAGCCGCTGCTCAAGCGTCGGTTCCGCCCCCACCGCTCACCTCCGGGAAGAACTGCATCATGCGCTTCGGGAACTCGATCACCGTCTCATGCTCAGGACGGTGATCGGTGGCGATCACCGACTTCCTTCACTGGCTCCAAGCCCACGGCCGCGACGCGGACGACACACTCGACCGAGCGCAGATGCGATTCGAGGCCGAGTGCGCAGCCCTGTGTGAAGGGGCGTAAGGCGTCACCCGGCTGAGATCGCAGAGTAGGTCCAGACATCGGCTGGAATCGGGTGCTTCAGTCGCCATGTGATCGCCATGGGCTTGCTGCCCGTGTGCTCTACGTACTCGGCAGAGCCCAGCAGTATCCACGGCTGGGCACCGCCGATGTCCGTCGTCTTGTAGCGGCGTACGAAGAGCAACACGTGGCTGCCTTCACTGGCATGCCGCTGGTAGCGCAGACCTGTGGGAGAGGTCTCCGAGGTCTGGTTTTGGGACTCCCAGTGGAAGAGGGTCTCGCTCAGGGCGTAGTCGTGGTAGCGGGTCTGCGGAGAGAAGTCCTTCTCGTCCTTCTCCAGGGTGATGAGGAGGGCATCCGTCTTGATGGACTCGCACCACTTCACACCTTCGCGGAAGTCTCCGGGCATAAAGCCGCCGATGCTGGACTCGCCAAGAGCGGGCAGTATCTCTTCACGGCTGTACGAGGCGTGCACGGTCAGCGGGATCCCGGCTTCGTCGCTGATCCCGAGGAGCGGAATCGGTACGTGCTCTGTGTGGGCCAAGTTGTACGCCAACACCTGACGGAGCTCACTCCGCATGGCCTGCTGCTTGCGAAGCGTTGTGAAGCCGGCGTCGTAGCTAGTGAAGCCTTTGCGGGTCCAGCCGCCGAGCGGCCACAGCTGGAAGAAGAGCATGCGAGCGTACGCCTGCCCCTGCTCATCGAGCTCGTTGTAAGAAGGAGCGTTGTCCTCCAACATGCGCGTGTAAGCCGCCACACGGAGTGGATCGTCCACGTGGAGAAATGCCGGGATGCGCTTGAGGAGCGCTGCTTCACCTTCCGGTGCCTCGTCTTTCAAGAGTCCTGCTCGGCGAAGCAGGCCCGTCCAGGAGTTCCCGTTCCCCCGGTAGAGCTCCTTGAGTTCACGGCCGCTCTCTTCCAGGTAGCGGCTGAGCATTGGCTCGGCATAATCCGCCACCTCGCGCGCAAGTGCCGTCACATTGACGCCGATCTGATCCTTGATGTTGGCGATGATCAACTTCTTGGCCTTCTCCTCAAGGATGATTTGGCAGCCGGATGGGAGCTGCGGGAAGTCGTGCTCGATGTGGTCCAGCAGTCGTTTTCGGGTCAGGTTGGTCAGCGCCCGAAACTGGTTCTCGAAGCGGAACTCCTTGCGATGCTGTCCGATGAAGTCCAGCACGGTGAGCACCGCTTTGCCTTCGGACCGGCGGAGTCCACGGCCCAACTGCTGCAAGAAGACTGTGGCACTTGAGGTGGGGCGCAGGAGGAGCAGTGTGTCCACGTCTGGGATGTCGAGGCCTTCGTTGAATAGGTCGACCGAGAAGATCACCTGGAGCACACCTGACGCTAGGTCGTCCAGCGCCTGCTTGCGCTGCTCGGCCGGCGTCTCCCCGGACAGAGCAATGGCATTGAGGCCGGCCGTGCGGAAGGCTTCAGCCATAAACTGGGCGTGGGCGACTGATACACAGAAGCCCAGCGCCCGCATCGTGCTGGGATCGGTAACTTTCTCCTTCACTGATTTCACGACCAGCCGGGCACGACGGACGTTGCTCGAGAGCACATTACTCAATGTGGCTGGGTCATACGCCCCGCGCTTCCACTCCACCGTGCTCAGGTCTGTGGAGTCGCTAATGCCGAAGTAGTGGAATGGACTGAGGAGATCGTTCTCTAGCGCCTCCCACAGTCGCATTTCGGCGGCGATCCGACCATCGAAGAACTCGTCCTGGATGTTCTTGCCGTCCATGCGTTCAGGCGTGGCAGTGAGCCCGAGCAGCTCCAAGGGTTGGAAGTGATCAAGAATCTTCCGGTACGTCGGTGAGGTTCCGTGGTGGAACTCATCGATCACAATCACGTCGAAGTGATCGGGAGCGAGACGATCAAGGCCCTTTGCGTTAAGTGACTGCACGCTGGCGAAGACGTGAGACCAGCGCTCTGGGATTTCACCACTGTGCAGTGACTCGCCAAAGTTCGCGTCTACCAAGACGTCTTGGTACGTCCTCATAGACTGCTCGAGTATCTCCTTGCGGTGAGCAACGAAGAGCAGCCGCAGGTCACTGCCGTGCTTCTTACGCAGTTGTTTGTAGTCCAGTGCCGCCATCACGGTCTTGCCTGTGCCTGTGGCTGCCACGAGCAGATTCCGGTGCCTGTCGTGCACCTCCCGCTCGACCTCCAACCGTTCCAGCATGTCGCGCTGATGCGGATACGGCCGTACTTCTAGGCCTGACAACGTGATCCTGCGAGCAGCGGATGGCGACGAGGTTCCGCCCGCGATGGCCAAGGCTTCCTGAAGGCGCTCGCCATCGGCCTTCGGGTCGTACGCCTCGAAGGATGGGTCACTCCAGTAGGCGTCGAAGGTGGCTTCGAACTTGCGCAGTACATCGGGAGTGGCGACTGAGGACAGGCGGACGTTCCACTCCAGGCCATCGAGAAGCGCTGCCTTGGACAGGTTCGAGCTGCCTACGTATGCCGTGTCGTACCCACTTCGGCGGCGGAAGAGCCATGCCTTGGCGTGCAACCGTGTCGAGCGCGTCTCGTAGTTGACCTTGACCTGCGCGTTGAACTCCTCCACGAGTCGGTCCAACGCGCGCCGCTCGGTCGCGCCGATGTAGGTCGTCGTGATGACCCGTATCGGCACCTTTCGGGCATGGGCTGCCTTGAGTGACTGCTCGATGATCCGGAGACCATGCCACTTCACGAAGGCGCACAGCAGGTCTACCCGGTCAGCTGTGGCGAGCTCTGCGCGCAGTTCGAAGCCGAGGCTCGGGTCATCGGGAGAGTTGGTGATCAGAGCCGCGTCGGAGAGCGGGATGCCCGGGCGTACGGCAAAGACGCCGGGTGCCTCTTGCCGGGTCAGTGCAAGGAGTTGGCGTGGTCCGTCTGCGATCAGGTCCACCCACTCCTGTGCACCTTGCAGTGTGCTGATGGACTCCAGGATGTGATTCGCTGCGTAGACCCGCTCCTCTGCCGGGAGGTTCTTCAGCACACGTCGAACCGTTCGCGCAATATGCGACGCCAGGATGTGCGGCCCTGACTCTGGGCCCACAGCTTCACTTACGGGATGCCAGCCGAGGCTGACCAACTCCTTCAGCTGCTGCTCGAAACGGAGCGTGATCAGCTGCTCGTACAGTCCATCGGCCGGGGCCGAGACGTCGGTACGGCTCTCAGGCACAGGCAGGCTCCCCCGATTGATCGCGTTGATCGACGATGGCCCTTTCTATCAAGAGGCTCTGACAGCGTCCGGAGCCGTGCAGACAGCTTCGAGCGTTGGGCAAGTGCGGTCGTTGGCACGCGACGAGCTGATCCCTAAGTGACACAACTGATCAAACCGGGTTACTTTTTGGACGTGCACTTACGTGACCTCCTCATACGTATAGCGGAGACCTACGACCCCAAGGCCGGTACGGCCAGCGGCGTACCAGCCCAAGACCTCCTCCGGGAGGTCGAGAGGATGTCGGATTTGCCGCTACCACAGGGCTTCTCCGCCGCGGGATACGGCGGGAAGGGATCTGCGAGTAGTACTCCGTGGATCGGCGTGTTCGGTAGATCGATCAACACGCAGGCTCAAGAGGGGCTGTACCTCGCCTACATCTTCGACTCGACTTTGACGTCCGTGACCCTCACGATGCAGCAGGGCGTGACGAAGCTTTCGGATGAGTACCCCAAGCAGGGAGACCTGCGGAGGGAGCTGAAGCGGCGAGCAAGGCACCTCCGGGCAGGAATGGAACCCGAGCTGGCCAGGCGTTGGAGTCATACGCCGGCCTTCCGATCTAGCCTCGAACGCCCCCGTGCGTACGAGGCAGCGAGCGTCGTAGCCCGTCGGTACGAGATCGCGAGCATGCCATCGGAGGAAGTCCTCGCAGAGGAACTGCACGTGGCGTCTCTGCTGCTTCGCGACGCTGCTGCAAGCTATCGCGTCTGGCTTCAGCAGCCGCGAGAGAACGAGCCTTTTCTGTACGAGGGTGACGGACACTCCACTGCTGACGATCCCCTGGACGGCTTTCGCCCGAACAGCAGCAGTGACTACTACGTCCGCATCAAGGGCGGGCGCCGACGCAGGGAACGCCACCACGAGGAGCTCATTGAGGCCTTCGGCCTCCATGTCGTCACGCGCGGGTATACCCCCATCACGCAAGGCATGTATCCGAGAGACCTGGTCCTACGCCGTCCCGCTGAGAACCGGCAGCGGTCCTGGCTCGTGGAGGGCAAGGCCGTGAAGAAGGGCAACGCCACCGAAGCTGTCCGGCAAGCCGTAGGTCAGCTCTACGAGTACAGCTACTACTGGCACGAGAAGCGCGGCGAGCCGAAGCCGCACCTTGTTGCCCTCTTCACGGAAGACATTGGGCACTACGCCGAGTACCTGGAGGATCACGGCATCGCGTCGATCTGGCGCACCAACACCGGAGACTGGGCGGGTTCTCCCACGGCCGTGTCATGGGATTTGGCCGCAGGGGCTTGACCCCTCGTACGAACTGCCTCCGCGAGACGCTGCTGCTGTCGGGGCCGCCCGCTTCCTGGTCAGTGTCGTGCTTCCGCGGCCCACCTCAAGGGCGCTTCACTCCGCTGCGCTGCGTTCCGCGTCGGCTGGCGCCGATGGCCCTGCGGGCCACCCTTGACCCGGGCCGCTCCAGCACGGGAGAGAAGCGAGTGGGCGGCCCGGAGAGGCGGGGGCCGCAGGTGGGGAGCGCAACTGGTTGGCTCCAGGCACCCGGCGTGGGTGAATGCGTCAGCAGCTCGGCGTACGCCGGGTCGGTTCGRCGGCGGGTCGCCGGTGGGGTGAGGCGTCCGGGGCGTCACCAGAACGCGCCCGCTCCCATCCCCAACCCGAGCAGCACGCAAGAGACCCCCCAAGCCAGATGCGCCCCCGCCGAGTACGACACATTCGCCGGCCTTCCGTCCTTCTGGTGTACGACCACGACCCGGCGTGGGTCCCTCGGGTCGTAGCGGAGGACGACCGGGACTCCGGCGTGGAGAGGGTGTTGCTCGTGATTG
>NZ_NGFN01000261.1 GCF_002148965.1 Streptomyces swartbergensis | reverse complement strand
CGAGCCCGGCCACCGCGGCCTCCTCGCCCGTGACGACCTTCTGCCGGGGAGAGGAGTGCACGGCGACGTGCACACCAGGGAAGTCCCGCTCCAGGGACTCAAGTTCGGCGTCGTCCAGGTCCACCACGGCCATCGCGCCGCCGCTCAGCCCGCTCAGCAGCCGGGCCCGTACGGCGATGACACGCGCCCCGTCCGCCACGTCCAGCGCGCCCGCGCACACCGCAGCCGCCACCTCGCCCATGGAGTGGCCGATCACGGCGGCGGGCTCGACCCCGTACGAACGCCACAGCTCGGCGAGTGCCAGCTGAAGGCCGAACAGCACGGGCTGGGCGACGTCCAGACGGTCGAGACCGGCCCCGGAGGACAGGTGGTCGTACAGGGACAGGCCGCACTCCGGGGCAAGGTGCGGGTCGAGTTTCTGCACGGCGGCGGCGAACGCGGGTTCCTCCGCCAGCAGCCTGCGCCCCATGCCCGGCCACTGGCTGCCGTAGCCGGAGAACACCCACACCGGGCCCCGCCCCACCCGGTCGCGGTCACCGCTCACCACCCGCGCGTCCGGGCGCCCCGCCGCCAACGCGCCGAGTGCGTCGGAGAGTTCGGCGCGGTCCCGGGCGACCACGGCGGCGCGTACGGGACCGCGGCCGGTGCGCCCGGCCAGGGTCCGGGCCACGTCGGCGGGGTGCGCGGTGCTCTCGCGCAGCCAGTCGGCGAGCCTGCCCGCCGTGTCGCGGACGCGCCCGGAGTCGAGGTCGGACAGCACGTACAGGCGGGCGGCGGGCTCCTCGGCCGGCCGTACGGGGACCAGGCCGGGCGGTGCCTCCTCCAGCACCACATGCGCGTTGGTGCCGCCGAAGCCGAACCCGGAGACGCCCGCGAGGGCGGTGCCGCCGTAGCGGGGCCAGGGCTCCGGCTCGGTCACCACCCTCAGCCGCTCGTCGGCGAGGGACGTGCCGTCCGCGCAGTGCAGGGACGGCGGAATGCTGTCGTGGTGCAGGGCCAGCACGGTCTTCACCAGGCCCGCGATGCCCGCGGCGGACTCCAGATGTCCCAGGTTGCCCTTGACGGAACCCAGCAGCAGCGGCTGGTCCGGGTCCCGGCCCGCGCCGAGCACCGCGCCCAGCGCGCCCGCCTCGATCGGGTCGCCCAGCGGGGTGCCGGTGCCGTGCGCCTCCACGTAGTCGACCTGCGCCACGGCGAGCCCCGCCCGCGCGTAGGCGCTCTCCAACAGCGCCTGCTGAGCGGCCGGGTTGGGCGCCATCAGGCCGTTGGAGCGGCCGTCGGAGTTGACGGCGGTGGCCCGGATGACGGCCAGCACGCGATCGCCGTCCCGTTCGGCGTCGGAGAGCCGCTTCAGGATCACGGCCGCGCAGCCCTCGCCGCGCCCGATGCCGTCGGCCGCCGCCGAGAACGGCTTGCACCGCCCGTCCGGTGCGAGCGCGCCCGCTCTGCGGAAGGCGACGGTGACGGCCGGCGACAGCAGCAGGTTGACGCCGGCGGCGATCGCCGTATCGCTCTCGCCCGTGCGCAGGCTGACGCAGGCGTGGTGCACGGCGACCAGCGAGGACGAGCAGGCCGTGTCGACGGCCAGGCTCGGCCCCCGGGTGTCGAGGACGTAGGCGAGCCGTCCGGCGGTCACGCTCAGGGCGCCCCCGGCCGGTGCCCAGGGATCCACGGCGGTCGGATCGGCGCCGGTGAGCTGCCCGTACTCGGGGGCGGAGACACCGACGAACACCCCGGTGGCGGTGCCCGCCAGGGACCCGGCCGGGACGGCGGCGTGGTCGAGCGCCTCGTGGACGACCTCCAGCAGGATCCGCTGCTGGGGGTCCATCACCGCCGCCTCGCGCGGGGTGATGCGGAAGAAGTCCGCGTCGAACCCGGCGATGTCGTCGAGATAGCCGCCGTACGGATGCGCGTCGGCGGGCGGGAAGGCGGTGAAGTCGCGCCAGCGGTCCTCCGGGACGCGCCGGATCGCGTCGACACCCTCGCTCAGCAGCCGCCAGTAGCCGTCCGGGCCGTGCACCCCGCCGGGCAGCCGGCAGCCGACCCCGACGACCGCGACCGGCTCGGCCGTCCCGCCCGGCAGTCCGGCCCGCGGCACCGGCGCCGCCTCGGCTCCGGAGGCGACCGGGGCCTCCGTGCCGCACAGCCGCGCCACCAGCGCCTGACCGGTGGGCGTCTCCCACAGCAGCGTCGTCGGCAGCTCGCGGCCCGTGGCCCGGGACAGTTCACCGGCCAGGGCGACCGCGTCCCGCGAGGACATGCCGAGGTCGGCGAGGGGCCGGTCCATCGGGACGGCCTCGGGAGGGGTGCCGTACCAGACGGCCACCCGTTCGGCGATCAGCCGGCGCAGTGCGCCCTCGTCGACGGGGCTCATCCCGCGGCACCCGCCGTCGCCGTACCGGCCTGCCCGCCGTACGCGCCCTCCAGATACCGGGCCCGGGTCAGGGCCCGCGACACCTTCCCGCTGGAGGTACGCGGCACCGTGCCCGGCGGCACCAGGACGACGTCGGCGAGCCGCAGCCCGTGCCGGGCGGAGACGGCACCGCGCACGGCCCGCACCACGGCCGGCACGTCGAGCCCGTCGAGGCGCGCGGTCCGCGCGTGCTCCGCCACGATCACCACCCGCTCACCCCCGCCGCCCGGCACGGCGAACGCCGCGAGCCGGTCCCGGCGCACCACCGGGTCCGCGTCCTGGGCCGTCGCCTCGACGTCCTGCGGATAGTGGTTGCGGCCGTCGACGATGATCAGGTCCTTCAACCGCCCCGTGACGACGAGCTGCCCCTCCAGCACCGTCCCCAGATCGCCCGTCCGCAGCCAGCCGCCCGGACCGGCCGCGGGGTCCGCGAACTCGGCGCCGAAGACGTCCTGCGCTCCCCGGTTCCAGTAGCCCCGGCCGACATTGGGCCCCTGCACCCAGATCTCGCCGACCTCGCCCTCCGACAGCGTGGCCCGCGTCACCGGGTCGGCGATACGGACCCGCTGGCCCGCCGGGGTGCCACAGCCCGCCAGCAGCACCGCCCGGGGATCGTCCGGCCGCGCCGGCAGGGCCTTCCCGGCGGCCAGGGCGTCACGGTCGAGCGCGAACCGGCTGAGCGGCTCACCCGGCCGGGCCGCGCAGACGAACACGGTGGCCTCGGCCAGCCCGTACGACGGGCAGTGCGTCCGCGGTGCCAGGCCCTGCCCGGCGAACGCGGCGTGGAAACGGTCCGCCGTGCCCGGGCGGACCGGCTCACTGCCGTTGATCAGCGCGGTCACCCGGTCCAGCCGCAGGCCCGCCTTCTGGTCTTCGGAGACGCTCGCGGCGCAGTAGTCGTAGGCGAAGTTGGGCGCGGCGCTCACGGCGTTCGGATGCGCGGCGAGCAGCCGCAGCCAGCGCACCGGCTCGTGCAGGAACGCGGCCGGGTCCATCAGCACCGACAGCGCCCCTCGCGCCACCGGGGCGGCGACGCTGAGCACCAGACCCATGTCGTGGTAGAGCGGGAGCCAGCCCACGCACGTCACCTGGCGGGTGTCGGCACCGTAGGCGGTGAGCGCCTGGCGGGCGTTCGCGACGACGTTGCCGTGGCTGATCTCCACACCCGCCGGGGCACGGGTCGAACCGGAGGTGTACTGGAGATAGGCGGTCGCCTCGGCGTCCGGCGGGACGGGCCGCCAGTCGCGGGCGGCGTCGTCGGGCACCTGGTCCGCCACCACGATCCGCGGTCCCTCGGGGCCGAGGAAGTCACGCACCTCGTCCCGGCAGCGGCTCGTGGTCACGACGACCGAGGGCCGCGCGTCGGCCAGGACACCCGCGAGCCGGTCCGCGTGCCCGGGCAGGCCCGGCGGATACAGCGGCACGGCGACCAGCCCGGCGGCCAGGGCAGCGAGGAACGCGGTCACGTACTCCGTGCCCTGCGGACACAGCAGTGCGACCCGGTCCCCCGGGCCGGCCTGGTCGGTGAGGCGCGCGGCCAGTGCCCGCACCCGTACGTCCAGGCGGCGCCAGGTCAGGGTGCGGTGGACGCCGCGTGAGTGCGGTGCCGGGTGCTCGACGAAGGTGAACGCCCTGCGGTCCGGGGTGCTTTCGGCCCAGTGCCGGACGTACTCCGGCAGCGTGGGGCACACGGGCGCGAGCGGGGGGCGGCGGCTGTCCATCAGGCGGGGCTCCTCACGGCGCGGGATCGGCGTACGGCGGGGATCGCGTACGGCGCGCATCGGCTTGCGGTGCGGATCTGCTTGCGGTGCGGATCTGCGGATCGGCTTATGGCGCGGATCGGCTTACGGGTCGCGGACGGGGAGATCAGAGCGGGATGTTGCCGTGCCGGCGTTCCGGCATCGGCGCGCGTTTGCCGCGCAGGGCGCGCAGCGCGCGGCAGACCTGTTCCCGGGTCTCGCGCGGCGCGATGACGGCGTCGACATAGCCGCGCTCGGCGGCGAGGTAGGGCGTGCCGTGGGTGCGCTCGTAGGCGCTGAGCAGGCGGGCGCGCAGCGCCTCGGGGTCGTCGGCCGCGGCGAGTTCGCGCCGGTGCAGGACGCCCACCGCCCCCTCGGCGCCCATGACGGCGATCCGGGCCGTGGGCCACGCGAGGTTCACGTCGGCGCCCAGATGCTTGGAGCCCATCACCGCGTATCCGCCGCCGTACGCCTTGCGCACCACCACCGTGACCTTGGGGACGGTCGCCTCGGCGTAGGCGTACAGCAGTTTCGCTCCGCGCCGGATGATGCCGGCCTGCTCCTGCCGCACCCCGGACAGATATCCGGGCACGTCGGCGAAGGTCAGCAGCGGGATGCCGAACGCGTCGCAGAACCGCACGAACCGCGCCGCCTTCTCCGAGGCGTCGATGTCGAGGACCCCGGCGGCGTGCAGCGGCTGGTTGGCGACGACTCCCACCGAGCGGCCCTCGATCCGGGCCAGGGCGCAGATGATGTTCGGCGCGAACAGCTCCTGCACCTGGAGCAGTTCACCGTCGTCGACGACCGCGTGCAGGATCGCCCGCATGTCGTACGCCTCGCCCAGCCGGTCCGGGACGACCTCGTCGAGGTCGGCGCCGGGCGGCGGATGCCCGGGGGCGTACTCCGGGGGCCGTTCCAGGTTGTTGGCCGGGAGGTACGACAGCAGGTCGCGCACGGTGTCGAGGGCGTCCTCCTCGTCGGCGGCCAGGAAGTGGGCGTTGCCGTTGACGGTGTTGCTGGTGCGGGCGCCGCCCAGCTCCTCGGCGGTGGTGCGTTCGCCGGTGACCGTCTCGATGACGTCGGGGCCGGTGACGAACATGTGCGAGGCGCCGTCCACCATCACCGTGAAGTCGGTGATCGCCGGCGAGTACGCGGCGCCGCCCGCGCAGGGCCCGAGGACCACCGAGATCTGGGGGATCACTCCGGACGCCTTGACGTTGCGGCGCACCAGCTCGGCGTAGAGGGCGAGGGAGGCGACACCCTCCTGGATGCGGGCTCCGCCGGAGTCGTTGAGGCCGATGACCGGGCAGCCCGTCTTCAGAGCGAGCTCCATCAGGGCGACGGTCTTCTCCCCGAAGGCCTCGCCCATGCTGCCGCCGAACACCGTGGAGTCCTGGGCGAACACGCACACCGGGCGGCCGTCGACCGTGCCGTACCCGGTGATCACCCCGTCGCCGTAGGGGCGGCGGGCGTCCTCCCCGGTGGGCCGGGCCCGGACGAACAGGCCGGTCTCCGTGAAGGAGTCCTTGTCCACGAGCCGTTCGATCCGCTCCCGGGCCGAGAACTCCCCGCGTCTGCGCGGTCCGCCCGGGGCCACCGCCTGGTCCCGGCGGCGCTCCAGGCCGGCGACGCGCTCCGCTGTGCTCCCGGGCAGGTGCGCCGTCGTTTCCCCCGGACCGGATGCTGTCACCTCTGTGCTCACAACCACCTCCGAAGTGGTTTTCGAATATGGCAGCGAGGCGGGGGAGCGCCGTGCTGATCGCCGTTCTGTGTGGGGGAATTGAGTCCTCCGGTGCGGGGTTTCATCCCCGTGTGACAAGGGACCGCCAACCCGGCCGGCGAGGGGCGGGCGCGATTCAGCTGCCCGAGTGCTGAATGCGTTCTCCTTCTTCTATTGGACCCCGGGCCGTCCGGCGTCCAGGCTGGAATGCACCATCGCCCGACAGCCGGAACGACAACCGGAACGACAGCCGGAAGAGGTCACGAGCACATGCACACCCGCCGCATCGGTGATGTCGACGTCAGCGCGATCGGCCTGGGCGCGATGCCCATGTCCATCGAGGGACGACCCGACGAGGAACGCTCCCTCGCCACCATCCACGCCGCGCTCGACGCCGGGGTGACCCTGATCGACACCGCGGACGCCTACCACCGGGACGCCGACGAGGTCGGTCACAACGAGACCCTCATAGCCAAGGCCCTCGCCTCCCACGACCGCGGCGGCGACGTCCTGGTCGCCACCAAGGGCGGCCATCTGCGCCCCGGCGACGGCAGCTGGACGCTGGACGGCAGCCCCCGCCACCTCAAGGAGGCCTGCGAGGCGTCCCTGCGCCGGCTCGGCGTCGAGGCCATCGGGCTCTACCAGTTCCACCGCCCCGACCCGCGCGTCCCTTACGCCGAGTCCGTCGGCGCGATCCGGGACCTGCTGGACGAGGGCAAGATCCGCATGGCCGGCATCTCGAACGCGAACCCCGAGCAGATCCAGCTGGCCGGCGAGATCCTCGGCGGCCGCCTGGTCTCCGTGCAGAACCAGTTCTCCCCGGCCTTCCGCTCCAGCGAGCCGGAGCTGGACCTGTGCGACGAACTCGGCATCGCGTTCCTGCCCTGGAGCCCCCTCGGCGGCATCTCGAAGGCCGGCGAACTCGGTTCGGGCCACGCCCCCTTCGCCCGCATCGCCGAGGCACACGGCGTGAGCCCGCAGCGCGTGTGCCTGGCGTGGATGCTCGCCAAGTCGCCCGTGGTCGTCCCGATCCCGGGCGCCAGCCGCCCCGAGACCATCCGCGACTCGCTCGCCGCCACCGACCTCACCCTGACGCCGGAGGAACTGGCGGAGCTGGACGCCGCCTGAGCAGACCCACGAGACCCGGGGGCGGCCACGCGCCGCCCCCGGGTCTCGTGCTGCCAAGAGCCCGCCCTACGCACCGGCAACCGGGGAGGACCACCGCCGATGGCATCGTCGTGGGAAAGACCGCTCGACCACCGCTACCGGGGCGAGCACCCGATCCGCACACGCGCCTACCTGTTCCGCGCCGACCGCCGGCGACTCCTCGCGGCCGTCGTCGTCTTCACCGTCAAGCACAGCCCCGTCCGGCTGCTGCCGCTGATCACCGCGTCCATCGTCGACACGGTCGTCCAGCACCAGCCCCTCACCTCGACGGCACCGACATGAACACCCTCGACCCGCTCCCCAGGGGCCTGGACACGCTGGTCGGTGAGCACGGCGCGCGGCTGTCCGGCGGGCAGCGGCAGCGGCTCGCCATCGCCCGGGCCCTCATCCGTGACCAGGACCTCCTGCGCCGGAATGGGGCTTACACGGCCCTGCACACCGGCCAGCTCACCTGGCGGCTAGTCAGAGACGATCATTTTTCGTCAGATCCGCCCCCTGTGAGAAAAACGTGTGAATGTTTCCGCGTGGTTCGGGCAGACGCAGCGAAAACAGAGAGAGGGGCGCTACGTGCTCGTACCGGACCGGAAGGTCGTCAGGGAGTTGCTGACGCGGTATGCGTCGCTGAGGATCGCTCAGGCGGAGAGGCACGTGCCGACGGCGGCACGCCGGCTTGAGGACGTCAGCTACACGCTGTGCGTGATGATGGGAACGTCCGACATCACCGACGCCATCGCCAAGGCCGACGCCCTGCTGCTCACCAAGGAGCGGTCCGAGGAAGCGGACGCGGACGGGGAGAACGGTCTGACGCTGGTCGGCTGACATCTCGTAGGGCCCGGTCACGAACCGGGTGTCGCCCCGGCGGCCTGTGAACGGGCCGCCGGGGCGTTCGCCTTCCCGTGGAACGCCGTGCGATACGCGTACGGCGTCGTGCCCACCACCTTGCGGAACCGCTCCCGGAACGCCGTCGGCGAGCCGAACCCCGCCTGCCGCGCGATCCGTTCCACGGGGTGGTCGGTGTTCTCCAGCAGGTACTGGGCGCGTCGCACCCGCGCCCGCAGCAGCCACTGCAACGGCGTGGTGCCGGTCTGCTCGCGGAAGCGGCGGCCGAAGGTCCGCTCGCTCATCCCCGCACGCTCCGCCAGCGCGCCCAGCGTCACCTCGTGCGCGAGGTTGTCCTCGATCCACTCCAGCACCGGCTCCAGCGCCGACCCCCGGGCACCGGCGGGTGCTCGTGCACGATGAACTGGGCCTGTCCGCCCTCCCGTTCCAGCGGCATGACCGACATCCGCGCGATGTTCGCCGCGACCGCCGACCCCAGATCCCGCCGGATCATGTGCAGGCACAGGTCCAGCGCGGCGGCCGCTCCGGCCGAGGTGAGGATCTGCCCGTTGTCGACGTACAGCACGTCCGGCTCCACCTCGACCTGCGGGAAACGGCGGGCCAGGTCACCCGCGGCCACCCAGTGCGTGGTGGCGCGCAACCCGTCCAGCAGCCCCGCCTGCGCCAGCACGAAGGCGCCCACGCACACGGACGCGATCCGCGTACCGGCCGCGGCCGCCTGCCGCAGCGCCGCCAGCACCGGCTCGGACGGCGGCGCGGCCTCCGGGGAGCAGCCCGGCACGATGATCGTGTCGGCCTCCGCCAGCGCCTCCAGCCCCCGGTCGACGCGCAGGGTGAAACCGCCGTCCGCGCGCACCTCCGGCGTCTCGGCACACAACCGGACCCGGTAGGCCGGGCGCCCGTCCGGCATCTGGGTCCAGGCGAACGTCTGCTGGGGCGCCGCCATGTCGAACGGCACCACTCGATCGAGAACCAGGATCGCCACGGAGTGCATGACCGCCACCCTAGGCGCATTCCCGCCACGCGCACGAACCGTCGATACGCCGGCCCGCGGCGCAAGAGGGCAGGTCACAGGAGTTGGCGGGAATCCGTTGGAAACTGTCGTTCCAGCCCATCGGTGATCGCCCCCCGGGCTCCCTAACGTGGGCCCCGCACCGTCCACCGCGTCATGGAAAGAGCCCCGGTGACCAAGATCCTGCTGTCCCTGCACGTGCTGGCCGCCATCGTCGCCATCGGTCCCGTGACCGTCGCGGCCAGCATGTTCCCGCCCGCGGCGCGCCGCGCCGTCCCCGCGGGCGGCGACGCCGCCGACCCGTCGGCGGTGAGCACGGTCGCGCTGCTGCACCGCATCTGCCGCGTCTATGCCGGTATCGGCCTGACCGTCCCGCTCTTCGGGTTCGCCACCGGCGCCGCGATGGGCGTCCTGGGCAGCGGATGGCTCGTCACGTCCATCGCACTGACCGCCGCTGCCGCCGGCATCCTGGTCGCCTTCGTCCTGCCCCGCCAGGAGGAACTCCTCGGCCGACTGAGGGGCGAACAGGCCGTCGAACACCGCAACACCGTTCAACTCGCCATGTTCACCGGCATCTTCAACCTCCTGTGGGCCACGGTCACCGTCCTGATGATCGTCCGGCCGGGCTCCACGACAGGAGCCTGAGCCAGGCTGCCCGCATGTCACGGATGTCCGGTCTGCGTCAAGTCCTCCCGGGGAATTCACACTCCAGGACACCGGTCCGCCTACACTCGGCTCTCTCGCCCCCGCTATGGGGCCGACGAGCAGAAAGGCGCGTTGACGGGTGTTCCAGGATTCCCCCATCTACGACCGACTCATCGCGGAGTGCGGCGATGTGCCCACCCAGGTTCGCCGCGAGGCCGAACGCGTGAGCAGGGAACTGGAGCTGGTCATGCGGCCCGCGCAGTCCCCCGGCTACGACCGCCCGCACTCCCCGGGCACGGGGTGGCAGCGTACGGCCATGCTGCCCGGGCCGCGACCGCAGTGAGCCAGGACCGGTGGACGGCCGGTCCCGGTACTCAACAGGCCGTCCTCTTCGCGCCGTTGACGTGCGACGGCGCCTCGGGAACGGGGCGCGCCAGCCACTCGGCGATGGTGCGGGCGATCGGCTGCCCCGTCTCCACCTCGACGAACCCGAACTGCCCCGACTGATTGCACTCCAGGAACCACCAGGTCCCGTCGGCGTCCTCGACGAAGTCGAAGGCCCCGTACGCAAGTTCGGCCTCCCGGAGATAGGCCCGGACGCCCGGCGCGATGCACGACGGCACGTCGGTGGGGCGCCACGGCGCGCCGGGCGCCGCGAACCGCACGTCGACCTCGTCGGGATCCGCGTCCGCGGCGGTCGCCTTGCGGGCCGCCAGCATCCGGTCGCCCACCACGGTGAGACGGATGTCGGCCCGCTTGGAGATCCGACGCTGAAGCAACGTCGGCCCGAACGCGACCGCGGAGAAGTCCGTGTCCGGTGGAACCCGGCTGGTCGGCACGGCCCGGGGCGGGTCCTGCGGATGCGCGCCCGACACCGGCTTGACCACCAGGTCCGGGTAGCGCTCCGAGAACTCGCGGGCGGCGAGCGGGAAGGTCGTGATCAGCGTCGCCGGCACGGGCAGGCCGCACCGCTGGGCGAGCCGCAGCTGCCAGGGCTTGTGCCGGGCCCGGCGGGCCGCGTCGGGGTGGTTCATCCAGCGCGCGTCCGAGCCCCGCAGCATGCCGTAGAGCGCCTGGGCGGCCTCCTCGGTCAGCCACGCGGACGGCTGGGCCGCCCGCCCGGCCGGGATGCCCGGCCTGCGTACCCACACCGACCGCAGCCCCCCGATGCTCACCAGCCGCCCCCCGGCGGACAGATGGCCGCGGAAACGGCCGTGGACGTACTCCCCGGACAGCGCGACACCACCGGTCAGATCGGCGGGGTCGACGCGGACCACCGGAGCCCCCGTCGCGTTCAGGTGCACGACCACCATGTCCGCGGTCACGTCCTCCTCGCAGGTGAGGATCAGTACCGTCATCTTCGGCGGCCCGCGGTCAGTCGTCGAAGTGGGTCTTGGAGCCGGCGGTGGACGTCGTGGTGCCGACCTCTCTCAGCAGGGCGAAGTCGGAGGCGGCCACCCGGCCGTCGTGGAGCACGTTCAGCTGCTGTCCGGCGTCGTACACGTACGGAATGGCAGCTTCCAACTCCACTGCCGGGCGCGCGTAGTTGAGCGCGAACGGTTGCATCGTCTCTCCCTCGTCGGTGCTGCGCCGACCAAGCCGGATCCAGGGGCACGGCCACCCGGTCCGCCGACTCGTTTCGGCTCCCAGAGACTTATACGAATCGAACGGGTGGTTGGTTTCCTTACTTTCCGTAGTCATCGCGCCGGTTGGCGGTCCGGCCGGTGGTCCGTTCGGCGTGTGGTCGTACTGCGTTCCCGCTCGCCGAGGGAGCCGCGGACGGTGCGCAGAGCGAGCAGCAGGACGCCGATGTCGTCCAGGTACACCGGATCGGGCAGCACGTCGGCGGGCAGCACGAAATAGAGGACCGCGCCCCAGAAGACCCAGCGCGGGCCCGTGGGCAGTCCCGCGCGCCGCAGTTCGCGCCGGGTTCTGACCAACCGCACGAGGACGCCGACGGCGAAGGCGAGGACGATGGCCGCGAGAACCGCGGCCAGGGTGATCACCGTTGTGGTCGTATCCACGGGCTGCCCTCCTCCTGGCGTGCCGCGACACGGGGTGTCCCTTCCTGGATTCCCGTTTCCGGCGGCTGTATTGCGGCCGGGGCCCGACATGTCGCCGCGTCGGCGGATTTTCGTGTGCGGGCGGTCATCCCGGTGGCTCACCCGAGTGGCACGGCGTGACGGGGGCGCCTAGTAATGGTCAGCGTAACGTCGCTCGTCACACGACGGGGGGCGCAGGAGCGGCCGCACTCTTCCCCATGGAGGCGAGTATGACCACCTGCTCTTCATCACCCCGCTCGAACGAACCTGCCATACCCGACGAGCCGAACGGGTCCGCCCAGCCGTCCGCCGAGACAACCGTTGCCACCGGCACGTACCAGGTGGAGCAGACGAACACGCAGCCCGCCGCCGGTTCGCACGAGACGTACGGTTCTTCCGACCGGCCGGGCATCGAGCCCGGCGCCCTCGCTTCTCACCCGGTGGCCGGTGCGGGCGCCCAGCCCGCCGCCCCGGGCCCGGACCGGACGGGCCAGGCCGCCGCGCGGCCCGCGGCCCCGGCCCCGGACGAGGCGGGCATGAGCTTCGCCCGGTCCGCCGCGACCGGCTCGGACCACTCTGATCAGGCGGATGCGCGGGCCGCCACTCCTGGCCCGGGCCAGTCGGACCAGGCGTCCGCACAGCCCGCCGCTCCTGGCCTCGGCCGGTCGGACGRGGAGCGCGCGCGGGCCGCCGCCCCTGGCTTTGGCCGGTCGGACGAGGCGCCTGCGCGGGGGGACGCCCCCGGCTGGGACCAGTCGAACCAGGCGTCCGCACAGCCCGCCGCCCCCGGCTCGCGCGAGCGGGTTGCCA
>NZ_NGFN01000260.1 GCF_002148965.1 Streptomyces swartbergensis | reverse complement strand
TTCCCCGCCTGTCACGTCGCCCCCCTCCCGGTCCACGCCCACCTCTGACGACCACACCCCATGCCTCCACCGAGCACACCACCCATCACGCCACCGAAGGAGCCGTTGAGCAGCGCGCGCGGCCGTTCCCGCCGCATGCCGCTCACACGCTCACCTCCCGGCAGGCGCGATAGAAGTCCTTCCAGCCGTCCCGCTCGCGGACCACCGTCTCCAGGTACTCCTGCCAGATGACGCGGTCGGCCGCCGGGTCGCGGACCACCGCGCCGAGGATGCCCGCGGCCACGTCGCCCGGCCGCAGCACGCCGTCGCCGAAGTGGGCCGCCAGGGCGAGTCCGTTGGTGACGACCGAGATCGCCTCGGCCGTGGACAGCGTGCCGCTCGGCGACTTCAGCTTCGTCCGGCCGTCGGTCGTGACCCCGTCACGCAGCTCGCGGAAGACCGTGACGACCCGGCGGATCTCGTCGAGGCCGTCGGGCGCGGCCGGCAGGTCGAGCGAGCGGCCGATCTGGTCCACGCGGCGCGAGACGATGTCGACCTCGGCCTCGGGGCTCTCCGGCAGCGGCAGCACCACCGTGTTGAACCGGCGGCGCAGGGCGCTGGACAGGTCGTTGACCCCGCGGTCGCGGTCGTTGGCCGTGGCGATCAGGTTGAAGCCGCGGACCGCCTGTACCTCCTGCCCCAGCTCCGGTATCGGCAGGGTCTTCTCCGACAGGATCGTGATGAGCGTGTCCTGCACGTCGGCCGGGATACGCGTCAGCTCCTCGACGCGGGCGGTCATGCCCTCGGCCATGGCCCGCATGACCGGGCTGGGCACGAGGGCGTCCCGGCTGGGGCCGTGGGCGAGCAACTGCGCGTAGTTCCAGCCGTACCGGATGGCCTCCTCCGGTGTGCCGGCGGTGCCCTGCACCAGCAGCGTGGAGTCGCCGCTGACCGCCGCGGCCAGATGCTCGGAGACCCAGGTCTTCGCCGTGCCGGGCACGCCGAGCAGGAGCAGGGCGCGGTCGGTGGCGAGCGTGGTGACGGCGACCTCGACGATGCGGCGCGGGCCGACGTACTTCGGTGTGATCACCGTGCCGTCCGGCAGCGTGCCGCCGAGCAGGTACGTCGCGACCGCCCACGGCGACAGCTTCCAGCGGGCCGGACGCGGACGGTCGTCCTGCGCGGCCAGCGCGGCGAGTTCACCGGCGAAGGCGTCCTCGGCGTGCGGCCGCAGTGCTTCCGCCTCAGTCACGTCCGCGGGTGCGCCCGCCCCCGCGTTCGCGGGCGCGGACCCGTTCTGGCTCGGGTCGACGGACGTCGGTTCTACGGACACAGGCATGGCTGAGTCCCCCTCCAGCTCGGCCGGTTCGGATCTGGCATCCACGTTGCACCACACCACTGACAATGCGTTCCGACCTGCGAAAACGCCCAGCCGGGGCCACTCGCGGACCCGATTGTCAGTGGTGGGATCTACCTTCGATGGCATGACTCAGCAGGGGGTGCGCTGGACCGCGGACCAGGTGCTGGCACTGGCGCCTGACGCGGCATCACGCAAAGCGGGGAGCAAACTCGGCGCGGCGGGGCCGTGGTCCGAGGCGGGAAGTTCCGACGAGGGGACGGTGTGGGGGCTGTGCAAGGGCAGCGGAAGCAAGCCGTATCAGACGGTCGTCGACATCGCGGACGCCTCCGGGCCCGCATACAAGTGCAGTTGTCCGAGCCGCAAGTTCCCGTGCAAGCACGCGCTGGGGCTGCTGCTGCTCTGGTCGGGCGGCGACGGAGCGGTGCCGACGGGAGAGGCGCCGGAGTGGGCGGAGCAGTGGATAGCGGGGCGGCGTAAGCGCGCGGAGGAGCAGAAGGCCGGGGACGGCTCCGGTGCGCCGTCCGGGTCCGCTGATCCGGAGGCGGCGCGGCGCCGGGCGGAGCGGCGGGCGGAGCGGGTCACGGCGGGCGCGGTGGAGCTGGAGCAGCGCCTGGCGGATCTGCTGCGCGTCGGCCTGGCGACGGCCGAGCAGTCGGGTTACGGCCTGTGGGAGGAGACGGCGGCCCGCATGGTCGACGCCCAGGCGCAGGGCCTGGCCGGCCGGGTCCGGGAGTTGGGGGCGATCCCGTCCACCGGGCCGGGCTGGCCGGTGCGTCTGCTGGAGGAGTGCGCGCTGCTGCATCTCCTCGGGCAGGGCTGGCTGCGCCGCGAGCGGCTGCCCGACGCCCTCGCCGCCACGGTCCGCTCCCGCATCGGCCTGCCGGCCCCCGCGGACGGCCCGCCGGTGCGGGACCGCTGGCTGGTGCTCGCCCAGTACGACACGGCGGACACGCGCCTGACGACCCGCCGGATCTGGCTGTACGGCGCCGACTCCGACCGCACCGTACTGCTCCTCTCCTACGGCGCCGCCGGCCGCGCCCCGGAGCTGGCGCTGCCGGTGGGGCTGGCCCTGGAGGCCGAGGTGTCCGCCTACCCGGGCGCCGGGCAGCTGCGGGTGGCCCTGGGCGAACAGTTCGCGCCGCCCGCGCCGACGGCGATTCGGCCGCGGGGGGTGACGACGTCCCAGGCGGCCGCCCGTTACGGCGACGCCCTGCGCGACGATCCCTGGCTGGAGTCCGTCCCGGTGACGCTGGGCCGGGTCGTTCCCACCCCGGACGGCGACTCCTGGCAGTTGGCGGACGAGGACGAGGACGCGGCGTTGCCGCTCACTCCCGCCGCGCGCTCCCGGCCGGGTCTGTGGCGGCTCGTCGCGCTGTCGGGCGGCGCCCCGGTCAGGGTCTTCGGCGAATGCGGCCACCAGGGCTTCACTCCGCTGACGGCCTGGCCCGAGGGCCCGGGCGACGCGATAGCCCTGTGCTGAGCCGACGCCGATTCCGACACCAACGCCCACGTCAACGCCGGCACCGACGGCCCGGCCTTTCCGACGCGACCCACCCTTCTCTCAAATCCACGAATTTTTCAGGCATCCCGGGACAACCGGTAAGGGTGAGCCTTCAACCACCCCCGGGCGCCCCACGGAAAGGAAGCTCATGAACAGGACCTCCGCTCCTGTGGACGCGCCCGCGACGGGCGCCTGGGAGGGGCTCGTCACCACGGCTCTGCTGGGCACGGACCGGCGCACCCCGCCGGGCACCGGGCCGGGCCCGGAGGCACCGGTGGCCCTGCTGGACGCGGCGGCCGTGGAGACCGTACGACGACGGGCCGGTCTGCGTCCGGCCCGGGCGGCGGAGCGTCCGCAGCCGGCCCCGGAGGACCCGCGTCCGCCTCTGCCGCCGGCGGCCGCCCGCAGACTCGCGCTGCTGCTGGCCGACCGCCCCGGCGCGTCCGGCGGCGGCCGCCGGGGCACCGCGCCCGACCTGACGGAGCTGCTCCCCCAGTGGCTCGCGGCGGCCAACGCCCGTGGCTTCGCACCGCCTCCGCACATGCTTCCCGCGTTGCTGGACGCCGCCCGGGGGCGTACCGACCTGCGTCCGGCGGCACTGGAGTTCGCGGGGTCGCGGGCCCTGTGGCTGGCGCGGCTGAACCCGGACTGGCGGTTCGCCCTGCGCTCGACACCGGGCGGCGGTGCGGCCCTGCCGCATCTCGAGGACGACGACGGCGTCCGGCAGCTCTGGCAGGAGGGCCTGTTCGCCGAACGGGTCGCCCTCCTGTCCGCCCTGCGCTCCCGCGACCCTGCCGCCGCCCGCGAACTGCTCGCGACGACCTGGTCGACGGAACGGGCCGAGGACCGGCTGATGTTCCTCGACTCCCTGCGCACGGGCCTGGGCCCGGACGACGAACCGTTCCTGGAGCAGGCCCTGGCCGACCGCAGCCGCAACGTCCGGGCGACGGCGGCGGAACTGCTGTCGGCGCTGCCCGGTTCGGCGCTCGCCGCGCGGATGGGGGCCAGGGCGGAGGCGTGCGTGGCCATCGACCACACCCAGGCCGTCCAGGCCGCAGGGGTTACCGAAGCGTCCGGAGCCACTGCGGCCACGCCGACGATCGTCGTCGAAGCGCCGCACGAGTGCGATCCGGACATGGAGCGCGACGGCGTCGTGGCGAAGGCGCCCGCCGGGCGGGGTGAACGGTCGTGGTGGTTCGGCCAGTTGGTGGAGGCCGCCCCGCTCGGGACCTGGTCGCGGCGGCTGGGCGGGCGGACGCCCCGGGAGATCGTGGCCCTGCCGGTCGCGGACGACTGGCAGGGCGAACTGCACGCGGCGTGGTGCCGGGCCGCGGTGCGTCAGCGGGACGCCGAGTGGTCCCGCGCGCTGCTCGGGGAGCCCTCGGCACCGGAGGCGGGCGGCCCGGGCGCGGTGTCCCTGGCCGAACGCGCCAAGCTGCTCGGCACGCTGGACGCCGCCGAGCGGGCCGAGTGGGTGGCCGGCTTCATCGCGACGCACGGCCTGTCCGAAGCGTTTCAGTTGCTCGGGGTGTGCGCGGTGCCATGGGCGCCGCCGCTCGGCCGGGCGGTGGTGGACGCGCTCAACATCGCGCGGGACGCGGGGAGTTATCCATGGAGTTTCAGCGGAGTCATGGGCCTGGCCGAGCGCTGCCTGGACCCGTCCGAGGCCGGCCGTCTCGACGCCCTGCTGGCCGTACCGGACGAGCCGGAGAACGCGTCACCCGGCGCCGGGGGCTACTGGGCGGAGGCCTTCCAGCGCCTGGTCACGACGTTGCGCCTGCGCGCGGCGATGACGGAGGAGCTGAACACTCCCTGACCCCGGCCCGCTTCATGGAGCCCGGTTGCCACCCACCGACGCCGGCCCAGGCAGACCACAGCCACCTGCCGACAACACCCCCGGCCACCACCCCGGAATCCGGCGCCCCCGCCGGAGGCCTACGCCCCGGCCGGCTGGCGGACGTTCGCCCGGACCCACTCCACGATCGACGCCGTCGTCGCACCGGGCGTGAAGATCTCCGCGACGCCCTTCTCCTTCAGCAGGGGAATGTCCGCCTCGGGGATGATCCCGCCGCCGAAGACCAGGATGTCCTCCGCGTCCCGCTCCTTGAGCAGGTCGATCACCGCCGCGAAGAGCGTGTTGTGCGCGCCCGACAGGATGGACAGCCCGATCGCGTCGGCGTCCTCCTGGAGCGCCGTGTCGACGATCTGCTCGGGAGTCTGGTGGAGCCCGGTGTAGATGACCTCCATGCCGGCGTCGCGCAGCGCCCGCGCGATCACCTTGGCGCCGCGATCGTGGCCGTCGAGCCCCGGCTTTGCCACCACCACGCGGATCGGACCGGCTGCCACACCCATCACTGCCTCCATGAAGCGACTACATCCATCCGTACCGACAAGTACCGCACACATCGCGCACGCCGTACAGCACGGACACCCCGCCCCGAAATGTCCGGGCAAGTGAACGAACGTTATCTCCGGGATCCCGCGACCGGCAGTTTCGCGGTGCGGACCGAGGGGGAAATCACACGATGGGACAAGCGCAAGGGGAGCCGCGACGAAGTCGCCGTACCGCCGCCCCACCCACCGCGCACAGCGGCGGTACGGCACTTCGGCGAAGGCACACGGGACACGCAGGGCACGCAGGGCACGCAGGGCAGACACGGCGCAACAGCGGGGAGCCTCGTCGCCGCACAGGCAGGGGACCTCGTCGCACTACCGGCGTCACACGCGCCACATGCCGCGCTCCGTCCCCGCGGCTCACGCCGCTCACGCAGTCATCGGCCGTCTTCACCGCTGCTTTCCACGAGGGCACACGGGGGGCGGCTGTCCTCCCGCGTGCCGACAGGAGGTCGGCCATGAAGGTCACCGGGGCTGTTCTGCCCTTTCTTCCGTTCTGCCAGCGTCTGCTGCCGAGCCGGCTGGCGGGACTCTCCCTGGCGCTCCTGAAGGCCACGGCCCTGGAGATCGCGATTCTGGCCGGGCATCTCCTCCTCTATCCCTCCGGCATCACGCAGGAGCGACGGACCCCCGCCCCGGCCCTGCCCACGGACGGCGCCGCCCAACTGCCCACGGAGGCCAAGCCCCCTGTCGTCCTGCTGCACGGCTTCATCGACAACCGCTCGGTCTTCGTCCTGCTGCGCCGCAGCCTCGCCCAGCACGGCAGGCAGCAGATCGAGTCCCTCAACTACTCGCCGCTGACCTGCGACATACGCACCGCGGCCGAGCTGTTCAGCCGGCACATAGAGGAGGTCTGCGAGCGCACCGGGGCCCCGCAGGTCGACGTCGTCGGGCACAGCCTCGGCGGCCTGATAGCGCGTTACTACGTGCAGCGGCTCGGCGGCGACACGCGCGTGCGGACCCTCGTGACACTCGGCACGCCGCACTCGGGCACCCGAGTGGTGCCCCTGGCCAACGCACACCCCATCGTGCGCCAGATGCGCCCCGGCTCACCGGTGCTCGAGGAGCTCACTCGGCCGGCCCCGGGCTGCCGTACGCACTTCGTCAGCTTCTGGAGCGACCTGGACCACGTGATGGTTCCCGTGGAGGCGGCCTGCATCGACCATCCCGATCTGACGGCTGAGAACGTGCGGGTGACCGGCATCGGCCATCTCGCCCTGCCCGTGCACCCCGCCGTCGCCAACGGAATACGGCAGGTCCTCGACACGGCCCGCCCGGGTGAACCGTCCGCCGGCCGGGCCGGCGGCCTGACGGTGGCCTGACGGTGGCCTGAAACTCGTCATACAGCCGACACACAGCGTCGAAGCACCGATCAGCCTCGAACAAACTTCGAACACAGGGCCAAACCCGTGCCCGCAGTCCGCCAAAACACGGCCGAATGCCCGTTTCCTGCGCGCACGAAACCTGCCGAAGATTGTCGTGCCCGCGTACCGCCGGGTACAGTCGCCGCACTGCTCTGGCAGCCCCTGTTGTCGAGGCGAAAGAGAAGTTGGTGAACGACCGTCACCCGTCGGGGACTATGACCCCGGCTCCGGCTTCCGACGCCGACTCC
Source organism: Streptomyces swartbergensis (assembly GCF_002148965.1). Classification (GTDB taxonomy): domain Bacteria; phylum Actinomycetota; class Actinomycetes; order Streptomycetales; family Streptomycetaceae; genus Streptomyces; species Streptomyces swartbergensis. Next base: position 5,822 of record NZ_NGFN01000260.1, on the reverse strand, counting down.
GCGCACTACGCGGAGTACGGCACCCAGGAAGCCCAGTACGGCGACTTCACCACGTACGGCGACTACGCCGCCACCGGATTTGACACCACGGGTACCGACGGCACCGGTTTCGCCGCCACGAGCCACACCACCGCGACCTTCGCCACCGATCCCCTCTTCGGCGACATGCCGGGCAGCGGTCACGACACCGGCCACTGGCCCACCGGCACGCACGAGAACCCGCACTACGACGCGTACGCGGCCCAGCACCACGCCGCCTACGACACCGGCGTCTACGAAACGACGACCTGGAGGGCCGAGCAGCAGCCGCTGCCGGTCATCCCGCCGCAGGCCACCTCCCCGGACGCCACCGGGCAGTGGGACGCCGGCGCCTGGCTCCAGCCCGACCAGTCCGGCAACCCGGCCGACCGGACCCAGCAGTGGGAATGGGGCACGCAGGCCTTCGACACCGGTGCCTACGACGCCACGCAGTGGAACACCGACGGCACCGCACCGGCCCCCGACGCGTACGAGCAGCACGGCGAAACCTTCGAGCAGCACGAGACCGCGACGTTCGAGCAGGTCGCCTACGACGAAGCCGCCGGGGCCGCCGGTCACGACCCCGCCGCGGACGGCGGCGAGCCGGCCGCCACCGGCGAACTGCCCACCGTTGTCCCGCTCCTGGACGACCAGGAAGAGGCCGGCCCGCGCGTCGCCGCACGGGCGGCCTCGCGCGCCGGGTCCCGTTCCCGCCGCCGTACGCCCCCCAAGCGCTCGGCGCTGATGACCATCGCGGTGCCCTCGGCGTGTGTGATGGGTGTCGCGGGGATCGCCGCGGCCTCCGTCGGCAGCCTCACCGACGACGGCGCCGTGGAGGCGCAGACGACCGCGGCGGAGGCGCAGCCGGTGAAACCGGCCGCCGCCAACAACAAGCTGGACACACAGCTCCAGAGCCTCGCCGCCGGCGCCGACGACTTCGCCGACCGGGCCAGCCGTACGCAGGAGCGCATCGACCTCAAGGCCCAGCAGGCGGCCGAGCGCAAGCGGGCGGCGGAGGAGGCGGCCCGCAAGGAGCGGCTGCGCCCGAAGTTCGCCCTGCCGGTCGCCCGGCACGGACTCAGCGCCTACTACGGCCAGTCCGGCATCAACTGGATGTCCCTGCACACCGGTATCGACTTCCCCGTCTCGTACGGCACGACCGTGATGGCCGTGACCGACGGCACCGTGCGCACGCAGTGGAACAGCGCGTACGGCAACATGATGATCGTGACCGCGAAGGACGGCACGGAGACGTGGTACTGCCACCTCTCCACCTACACGGTCCCCTCCGGTACGACCGTGAAGGCCGGCGATCCGATCGCCCGCTCCGGCAACTCCGGCAACTCGACGGGCCCCCATCTGCACTTGGAGGTCCACACGGCCGGCGGCTCGCCGATCGACCCGCTCCCGTGGCTGCGCAGCCACGGTCTCGACCCGGCGTAACGTCCCGGCAGCCCCCGCCCGTCGGGCGAACGGGGGCTGGTCTCATACGGCTACAGCTTCTCCACCGGCGCGTACCGCAGCAGCAGCCGCTTCGGCTTGGTGTCCCCGAAGTCGATGGTCGCCTCGGCGTTCGCGCCCGTGCCCTTGACCGCGACGACGGTCCCGAGCCCGAACTGGTCGTGCGTGACCCGGTCCCCGACCGCCAGCCCCACGACCGGCTTCTCGGAGGTACGGCGCGTGGCGAAACCGGACGCGCCCGACGCCGACGAACGCGAGCGGGACGACGACAGCGAGGCCGCCACCCCGGAGACCGGCCCGGCGGGCGCGGTCGCTCCCGTCCGCTTCCACTCCAGGTAGGCCGGCGGGATCTCCTCCAGGAAGCGGGAGGGCGGGTTGTACGACGGCTGGCCCCAGGCGCTGCGCAGGGTGGACCGCGTCAGATACAGCCGTTCCCGCGCGCGCGTGATGCCGACGTACGCCAGGCGCCGCTCCTCCTCCAGTTCCTTGGTCTGGCCGAGGGCGCGCATGTGCGGGAAGACGCCGTCCTCCATGCCGGTCAGGAAGACGACCGGGAACTCCAGGCCCTTGGCGGTGTGCAGGGTCATCAGCGTGATGACGCCGTCGCCGTCCTCCTCGTCGGGGATCTGGTCGGAGTCGGCGACCAGCGCGACCTGCTCGAGGAAGTCGGACAGCGTGCCCCCCGGGGCGGCAGCCCCTGAGGTCTCCACGCCCTCGCCGCGCTCCTGCTCGAATTCCATGGCGACGGCGGCGAGTTCCTGGAGGTTCTCGATCCGGGTCTCGTCCTGCGGGTCGGTGGAGGCCTGCAACTCGGCCAGGTACCCGGTGCGTTCCAGGACGGCCTCCAGCACCGTGGCCGGTCCGGCGCCGGACTCGACGATCGTACGGAGGTCCTCCATCAGCGTGTTGAACCGCTTGACGGCGTTGGTGGAGCGCGCGGCCATGCCGTACGCCTCGTCGACGCGCTTGAGAGCCTGCGGGAAGCTGATCTTCTCGCGCTGGGCCAGGGCGTCGATCATCGCCTCGGCGCGGTCGCCGATGCCCCGCTTGGGGACGTTGAGGATCCGGCGCAGCGGCACCGAGTCCTCCGGGTTGGCCAGCACGCGCAGGTAGGCCAGGACGTCCCGGACCTCCTTGCGCTCGTAGAAGCGGACGCCGCCGACGACCTTGTAGGGCAGGCCGACGCGGATGAAGATCTCTTCGAAGACACGGGACTGGGCGTTGGTGCGGTAGAAGACGGCGACGTCGCCGGCCTTCGCCTCGCCGGCGTCCGTCAGGCGGTCTATCTCGTCGGCGACGAACTGCGCCTCGTCGTGCTCGGTGTCGGCGACGTAGCCGGTGATCGTGGCGCCGGCGCCCGCGTTGGTCCACAGGTTCTTGGGGCGGCGGGACTCGTTGCGCTCGATGACCGCGTTGGCCGCGCTGAGGATCGTCTGGGTGGAGCGGTAGTTCTGCTCCAGCAGGATCGTCGTCGCGTCCGGGTAGTCCTCCTCGAACTGGAGGATGTTGCGGATCGTCGCGCCGCGGAAGGCGTAGATCGACTGGTCGGCGTCACCCACCACGCACAGCTCGGCGGGCGGGACGTCGTCCGGGCCGGGCGGTACGTCGACGGGGTGCTCGGAGGTGCCGACGAGCTCCCGGACGAGGGCGTACTGGGCGTGGTTGGTGTCCTGGTACTCGTCCACCAGCACATGGCGGAAGCGGCGGCGGTAGTGCTCGGCGACGTCCGGGAAGGCGCGCAGCAGGTTGACCGTCGTCATGATCAGGTCGTCGAAGTCGAGGGCGTTCGCCTCGCGCAGCCGCGACTGGTACATCGCGTAGGCCTGGGCGAGGGTCTTCTCGAAGCCGTCGGAGGCCTGGGCGGCGAAGTCCTCCTCGTCGATCAGCTCGTTCTTCAGGTTGCTGATCTTGGCGCTGAAGGACTTCGGCGGGAAGCGCTTGGGGTCGAGGTCCAGGTCGCGGCAGACCAGGGCCATCAGGCGCTTGGAGTCGGCGGCGTCGTAGATCGAGAAGGAGGACGTGAAGCCGAGCTTCTTGCTCTCGCGCCGCAGGATGCGCACGCACGCGCTGTGGAAGGTCATCACCCACATCGCGTTCGCCCGCGGGCCGACGAGCTGCTCGACGCGCTCCTTCATCTCCCCGGCGGCCTTGTTGGTGAAGGTGATCGCGAGGATCTGGCCCGGATGCACACCCCGCTCGGCGAGCAGGTGGGCGATGCGGTGCGTGAGCACGCGGGTCTTGCCGGAGCCGGCGCCGGCCACGATGAGCAGCGGGGAGCCGGAGTGGACGACGGCGGCGCGCTGGTTGTCGTTCAGCCCCTCCAGGAGGGCCGCGGTGTCCACCACCGGGCGCGGGGCGCCGTCGCGGTAGTAAGCGTCCCGGTCCGGGGGCACGTCGAACTTCCCGCCGAACAGATCGTCCGGAACCGGCTCCGGTACGTGATCGTCCTCGGGTGGTGGCGGGGGCTCGTCCGCGGGGCCCCGCTGGGCCTGGAGGTCCGCCAGGAAGCTGTCGTCAAAGAGGCTGCTCATCGCTCTCCGAGTCTAGGGCGCCCCACTGACAGCCCGCCGCCGCCCTGAGAACATCGCCGAAAGACCCCCCTCGTCACCCTGTATCGCCGCATGATCACCGTGTGCTATAGCCGTCACATTCAGGGACGACTCATGACCAACCCCCCGCGATCGATCACTCTCGGCGACGCTCTGGGGCAAGGTCACGAAAATGTATCGGGCATATCACCCATCAACCTTCACAAGGGCCACACGAGTTGGCTACCGTGCGGGCAGGCCGCACGACCCCCACCGGCGAACGTCGCCGGGCCGCGCGGCCTCCGCCGAGTCCGGTGTGCCGCAGCGGCAGCCGGAGCCGGGGACCCAACCGAGAACTCTGGGGTGAATCGGCCCCACTCCCTTCGCGGAGACGGCCGTAGGGCAACCCTTCCGATGTACCCGCCCGAACCCGACAGCTAACCCGGTAGGCGGAGCATGGAAGGAGTCGCCTCCCTTGGCGTCGCACCGCAAGTCGCGTCCCGCGGGTACGCGCGTCGCAGGCATACGGACCCCCGCCCTCGCAACGGCGGCCCTCACGTCCGTGGCCCTGCTGTCCCAGTCGGCCAACGCCGCCCCCGAGGCCGACGACAAGCCGAGCCTGGAGGAAGTCGAGAAGAAGGTCGACGATCTCTACCGCCAGGCCGAGTCGGCCACCGACAAGTACAACGCGGCCAAGGAGAAGACCGCGAAGCAGCGCAAGCGCGTCGACACCCTCCTCGACGGCGTCGCGCAGCGCACCCAGAAGCTCAACGAGGCGCGGGAGAAGCTGGGTTCCTTCGCCGCCGCCCAGTACCGCACCGGCGCCTCCGCCCCGGACACGGCGACGTTCCTGCTCGCGGACACCCCGCAGGACTACTTCGACCAGACCCAGCTGATGGACCGGATGACCGGTCGTCAGAAGGTCGCGGTCGACGACTACGTCACCCAGCAGTCCGAGACGATGAAGAAGCGCCAGGAGGCCGCCGAGAGCCTCGAGACGCTCAACGAGACGCAGGGCGACCTGAAGACGGCCAAGGCGACCGTCCAGAGGAAGCTCGCCGACGCCCGCGAACTGCTGTCGAAGCTGACCGCCGAGGAGAAGGCGCGGCTCGCGGCGATCGAGAGGGAGAAGCAGCAGGAGGCCGCCCGCAAGGCCGCCGAGCTGGCCCGGCAGCAGGCCGCACAGCAGCAGGCACAGGAAGAGGCCGCCCAGCAGCAGGAGAGCGGTTCGTCCCCGTCGTCGGGCTCGTCCCCGTCGTCGGGCTCGTCCTCCTCCTCGACGGCCCCGGCCGACTCCTCGTACGCCACCAAGGCCGAGAAGGCGCTCGCCTTCGCCCGCGCCCAGATCGGCAAGCCGTACGTCTGGGGCGCCGTCGGCCCCGGCTCGTACGACTGCTCCGGCCTCACCCAGGCCGCGTGGAAGGCCGCCGGTGTGACCCTGCCGCGCACGACCTACGACCAGGTCGACGCCGGCACCACGGTCTCCCTGGCCGATGCCCGGCCCGGTGACCTGGTCTTCTTCTACGACGACATCACCCACGTCGGCATCTACATCGGCAACGGGATGATGATCCACGCCCCGAAGCCGGGCACCTATGTGCGCGAGGAGTCGATCTACTACGACGGCGAGTCGTCGATCCACAGCGTGGTGCGGCCGGCCTGAGGCCCCGCACGTCACCGAGGGCACGCGCGCGTGAGGGTGCTCGCGCGTTTTTGAGGCGCACGCGCGCGTGCCCCGCTCGCAACGCGCGCGGCGCCTCCTAGCATCGGGCCCATGCCCGGCCCCTCCCCCTCCCCCGCCTGGTGGGCGCAGCG
>NZ_NGFN01000026.1 GCF_002148965.1 Streptomyces swartbergensis | reverse complement strand
CGCGTAGGCGTCGGGGCGGTGCAGCCGGGTGGCGTGGCCGAAGGGCCAGACGATCCAGTCGGCGCGGCCGATCACCTCGTCGACCGGGACCATGCCGCCGCCCGGTGAGCCGAGGTGGTCACGGGAGTCGCTGGAGTCGCCGCGGTGGTCACCGAGGACGAACAGAGTGCCGGCGGGGACGGCGACGTCGAAGGGCACCGTGGAGGGGCTGTCTCCGGGGTACAGGAAGCCCGACTCGTCGACCGGCCGGCCGTTCACCTGGATCCTCCCCTCCTCGTCACAGCAGACGACGTGGTCTCCCCCCACGCCGACAACGCGTTTGATGTAGTCCGCGTGCCCGAAATACCCGGTCCCGTCGAACACCACGATGTCTCCCCGCCGCGGCTCGGCACCGAAACGGTACGCCAACTTATTTACGAGAACCCGGTCCCCGATCCTCAATCCCTGTTCCATGGATCCGCTGGGGATCTGGAACGGCCGCAGCACGAACGTGCTGAGCAGCAGCAGGAAGAGCAGGCAGGCCAGCAGCGTCAGAGTGATCCGGCCGCCCGGGACCCACTCGGTGACACGCGACAACGCGAAACGCGACCGTTCCTCCGGCCCTCCGGGATCCGAGGTGTCCTCGGAGTCGGAAGGGCGGGAGGAGCGGTCGCGCTCCGCGTGCTGAGCTTCGGTGTCCATCGGAGCCAGATGCTATCCGGCCCCGACACGAACCCCGGAGAGCGCTCAGTTCTCGCGCTTCTCCTTGATCTTCGCGGCCTTGCCGCGCAGCTCGCGCAGGTAGTACAGCTTGGCGCGGCGGACGTCACCCTTGGTGACGAGCTCGATCTTCTCCACGATCGGGGTGTGCACCGGGAAGGTGCGCTCGACGCCGACGGAGAAGGAGACCTTGCGGACCGTGAAGGTCTCGCGGACGCCGGAGCCCTGGCGGCGGATCACGACGCCCTTGAACTGCTGCACACGGGAGCGGTTGCCCTCGATGACGCGGACGTGCACGTTGACCGTGTCGCCCGGGCGGAAGGCGGGGACGTCGCTGCGCAGCGACGCGGTGTCGACGGTGTCGAGCAGGTGAGACATTTCGTCTGCTTTCCTCGCTGATGCCACAGGTCATCAACGGAAACTAGGTGGATCGGATCAGGGCTGTGCGAGTCGGAGCGGGCGTCGTCTCCCCCTGTGGCAGGGGCGCGCGCCGGACGGACGCACAACAGCTGGCTATTCTTCCACGCCGTCGGTCCTGCGCCAAAATCGGCCGTACGGCTCCCCCTCGGGGTCCGGTTCCCAGCCCAGGATGGACAGCATCTCGCGGTCCTTCTTGTCGAAGGCCTTGGGGTCGCAGCGCTCGATGAGGTCGGGCCGGTGGGCCGTCGTGCGCTTCAGGGCCTCGTCCCGCCGCCACCGGGCGATCTTCCCGTGGTGGCCGCTGAGCAGCACGTCGGGGATGTCCCGGCCGCGCCACTCGGGCGGCTTGGTGTAGACGGGCCCTTCCAGCAGGCTCGCCATGGCTCCGGGTGCGAAGGAGTCGTCCCGGTGGGACTCGGCGTTGCCCAGGACGCCGGGCAGCAGCCGCGCCACGGCCTCCGTGACGACCAGGACGGCCGCCTCGCCGCCGGCCAGGACGTAGTCGCCGATGGACACCTCGTACACCGGCATCCGCGTCGCGTACTCGTCGACGACCCGGCGGTCGATGCCCTCGTAGCGGGCCGGCGTGAAGATCAGCCAGGGGCGCTCGGAGAGGTGGACGGCGAGCTCCTGGGTGAAGGGGCGGCCGCTGGGCGTGGGCACGATGAGGGCCGGCGCGTGGGAGCCGGTCTCATAGCCGTCGGCCAGGACGGAGTCCAGCGCCTCCCCCCAGGGCTCGGTCTTCATGACCATGCCGGGGCCGCCGCCGTAGGGCGTGTCGTCGACGGTGTTGTGGCGGTCGTAGGTCCACGAGCGCAGGTCGTGGACGTGCACGTTCAGCTGTCCACGCGCGCGTGCCTTGCCCACGAGGGAGACGTTCAGCGGTTCCAGGTACTCGGGGAAGATCGTGACGACGTCGAGGCGCATCACGACTCTTCCCGGCCGGAGACGTCTTCCCGGCTGGAGGCGATCTCGGCGCGGTCGTCGATCAGGCCCGGCGGCGGGGTGATGACGGCCTTCTGCTCCTCCAGGTCGATCTCGGCGACGATCTCCTCGACGAAGGGGATCATCACCTCGCTGCCGTCCGGACGTTCCACGATGAACAGGTCCTGGGTGGGCAGGTGCGAGATCTCCGTGATCCGGCCGACCTCCGTGCCGTCCGCGGTGACCACGTCGAGGTCGATCAGCTGGTGGTCGTAGTACTCGTCCTCGCCCTCGGGCAGTTCCTCCGGGTCGACATCGGCGATCAGGAGGGTGTTGCGCAGGGCCTCGGCGCCGGTGCGGTCGCTGACGCCCTCGAAGCGCAGCAGGAGACGGCCGCTGTGGACGCGGCCCGTCTCGATGGTGAGCGGTCCCGCGGAAGCGGGATCGGTGGTGAGTACGGCGCCGGGGGCGAGCCTCAGTTCCGGCTCGTCGGTCCGTACCTCGACGGTGACCTCGCCCTTGATGCCATGGGCACGGCCGATCCGTGCGACTACCAGCTGCACGTGTCCAGTCTCCTGTCATACGACTGCGGGCCGGGGACGGCCCTCAGGCCCTCCCCGGCCCGAGCCGGTTGCGATAAGCGTCAGCGGACGTGGTCCACGTCGACGAGGTCGACGCGGACACCGCGACCGCCGATGGCGCCCACGACGGTACGCAGGGCGCGTGCGGTGCGGCCGTTGCGGCCGATCACCTTGCCGAGGTCGTCCGGGTGGACCCGGACCTCGAGCACCCGCCCGCGGCGCAGGTCGCGCGAGGCGACCTGCACATCGTCAGGGTTGTCGACGATGCCCTTCACGAGGTGCTCGAGAGCCTCCTCGAGCATGCTCAGGCCTCGGTCGAAGCGGACTCGGCGGAAGCCTCGTCCTTCTTCTCAGCCTTCTTCTTCTGGGTGATCGCCTCACCCTTGCCCTCGTCGTCACCGCCGAGAGCCTCGAACGACGGACGCGCGGCCTTCTCGGGCTGCGTCAGCAGCGGAGCCGGGGCGGGCTCGCCCTTGAACTTCTGCCAGTCGCCGGTCTTCTTGAGGATGGCCATCACGGGCTCGGTCGGCTGCGCGCCGACACCGAGCCAGTACGCCACACGCTCGGCGTCGACCTCGATCACCGACGGGTTGTACGTCGGGTGGTACTTGCCGATCTCCTCGATCGCACGACCGTCACGACGGGTACGGGAGTCGGCGACGACGATGCGGTAGTGAGGCGAACGGATCTTGCCCAGACGCTTCAGCTTGATCTTGACTGCCACGGGAGTGGGTTCTCCTGGATTTGACGTGGTTGGGCACGGCGAGATGGCCGCGTGGGGTTGCGGTACCCGAGTGCCCGATGGACGCGTCAGCCGGAGGAGAGAGGGGTCCTGTGCGGCTGTCGAGTACAGCTAGCCATTGTGCCACACCCTGGGGGTCACTCTTGGCCAGGGGTGAGGCACCGTGCGGGCACGCCGAGCCGGCACCCGGCGTGGAGGTGAGGTACGTCGGGTGCCCTGCGCGCTGTCCCGACCGGCAGCCACGAGATGCCGGTTGTGGACGTCAGCCGGCCACCGCCCCCGCTCCCACGACGTCCGGGATCCGGAACGGCTTGCCGCAGCCGCCGCAGACGATGGGCGCCTGGGCGAGGACCGACGGTACGACGCGTACGTTGCGGCCGCAGTCGCAGACCGCCTTGACGCGGACGCCGCCGCCGGAGGAGCCGTGCCGGGCGGCCGGGCCCCGGAAGGTGCGGGAGGTGTCGGATGAGGTCGCGGCCGTGTGGGCCTTCAGGGCGCGCTGGAGGCGCTCCATCGTCGGGCGGTAGCGGCGCTTCGCCTCGGGGGTGAGCGTGACCAGGGAGAAACCGCTGCTGGGATGCGGTTCCTCGGGGTGGTCCAGGCCCAGCTCCTCGGCGATCGCGAGGAATCTGCGGTTGTGGTAGCGGCCGGCACGGGAGGTGTCGCGGACGCCGCGGGCGGCGGCGATGCCATGGACTGCCTCATGGAGCAGTCGCTCGAAGGAGAGCTCGTGACCGCACGCGGACGACGACTCCCCGATCAGGGACTCTGGCGCGGCAAGGTCGGGCAGCTCGGGGTGGTACCGCTGAATGTCGGCCCACGCCTGTGCCAGCTCTGCGGCGAGAACAGGTGGTGTCTGTGTCGTGCTCACGTAATGACAACGAGCCGGGGTGCCCCAGTGTTCCGATTCCGGGGCATCCCAAATAATTTGCACGTACCCGTCAGTTGCCTCTGATGCGTCCCGACGAGGGCGGGTGCGCTGATCTGGGGAGAAGCCTCGCAGCTCACCACAAGGTGGTGCGTAGTCCCGCGTACGTCCCGGCGCGTAGATGATGTCTGTGCGCCGGGGACTTTGGGTTCCGCAGTTACGCAAGAGGCATTTCGGTCGCCTTGCGCCCCACTCAGTAAGCGCGTGCGACGACCGCGACGTTACCGGGTGCGTCGTCGGCGTCCGGCACCGACCCGTCCTCGGCGACCAGACACCGTACGGTCACCGCGTGGTCGGCCAGCTTGGCCTCGCCCTCCTCGCCGAGCACCGCCCACGGGATGCGCGCCCAGCCGCCGGCGCCGGCCACCTCGACGGCCTCGTCGATCGTCGCGACCTCGGTGGTACGGGACTCGCGGCGCTCCCGGGACTGCTTCAACAGCAGCGCCTGGTCCTCTTCGAGGACCTTCGGCAACAACGGCACCAGGGCGTCCAGGGAGACCGGCTCCTTGCCGCCCGGGATACGGCGGGCCAGCATCGCGGTGCCGTTCTCCAGGTCGCGCGGGCCGATCTCGATGCGGACCGGCACACCCTTGAGCTCCCAGTCGACGGCGCGGCGGCCGAAGGGGGTGTCGGTGCGGTCGTCGACGTGGACACGGATCCCGGCCGCCTTCAGCCGGTCGCCGAGCTCGCGGACCTTGGCCAGAACCGCTTCATCGCCCTTGATCGCGAGCACCACGGCCTGGATCTGCGCCAGCCGCGGCGGGACGCGCAGGCCGTTGTCGTCGCCGTGCATCATCACCAGGGCGCCGATCATGCGGGTCGTGGAACCCCAGGAGGTCTGCCAGACCAGCTCCTGCCGGCCGTCCTTCGACAGGTACTGCGTGTTGAAGGCCTTGGCGAAGTTCTGGCCCAGTTCGTGGCTGGTGGCCATCTGCAGGGCCTTGCCGTCGCCCATCATGCCTTCGAGCGTGAGGGTGTTGATCGCGCCGGCGAACCGCTCCTTGACGGTCTTGCGGCCGGGGACGACGTCCATCGCGAGGACGTTCACCATGAAGTCCTCGTAGACCCGCCGGTGGATGTGGGCGGCGAAATCGCGCGCCTCCTCGTACGTGGCGTGCGCGGTGTGGCCCTCCTGCCAGAGGAACTCGGTGGTCCGCAGGAAGAGGCGGGGCCGCAGCTCCCAGCGCACGACGTTCGCCCACTGGTTGATGAGCAGCGGCAGATCGCGGTAGCTCTGCACCCACTTCGAGAAGTAGTCGTTGATGATCATCTCGGAGGTGGGTCGGACGACCGCCGGCTCCTCGAGTTCCTTGCCGCCGCCGTGCGTGACGACCGCGAGTTCCGGCGCGAAGCCCTCGACGTGGTCCGCCTCGCGGGTGAGGTACGACTGCGGGATCAGGAGCGGGAAGTACGCGTTCTGGGTGCCGGTCTCCTTGATGCGGGCGTCCATCTCGGCCTGCATCCGCTCCCACAGCCCGTACCCGTACGGTCGGATGACCATGGTGCCGCGCACCGGTCCGTTGTCGGCGAGCTCCGCCTTGGTGATCAAGTCCTGGTACCAGCGCGGGAAATCGTCCGCCTGGGGGGTGAGTACGGGTGCCTTGGCCATGGCGAGATGGTACGGGCCCGCGTTGCCGGAATGTGAAATCTCGCCATAGGCACATGACAACTCATATACCGAGCCGCATTCCACTGGACGACAGGTCGAGGGGGGAGTTTCCTGGCATACGGGGGTAGTGCGAGCGCACTGTCACGGGGGCCATGGAATCGGGCAAGAGGCAACTCTCGGCGGATTGGGGCGCTTACTTATGACACCTACGCTCGTGCGGCAGCAGCTGCCTCACGCGGGGGCCGCACCCCGCGTGGACCTGCGTGCACGCGCGCGTGACTGGTCCGAGATCCAGGAGCGGATGCTCGTACCGCTCTACGAGGCCGTCTACGAGCGACTGGACGTGGGTCCCGCGACGCGGCTGCTCGGCCTCGGCTGCGGTTCCGGACTCGCCCTGCTGATGGCCGCCGCCCGGGGAGCGGCGGTCACCGGTGTCGACGCATCCCCCGAAAGAATGGCCCTCGCACGGCAGCGGCTGCTGCCCGAGGCCGGGGCCACGCGCGCGCGTGCGGGAGCCCGGCTGGTCGACGGCTCCCCCCGGGACACGCTGGAGCCGGGCGCTCCCGCGTACACCCTGGTGACCGCCTTCGAGCCGATCGGGTGCCTCGCGGGCGACTCGGAGGGGCTGGGCGGGCTGCTCGCGGAGGCGACGCCGCTGGCGGGGCGCGGAGCGGCCGTGGTGCTGGCCGGCTGGGGTCCGCCGGAGCGATGCGCGACGACGTCCGTGCTGCGGGTCGCCACCAAGCTGGCGGAGCCGCTGCGCAGCACGGGCAGCTGGCGCCCCGCCCTCCGCGACGACCTGGAGGACGTCGCCCAGCGGGCCGGTCTCAAGCCGGACGGGTCCGGGCGGGTGGCGTGCCCCTTCGGGTACGCCGATGTGGACAGCGCGGTGCGCGGGCTCAAGTCGACGGGGCTGTTCGACGCGGCGATCACGGCGACGGACCAGGTGCAGGTGGACAAGGAGCTGACCGAGGCGCTGCATCCGCACCAGCGGCAGGACGGGACGGTGTGGATGCCGAACGTGTTCCGGTATCTGATCGCCCGGACACGGTGACGAGCAGGTCTTCAGTGCAGGTGTGAATGGTGTGAAGAAAGCACCATGAGGTCCTTTGGGTTTCACCAGGTTGATCATGAACGCTTAATGTGATCCACCGCTCGGGGGACCTACACATCTGCATACAGGAGCTGTTTTGCCGCACCACAAGACCGCGCTGCGTCTCGTCGCGCCCGTCGCCGTCCTCGCTCTGACGCTCACCGCCTGCGGTGGCGGCGACGACAAGGCCGACGCGAAGAGCCCGGACACCGAGAAGGCCAAGGTCTTCCCGTCGCCGGAGCCGACGTCCGGTGGCGAGCTGGGGACCGGCGAGAGCGCCACGGGCAAGGTCGCGGAGGACCCGGGAGCGGTCACCTACGACGTCGTGGCGCAGCAGGTCGACGTGGGCACCGAGGCGGAGGCGGCCAAGGCCGTGTCGGAGCCGGACAAGGTCAAGGGCATGGTGCTGGCCGTCGCCCACGTGAAGTACACGCACAAGAGCGGGCCCGCCCTCACCGACGGCTCCGACGTGCACGACGGCACCACGGTCTTCGCCGACGGGCAGCGCGGCAGCGTCCTCATCGGCGCGTCCGACGACGCGACGGGCTGCGAGGACCCGTACGACGTCGAGAGCTGGAAGCAGGGCGAGAGCCACGTCTTCTGCGAGACGTACGTGATCCCGGCGAACGCCAAGAGCGTCGAGGTCCACTGGTCCGAGGAGGACGGCGAGCCGTACATCTGGAAGTTCCCGAACGGCTGACCGGCGAGCCGGCGACGAACCACTGAGGGCGCCCCCCTTCGAAAAGGGGGGCGCCCTCAGCGCCGTTCAGGAACCCGCGCCGTACGGAAACGAGCGGCCGGCCGGTGAACTTCTTCAATCAGCCCATGAACTTCTTGAACTCGTCGGGGAGTTCGAAGTCCTTGGCGCCCTGCTGCGGCAGCCCGAAGGCGCCTCCGCCCTCGGCGGCGGCCGCACGGCGGGCGGCCTCCTCCTGCTCCTGCTGCTTGCGCTTCATCGGGTTGCCGGAGCGCTGCTTGCCCTTGGCCTGCTTCTGCTTCTTCTTCGCCCGGCCGGGACCGCCGCCCATGCCCGGCATGCCGGGCATCCCGGGCATGCCGCCGCCCTGGGCCATGCGGGACATCATCTTGCGGGCCTCGAAGAACCGCTCGACCAGGTTCTTCACCGCGCTGACGTCGACACCGGAACCCCGCGCGATCCGGGCGCGCCGCGAGCCGTTGATGATCGTCGGGTCCTGGCGCTCGACCGGGGTCATCGACTTGATGATCGCGGCCGTGCGGTCGACGTCCCGCTCGTCGAGGTTGTTGATCTGGTCCTTCATCTGGCCCATGCCCGGGAGCATGCCGAGCAGCTTGGAGATGGAGCCCATCTTCCTGACCTGCTCCATCTGGGCCAGGAAGTCGTCGAGGGTGAAGTCCTGGCCCTTCTTGGAGGCCAGCTTCTCGGCCATCTTCTGGGCTTCGGCCTGGTCGAAGGTCTTCTCCGCCTGCTCGATCAGGGTGAGCAGGTCACCCATGTCGAGGATGCGGGAGGCCATCCGGTCCGGGTGGAAGGCGTCGAAGTCGTCGAGCTTCTCGCCGTTCGACGCGAACATGATCGGCTTGCCGGTGACCTGCCGGATCGACAGGGCCGCACCACCGCGGGCGTCACCGTCGAGCTTGGAGAGCACCACGCCGTCGAAGCCGACGCCGTCGCGGAAGGCCTCGGCGGTGTTGACGGCGTCCTGACCGATCATCGCGTCGACGACGAACAGGATCTCGTCGGGGCTGACCGCGTCCCGGATGTCCGCGGCCTGCTGCATCATCTCCTGGTCGATGCCCAGGCGGCCGGCGGTGTCCACGATGACGATGTCGTGGACCTTGGACTTGGCGTGCTCGATGGAGTCCTTGGCGACCTTGACCGGGTCGCCGACGCCGTTGCCCGGCTCGGGCGCGTAGACCGCGACACCGGCGCGCTCGGCGACGACGCTGAGCTGGTTCACGGCGTTCGGGCGCTGGAGGTCACAGGCGACCAGCAGCGGCGAGTGGCCCTGCTCCTTCAGCCAGTGGCCGAGCTTGCCCGCGAGGGTGGTCTTACCGGCACCCTGCAGACCGGCCAGCATGATCACGGTGGGCGGCTGCTTGGCGAAGCGCAGGCGCCGGGTCTCACCGCCGAGGATGGTGACCAGTTCGTCGTTGACGATCTTGAGGACCTGCTGGGCCGGATTCAGCGCCTTGGAGACCTCGGCGCCGAGGGCGCGCTCCTTGACGTTCTTGATGAACGTCCGGACGACCGGAAGCGCCACGTCCGCCTCGAGCAGCGCGATCCGGATCTCGCGCGCCGTGGCGTCGATGTCCGCCTCGGAGAGCCGTCCCTTGCCGCGCAGGTTCTTGAAGGTCGCTGAGAGGCGATCGGAAAGAGTATCGAACACGGCGCTCGCGGTCCTCGGGGTCGGAGACAGACTGGGGAATCGCCCTCCAGGGTATCCCGGCGTGACAAGTCGCCGGGTCGCCCTCACCCACGCAGGGTCTCCTCCAGCTTCCGCGCCACCGACTCGGCCTCGTCGCCGGGCAGCGGCGCGCCCTCAGGGCCGGTGACGTAGAAGGCGTCCACGGCGTTGGCACCGAGCGTCGAGACGTGCGCGCTGCGCATCTGTACGCTCGCGTCCTCCAGGGCGCGGCCGATGCGGAACAGCAGGCCCGGGGCGTCCTGGGAGCGGACCTCGATGACGGTGGCCAGCCGGGATGCGGCGGGGTGGACCGACACCCGGGGCGGCGGGGCCACCACGCCCCGGCGCCGCGGATAGGCCGCGTCCCGTTCGGCGAGGCGGCCGGCGATGTCCAGGGAGCCGTCCAGCGCCCGCACGAGGTCGGCGCGCAGGCGGGCGGCCTGCGGCAGGGAGCCGTACTCGGCGGCGACCCGCCAGTCCAGCAGCAGGACGGTGCCGTCGACACCGTCCGGGAGGGTCAGCGACCGCAGCTCCGCCGTCCGTACGGTCAGCCGGTGCATGGCGAGGACACCGGCCACCGCGGGCAGCACACCCGGCTGCTCGGGCACGGCGATGAGCAGTTCCACGCCGAGCGGCTCGGGGTCGCCGGAGGGCTCCTGCCCGGCGGGCGGCTCGGTCTGCGCCCGCAGGGAGAGGACCGGGCTGCCCGTCGCGACCGCCTCGATGGCGAGCCGCTCCTGCTCGGCGGTCGGCGCGGCATCCTCGGGGTCGGCCGGGACGTCCCCGGCGAGCACCGCCGAGACCCGCTCGACCAGGTCGGCGACGAGCGAACCGCGCCAGGACGACCAGGCGGCCGGGCCGGTGGCCAGGGCGTCGGCCTCGGTGAGCGCGTGCAGCAGTTCCAGGGTGCCCTGGGAGCCGACGGCCTCGGCGACCGAGCGCACGGTGGCCGGGTCCTCCAGGTCACGCCGGGTGGCCGTCTCGACGAGCAGCAGGTGGTGCCGGACGAGGGTGGCGACGACCGTCACGTCGTGGCGGTCGAAGCCGATGCGGGCGGCCACGTCCTTGGCGATGATCTCGCCGGCCACCGAGTGGTCGCCGGGCCAGCCCTTGCCGATGTCGTGCAGCAGCGCGGCGACCAGCAGCAGGTCGGGGCGGCTGACGCGGCGGGTGAACTCGGAGGCGCGTACGGCGGTCTCGATGAGGTGCCGGTCGACGGTCCAGATGTGCACGGCGTTGCGMTGCGGGCGGCAGCGCACCCGTTCCCAGTCGGGCAGCAGCCGGGTGATCAGCCCCTCGGCCTCCAGCGCCTCCCAGACCTCGATGGTCGGGCGGCCGGAGCCGAGCAGGGTGACGAGCTGTTCGCGTGCCTCGGCGGGCCAGGGCGCGGGCAGCGGGCGCACGGTGGCCGCCATGCGCCGTACGGCGTGCAGGGAGAGAGGGAGCCCGGCCTGTGCGGCGGCGGCCGCGGCGCGCAGCGGCAGGACGGGGTCGCGCTCGGGGCGTGCGGCACGGGCGAGCACCACCTCGCCGTCCTGCTCCACCACGCCTTCGGCCAGCGGAGAACGCTCGGCGGTCGGCTTCCCGCCGCCCAGCATGGCGCGCAGCCGGGGCCGCACGGCGCGCGATCGCAACACGCGCCCCACCTCGCGCCATGTGACGTCACTGGCGTACGAGACGAGCCGCGCCGCCTCGTACACCTGCCGCAGCAGCGTGTCCGCGTCGAGCAGGCCGAGCTCGGCGGCCACCTGGTCCTGCTCCTGGAGGGCGAGCCGGTCGGTCGCCCGCCCGGTGGTCAGGTGCAGTGCGTCCCGTACGTCGAGGAGCCGGCGCCGGGCGTCGGCGAGGCCCTCGCGCGGGGCGTCGGCGAGCCAGGAGGCGGCGACGGCGCGCAGGGCGGTGGCGTCGCGCAGCCCGCCGCGCGCCTCCTTCAGGTCGGGCTCCAGGAGGTACTGCAACTCGCCCTGGCGCTCGGCGCGTTCCGCGCACAGCTCCTGGAGTTCGGGGAGGCGTTTGGGCGCCTGGTTGCGCCAGTCGGCCAGTACGGCCGTACGCAGCCCGGCCGTGAGGCCGAGGTCACCGGCGATGTGCCGGGCGTCCAGCAGGCCGAGCTGCACCTTGAGGTCCTCGCCGGAGGTCTTGCGGGCCTCGGCGGGCGTACGGACGGAGTGGTCGAGGGCCAGGCCCAGGTCCCAGACGGGGTACCAGAGCCGGTCGGCGAGGGCGGCGACCGCCTTGGGGTCGCTGCCGTCGTGCAGCAGGAGCAGGTCGAGGTCGCTGCGCGGGGAGAGTTCGCCGCGTCCGTAGCCGCCGACGGCGACCAGGGAGACCCCGCGCAGCCCCTCCGCGCCCGCGGTGAACAGGCCGGTGAGCCAGTCGTCGGTCAGTTCGGCCAGGGCCGCACGGCGCGGCGGCCCGGACCGCGCCTCCTCGGTGAGGAGACGCAGCCGGGCCGCCGCGTAGCCGCTGGGTCCCGAGTCTTCTGCTTCCTTCTGCACGTCCGTACCCGTCACCCAGCGACTCCTGTTCTGTTTTCCTGCCTCAGAGCGCGTCGGGACCGCGCTCGCCGGTCCGGACCCGTACGGCCGTGTCGACCGGGATGGACCAGACCTTGCCGTCACCGATCTTGCCGGTTCGGGCCGCCTTGACCACGACATCGATCAGCTGCTCGGCGTCGTCGTCCTCGACCAGGACCTCGATGCGGATCTTCGGGACCAGGTCGACGGTGTACTCGGCACCGCGGTAGACCTCGGTGTGGCCCCGCTGCCGACCGTAGCCGCTGGCCTCGGTGACCGTCAGGCCGTGCACGCCGAAGGCCTGGAGGGCTTCCTTGATCTCGTCGAGCCGGTGCGGCTTGACGACGGCGGTGATGAGCTTCATGCGTCCACCTTCTTGCTCTCGGCGCCGGCCACGGCGGCCGCGACGGTGCCGGTCTTGGCGGCACCGCCACCGGCGCCGCTGAAGTCGTATGCGGTCTCGGCGTGCTCGGCCTGGTCGATGCCGGCGATCTCGTCGTCCTCGGGGACCCGCATGCCGATGGTCTTGTCGAGGATGAAGGCGAGGAGCGCCGAGACGATCAGCGAGTAGGCGAGCACACCGCCGACACCGGCGAGCTGCTTCCACAGCTGGTCGAACGTGTGGTCGCCGTAGAAGACGCCCGCGGCATCGGACTGGCCCTTACCGCTGGCGAAGAAGCCGATCAGGATGGAGCCGACCACACCACCGACGAGGTGGACGCCCACGACGTCGAGCGAGTCGTCGTAGCCGAACTTGTACTTCAGGCCGACGGCCATGGCGCACAGGACACCGGCGATGGCGCCGACGGCGATCGCGCCCATCGGGGTGACCGAACCACCGGCCGGGGTGATGGCGACCAGACCCGCGACCGCACCGGAGGCGGCGCCCAGCGTGGTGAACGCGCCGTGGCGGATCTTCTCGTAGGCGAGCCAGGCCAGCATGGCGGCGGCGGTGGCGATCTGCGTGTTGACGAACATCAGGGAGCCGACGCCGTCGTCGTTGCCGAGCCACGAGCCGGCGTTGAAGCCGAACCAGCCGAACCACAGCAGACCGGCGCCGAGCATGACCAGCGGGAGGCTGTGCGGACGCATCGGGTCCCGCTTGAAGCCGACCCGCTTGCCGATGACCAGGATCACACCGAGCGCCGCGGCACCCGCGTTGATGTGGACCGCGGTACCACCGGCGAAGTCGATGACACCCATGTCGAAGGCCCAGCCGCCCGCGCCCCAGACCCAGTGGGCGACCGGGAAGTACACGACCGTGGCCCACAGCGTGATGAACAGCGCCCATGCCGAGAACTTCACGCGGTCCGCGAGGGCGCCGCTGATCAGGGCGGGTGTGATGATCGCGAACATCAGCTGGAAGACGAAGAAGACCAGCAGCGGGATGTTGTACGTCGTGCCGGCCGAGCTCCACAGCTCGCCCTTGTCGACGTTGCTGAGGCCGATCCAGTCCGAGTTCCAGCCGATGATGTGGCCGGAGTCGGTGCCGAACGCCATCGAGAAGCCGTACAGCACCCACAGGATGGTGACGATCCCGAGGCTGATGAAGCTCATCATCAGCATGTTCAGGGTGCTCTTGACGCGGACCATGCCTCCGTAGAAGAAGGCCAGGCCCGGGGTCATGAGCATCACCAGGGCGGAACAGATGAGCATGAACCCTGTGTTGGCGGCAGACAGCTTGGGTGCTTCTGCGGCAAGGGTGATGGCTGGTGCCATCGGCGTCTCCTCGTCGTTGGTACGGCCCCGTGCGGGCGAAGCCTCGAGCGGAATGAGGGGTGGGCCGGTTATGCGCCACGAGATTGGCGCAGCGCGGTTTCGGTGGAAGCCCCTCGTTGTTTCGCCGCCGTGACGAAGGCCCTCTGTGTGTTACGCCTCGATGAACTGCCGGATTGTGAGCGCGTCGATCGTTATCGTGACGCAATCTTCCGCGCGGAAGCGGGTCCGGCCGCGGTCGGCCTTCCGATGACCTGGCATGGGGGAGCCGAGTCGGGCAGTTCGGGAGGGCCGGCCGCGGCCGGGGTTCAGGGGGCGCGGGCAGATCCCCGGAGAGTGGGGCTCAGACCGCCTCGGCGGTCTCGGGCAGCTCGGCGGCCAGCCGCTCGGTGAGGTCGACGACTTCGCCGAGGTCACCGAAGTCGCGTGCGGCCGTGTCGACCGTCTTTCGGATACGAGTGTTGACCCGCTCGGAGCGGACCTTCTTGGCGACCTGCATGGCCTGGGAGGCGAAGACCGTGCACTGCTCGGGCTCGCGCTGGAGGAGGTTCACCGTGGCCATCCCGATCAGGTTCAGCGCGTACGACCGCTGGTGCTCGTCGTCCTCGGCGAAGAGCTCCACGGCCCGCTTCATCAGGGGTTCGGCCAGCGAGGCGTACGTGGGGCTGCGGCCGGCGACATAGGCCAGGTCGCGGTACGAATGCGAGTTCTCGCCGTACAGCTCGGCCTCGGAGAAGAAGCGGATCCAGTCGGGGTCGGGCTCGTCCCACTCGTCGGCCTCGGCGAAGGTGTCCTCGGCCATCCGGACCGCCCGCTTGCACTTGCCGGGCTGGCCCATGTTGGCGTAGGCGCGGGCCTCCATCGCATACAGCATCGACTGGGTGCGCGGGCTCGCGCAGTCCCGGCTGCCGTACTGCGCGAGGTGGATCAGCTCCAGCGCGTCGTCGGGCCGGCCGAGGTGGATCATCTGCCGGCTCATGCTGGACAGCACGTACGAACCGAGGGGCCGGTCACCGGCCTCCTTCGCGGCGTGCAGCGCGAGGACGAAGTACTTCTGCGCCGTCGGCTGGAGCCCGATGTCGTACGACATCCAGCCGGCCAGCTCGGCGAGTTCCGCGGCGACCTTGAACAGACGCCGGGTGGTGGCCTCGGGCTGGGGCTCCTGGAGCAGGTCCGTCACCTCGTGCAGCTGCCCGACGACCGCCTTGCGGCGCAGGCCGCCACCGCACTGGGCGTCCCACTGCCGGAACATCACGGTCGTGGACTCCAGCAGGTCCAGCTCGGGCTTGGAGAGCCGGCCGCGGGCCCGCCCGGACGGGCCTGATGCGGGCTCGGGCTCCGACCGCGGGGCCGGTGGCGAGGGGACGAGCCAGCGCTGCATGGGCTCGATGAGGGCCGGGCCCGCAGACAGGACCAGCGAGCTCCCGAGGAAGCCGCGCCGCGCCAGCATCAGGTCGCTGCGCGAGAACTCGCTGAGCAGGGCCACGGTCTGCGGGCCCGTCCAGGGCAGGTCGACGCCGGTCGCCGAGGGGGACTGGCGCGCCGTGCGCAGCCCCAGGTCCTCGACGGAGACGACGACGCCGAAGCGCTCCGAGAACAGCTCGGACAGGATCTTGGGGATCGGCTCGCGGGGGTTCTCGCCGTCGAGCCAGCGGCGCACGCGCGAGGTGTCCGTGGAGATGTGGTTGGCGCCGAGCTGGCGTGCCCTGCGGTTGACCTGGCGGGCCAGTTCACCCTTGGACCAGCCGCTGCGCACGAACCAGGAGGTGAGCAGCTCGTTCGGGCGCTTGTCGGCGTGCGTCGCGTTTGCAGCGTTCGTCCCGCTTCCGCCGTTGCCGCTCACTGGAACGCCCCCATCCCTGAGACCACTTGTCGCCGAGTGCGCCAAGGCCTATCAGCATGCCGGTTCGTACGGCCGTCCACCCGGTCCTTGTCGCCCTTCGAACGGAATACCGACTTGCCTCCGGCATACCCACGAGTGCATGTGCCCCCAGGACTCGTGCACACAAAGTAATCCTACGATCACCCGTCCAGCCATGGCTCACACGGAAACGCCACCATTCGCCACCCCAACGAATGAACTCACGGACGCGTCACCGCGATTCACTTGACACAGGACACCCAGGAGCGGGTGCAGCGATGCACTCAGGGGCGCGTGTCGCCAGGCACACCACCCTGGGCACTTCCGGGCGCCGAGTGAACCGATCGTCGCCGGGAAGGCGGGAACAGAGAGTCACGTCTCGCGTCCGCTGCGTAACTAGCGGTGGGTCGGACCCGTTGGAGGGGGCATGGGCTTCACGATCGGCATCAGCCGGGGCATGCGCGACATCCGGTCCGGCTCACGCCGCCGCGGCCGCACGTCGGACGGCACCGCCGTGGCCGAGTACACCGGCCTGTGGGGCTGGGACGTGGTGCCGGGCGCCCGGGCCGCGGCGGGCGCCTGTTCCTGCGGCCGCCGTGACTGCCCGGCAGCGGGCGCGCACCCGCTGGACTTCGCGCCGGTCGTTCCCGCCGGGGCGACGCTGGACGAGGTCACCGAGACCTGGGGCGAGTTCCCCGGCGCCTCGGTGATGCTGCCGGTCGGCCGGGCGTTCGACGTCATCGAGGTGGCCGAACCCGCCGGCTGCCGCGCGCTGGCCCGGCTGGAGCGCATGGGCCTGCCCGTCGGCCCCGTCGCGGTGACCCCGGACGGCCGCGCCCAGTTCTTCGTCGCCCCCGGCGCCGCCGCCGACCTGCCCGGCCTCCTCTACCGCATGGGCTGGGACGACCCGGCCGCCCTCGACCTGCGCGGCCTCGGCCCCGGCACGCACATCACGGCACCGCCCTCGGACCACGGCGGTCTCGGCCCGGTGCGCTGGCTGCGCTCCCCCGCCCTCGACTCGGCATCCAGGCCACCGGAGGCCCGCCTGGTACTGGGCACGCTGGCATATGTGGCGCACCGGTCACGGGCCTAGAGTCGCGCCCCACAACACAGCGAAGCGCCCGACCCCGACTGCATCTCGGGGGCGGGCGCTTCCCTGCTGTATACGGACGTCAGGAGCCCACGCTCCGGCGCTGTCCGCAGCTCACTCTCCGATAAGGGCGTCAACGAACGCCTCCGGCTCGAACGGTGCCAGGTCGTCCGCGCCCTCGCCGAGCCCGACCAGCTTGACGGGAACGCCCAGCTCGCGCTGGACCGCGACCACGATGCCGCCCTTGGCCGTGCCGTCCAGCTTGGTGAGGACGATGCCGGTGATGTCGACGACCTCGGCGAAGACCCGGGCCTGGACCAGGCCGTTCTGGCCGGTGGTGGCGTCGAGCACGAGCAGCACCTCGTCGACCGGGGCCTGCTTCTCCACGACCCGCTTGACCTTGCCGAGCTCGTCCATCAGGCCGGTCTTGGTGTGCAGGCGGCCGGCGGTGTCGATGAGCACGACGTTCGCGCCCATCTCCTTGCCCTCCTTGACCGCGTCGAAGGCGACGGAGGCCGGGTCGCCGCCCTCCGGTCCGCGCACGGTGTAGGCCCCGACGCGCTCACCCCAGGTCTGGAGCTGGTCGGCGGCGGCGGCCCGGAAGGTGTCGGCGGCGCCGAGGACGACGCTCTGCCCGTCGGCCACCAGGACACGGGCGAGCTTGCCGGTGGTGGTGGTCTTGCCGGTGCCGTTGACGCCGACGACCAGCACGATGCCCGGCTTGCGGTCCTCCGGCTCGGTCTTAACCGTGCGGTCCATGTCCCGGCCGACCAGCGTGATCAGTTCCTCACGCAGCAGGGTGCGCAGTTCCTCGGTGGTGCGGGTGCCGAGGACCTTCACGCGCTCGCGCAGACGCTCGACCAGTTCCTGGGTGGGCTGCACGCCGACGTCGGCGGTCAGCAGGGTGTCCTCGATCTCCTCCCAGGTGTCGTCGTCGAGGTGCTCGCGCGACAGCAGGGTCAGCAAGCCCTGGCCCAGAGCGTTCTGCGAGCGGGAGAGCCGGGCCCGCAGCCGGACCAGGCGGCCGGCGGTGGGCTCCGGGATCTCGATTGCGGGAGCCTCGGTGGGCGGCTCCTCGACGACGACCGGAGCCGAGCCGTCCGGGAGATCCACCTCCTCTATCGTGCGCCGCGGTTCCTCCCGCGGCGTCTCGGCCTCGTCGCCGACGTGCGGCTCGGCCGGTGGGGCGGTGATGTCGGGCGCTGCGGGCGGGGGCGGAGGCAGCTGCTTCTTGCGCCGGCTGCCGACGATGAGCCCGCCGAGCGCGCCGAGCACGACCACGGYGATGACTACAGCAAGGATGACGATTTCCATAACAAGCCCAGTATGGCGTGACCGCCCGCCCGGCAGTTCATTGTCCACGCGGGGCCGCGAAAGCCCCGCCGGGCTGGTTCCAACCCGGCTGGTGTTGATCGCAGTCAGACTCGACCGCTCGCTGAGCGACCGAGCGGCGTGAGCCAGGAATCCCCAGCTTCATTTGGGGGAGGGTTCAAAACGCGTCCAGTATCGGCTTGGACACAAAGGGTGCGCGGAGCAGCGCCCCCAGGGTGTGTCACGGCCCATGCGGTGGGCCGTGACACACCCTCCTTTCCCCGGTGAGAGCGTCTAGCAGTCTGACGACCCGTCAGCTATGGTCCCCGCACAGCCGCCGGTGAAGGGGGAGACGTCCCATGCCCGTCTCGGTCGTACGCTTCAACCTCGTCGCTCCCGGGGCCACCCCCGCCGAGCTCGGCGCCCGTTACCGGGCGGCCCTGGAGATGGCGTCGTACGCCGACGACCGGGGCGTGACCACCGTGCAGACGGAGGAGCACCACGGGGCCGACAACAACTGGCTGCCGTCGCCGTTCGCCTTCGCGGGGGCGGTCTTCGGCGCGACCCGGCGGGTCGCGGTCACCGTCTCGGCGGTCATCGGCCCGCTGCACGACCCGCTGCGGCTCGCCGAGGAGATCGCCGTGCTGGACCTGCTGAGCGGCGGCCGGCTGGTGACGGTCGCCGGGATCGGGTACCGGCCCGAGGAGTACGACCTGTTCGGCGTGGACTTCGCCCGGCGCGGGCGGCTCCAGGACGAGCTGCTGGAGACGCTGCTGAAGGCGTGGACGGGCGAGCCCTTCTCCTACCGGGGCCGCACGGTCCGCATCACCCCGCGCCCGTACACCGAGCCCCACCCGCTGCTCCTGGTCGGCGGCTCCTCCAAGGCCGCCGCCCGCCGGGCCGCCCGGCTCGGCCTGCCCTTCTTCCCCAGCGCGCACCTGCCGGAGCTGGAGGCGTACTACAAGGAGCGGCTCGTGGAGTACGGCACCGAGGGCTGGGTGATGATGCCCGCCGCCGAGACACCGCTGCTGCATGTGGCCGAGGATCCGGACCGGGCCTGGGCGGAGTACGGGGAGCACTTCCTGCACGAGGCGCGGACGTACGCCTCCTGGCAGTCGAGCGGCGTGCGCTCGGCGGTGAAATCGGCGGCGACGACGGTCGCGGATCTGCGCGCGGAGGGCGTGTACCGGATCCTCACGCCGGAGCAGTGTGCGGGGCTGGGGCTGGACTCCTTCGTCCTGCATCCGCTGGCGGGCGGGATGCCGGTGGAGGAGGGGTGGCGGAGTCTGCAGCTGTTCGCGGAGCGGGTGATGCCGCAGCTGGCGGGCTGAGACTCCCGGTATCCGGTGGAACGTCTGCGCCCGTCGGTGACGCACTGCGCGCATGACCTTGGTGGTGGATGTGTTCGTGACCTCGGCGGTGGATGTGTTCGGTGCGGGACGCGGACGGCGAGTGGCGGGTCCTGGACGTCCCCGAGGGCTGCGCCGACTCGGCCGGTTTTGAGTCGTGGCGCCGGACGGTGTGGGGCTCCGAGACGGTGCGCTCGCCGAGCGCACGCTTCCTTCCGGTCCTGGCCGAGAGCGATCTGCTCGCCTAGGGTGCGTATCGAAAGTGGATCAAGGTACTCGTTCCGGCCCTGGCATGTGTCATGCGATGCTCACGTCATGACTGAGCAACGCGAGGTTGCCATCGTCCGCTGGCCAGGTCAGGTTCCTTCCGCCCAGGATGGGCTGGCAGATCTGCTGGCGGCCTACCATCTGCAGACGCAGGCCGAGAAGGGTGAGGCCGTCGCCGGTGTGGGTGGGTTGCCGGAGCGCTACCGGGTAGAGGTCGCGGATCCACAGGCCGTGTTCGTTGACGATGTCGTGCTGCTGGCTTTGAGCGGGGACACCGCAGTGGGCTGCCTGGTGTTGACCGCCTCTGTCGACGGACGGTCCGAGGTCAAGAGGCTCTGGACGGACCCGGCGTTCCGGGGGCGGGGTATCGCGTCCAGCCTGGTCAGCGCCGCGCTCGTGCATGCTGCGGAAAATGACGTCAGCGCGGTGCGGCTGTCGGTGTGGAAGTGGCGGTCAGGAGCGATCGCCGTGTACGAGCGGCTCGGATTCACCGTCACTGAGTCGTGGGACGAGCGGGATCAGCTGGTCTGCATGGAACGAGCCGTGTGAGTGGTCACAGCCATTCATTGATGGCCGCGACGAGGACGGTCGCCTCGTAGCGGACCGCGAGCTTGTCATAGCGCGTCGCCACGGCGCGGTGCCTTTTGAGGCGATTGATGCCGCACTCCACTGCATGCCGCGCCTTGTAGTCCGCCGGGTCGAACTTCGGCGGCCGGCCGCCACGGGAGCCGCGCTTCTTGCGGTCGCGGGCTTGGTCGACCTTGTCCGGGATGGTGCAGCGGATACCACGTCGGCGCAGGTAGGCGCGGTTCTTGCGGGAGGCGTACGCCTTGTCGGCGCGGACCCGGTCGGGGCAAACACGCGGCCTGCCCGGCCCCAGTCGGGGGACCCGGATGCGGCCCAGGACGACCTCGAACTGCGGGGAGTCGCCGCGCTGTCCGGCCGTGACCACGATCGACATGGGCTTCTGGCGCTGCTCGACGGCCAGGTGCAGCTTGGTGGTCAGGCCGCCGCGCGAGCGTCCGAGCCCGTGATCGTCCGGCTCGGTGGCGATGCCGCCGGGCGGCTCCTTCTGCAGGTCCCCTTTTTCCGCGCCCCGGCGGCATGCTGGTGGGCGCGCACAACGGTGGAGTCGACGTTGATGTCCCAGGTGATCAGGTCTTTCGCGTCAGCCCGGGCCTGGAGATGGGTGACGATCCGCTGCCAGATGCCGTTTCGCTGCCAGCGGCGGAACAGGTCGTACACCCGGCCCCACGGCCCAAACTCCTCGGGTATGTCCCGCCAGGGGATGCCGGTGCGGACCCGGAACCGTATGCCGTCGATCAGCTGCCGCCGGGTCCATATCGGCGGCCGACCGGTCTTCTTGCCCTTGGGCAACAGGGGTTTCAGCACTGCCCACTGTGCGTCGGTCAGATCTCCACGCGCCACGATCCAAGATCATCGCATGCCCATGATCCACTTTTGATACACGCCCTAAGGCCCCGGAGGTGCCGGATTTCCTGCGGGAAGTGGCACTGCTGCGGGCGAACCATGGTCCTCCCGGACGCCGCCCTCGACGCGGCGGCCGACGCCGCGGTGTCGGCCGCCTTCGATCTGATCGCCGCCACCACTGAGCGCCCGCGCGGGATCACGGAGCGCCGGGACCAGCTGGAGTCACGGCTGCGCGACATCGAGGCGACGGCCCTGCGCGCCCTGGAAAGCGGCGCCGGCGTTCTGAGCCGGTGAGGCAGCGGACCGCCGCCCCGGCTCGGGCAGTGGCCGAACCGGGGCGACGGCGGGTTACGGGGAGAGGGGCAGCGGGGACTTTGGCCCTTCTCCCCGAGTGTGCGGGACGGGCTCAGCCCATCTCCTCCAGCGCCTTGCCCTTCGTCTCCTTGACGAACTTCAGGACGAACGGGATGGAGAGCGCGGCGAACGCGGTGTAGATCACGTAGGTCGCGGACAGGTTCCAGTCCGCCAGCGACGGGAAGCTCGCGGTGATGGCCCAGTTGGCGATCCACTGCGCGGCGGCGGCCACGCCCAGCGCGGCGGCGCGGATCTTGTTGGGGAACATCTCGCCGAGGAAGACCCAGACGACCACACCCCACGACAGGGCGAAGAAGAGGACGAAGATGTGCGCGGCGATCAGGGCGATCCAACCCTGGGTCGCGGGCAGCTTGCCGTCGACCAGGTGGTACGAGAACGCCCAGGCCTCCAGCGCCAGGCCGACGACCATGCCGACCGAGCCGATGAGCGCGAGCGGCCGGCGGCCGATGCGGTCGACGAAGATCATCGCGATGACGGTGCCGACGATGTTGATGATCGACGTGGTGAAGGAGTAGAAGAACGAGTCCGTCGGGTCGACGCCGACCGACTGCCACAGCGTCGAGGAGTAGTAGAACGCGACGTTGATGCCGACGAACTGCTGGAAGACCGACAGGCCGATGCCTATCCAGACGATCGGCTTGAAGAAGAAGCTGCCGCCGAGCAGGTCCTTGAAGCTGGACTTGTGCTCGCTCTTCATGGCGTGCTCGATCTCGGTGACACGGGCGTCCAGGTCGACGTCCTTGCCCTCGACCTCGGCGAGGATCTCCCGGGCGCGCTCGTGCTTGCCGACGGAGATGAGAAAGCGCGGGGACTCGGGGATGACGAAGGAGAGCAGCCCGTAGAGGACGGCCGGGACGACCATGACGCCGAGCATGACCTGCCAGGCCTCCAGGCCCATCAGCTTGCCGCGCTGGTCGCCGTCGGCGGCGTTCAGTACACCCCAGTTGACCAGCTGCGACACGGCGATGCCGATGACGATCGCGGCCTGCTGGAAGGAGCCGAGCCGGCCGCGGTAGGCGGGCGGGGCGACCTCGGCGATGTAGGCCGGGCCGATCACCGAGGCCATGCCGATGGCGAAGCCGCCGACGACGCGCCAGAAGGCGAGGTCGTACAGCGCGAAGGGCAGCGCCGAGCCGACGGCGCTGATCGTGAAGAGGACGGCGGCGATCTGCATGCACCGGATGCGGCCGATGCGGTCGGCGATGCGGCCGGCGGTCGCCGCGCCGATGGCGCAGCCGATGAGGGCGATGGCGATGACCTGGGCGAGGGCTGCGGAGCCGACGTCGTAGCGGTCCCGGATGGCCTCGACGGCGCCGTTGATCACGGAACTGTCGTAGCCGAAGAGGAAACCGCCCATCGCGGCCGCCGCCGCGATGAAGATGACGTGCCCGAGATGATCGGGATGAGCCGTCCTGGCTCCTGACTTGGGTGCCTGCGCTGTGCTGGTCACGTGTACTCCTCGGGCCACCGGCAACGCTGCCGGAGCGAATCAGCCTTCGAGGTGCCACCTGAAGGTACCTGAAGGTAAAAGGAACGTTGCCGAGACTATGCCTTCAAGTTTCGAAGTCAATAGGTCAGTAGCTGTGAAACTGAGGCAGGAGTGTGTCGGTGATGTGTTCAAGAATTGAAGCCGTCGAGAGCCGCAGGTGAGACCGG
The DNA here is from genome assembly GCF_002148965.1 of Streptomyces swartbergensis. GTDB lineage: Bacteria > Actinomycetota > Actinomycetes > Streptomycetales > Streptomycetaceae > Streptomyces > Streptomyces swartbergensis. The sequence continues at coordinate 21,103 of NZ_NGFN01000026.1, read as the reverse complement.
TGTAGAGCACACTCATCTAGCGGAGGCGCTGGCTGATGACCTTCGACACACCGTCGCCCTGCATGGAGACGCCGTACAGTGCGTCGGCGACCTCCATCGTGCGCTTCTGGTGGGTGATCACGATCAGCTGGGAGGCTTCCTGGAGCTCCTGCATGATCCGGATGAGCCGCTGGAGGTTGGTGTCGTCGAGGGCGGCCTCGACCTCGTCCATGACGTAGAACGGGCTGGGCCGAGCCTTGAAGATCGACACGAGCAGCGCCACGGCGGTCAGCGACCGCTCCCCGCCGGAGAGCAGCGACAGCCGCTTGACCTTCTTGCCCGGCGGCCGGGCCTCGACGTCCACGCCCGTGGTGAGCATGTTGTCGGGGTCGGTCAGGATCAGCCGCCCCTCACCACCCGGGAACAGCCGGCTGAACACGCCCTCGAACTCCCGGGCCGTGTCCCGGTAGGCCTCGGTGAAGACCTGTTCGACGCGCTCGTCGACCTCCTTGACCACCTGGAGGAGATCCGCCCGCGTCTTCTTGAGGTCCTCGAGCTGCTCGCTGAGGAACTGGTGGCGCTCCTCCAGCGCCGCGAACTCCTCCAGGGCGAGCGGGTTCACCTTGCCGAGCTGCTGGTAGGCGCGTTCGGCGGCCTTCAGGCGCTTCTCCTGCTCGGCCCGGAGATACGGCCTGGGCCGGTTGCGCGGGTGCTCCGGGTCCTCCAACAACTCCTCGCCCTCGGCGGGGGGCGAGGGCGGCACGAGCTGGTGCGGTCCGTACTCCGCCACCAGTCCGGCCGGTTCGACACCCAGCTCCTCCAGCGCCTTGGTCTCCAACTGCTCGATGCGCAGCCGCTTCTCGGCGCCGAGTACCTCGCCGCGGTGAACCGAATCCGTCAACTTGTCGAGTTCGGCCTTGAGATCGCGCCCCTCGGTGCGAGCGCGGGCGAGTTCCTGTTCGCGGCGGGCCTTGGCGGCCTCGGCGGCGGTGCGCTCGTCATCGGCGCGGGCGAGGGAGACCTCGACGTGGGCGAGCAGCTGCCGGGCACCCGAGCCCACGGCCTCGGCGACCGCCGCCTCGTGCCGCAGCCGGGCCCGGCGCTGCTCGGCACGCGCGCGTGCCTCGCGTTCGGCGCGGGCGGCCCGGTCCAGGGAGTCGGCCCGCCCGGCCAGACCCTTCACCCGTTCCTCGTGCGTACGGACCTGGAGTCGGGCCTCCATCTCGGTCTGGCGGGCGTTGGCCCCGTCGGCGGCGAGCCGGTCCCGTACGGAGGTGTCGGGCTCCTCCTCGATCGGCATCTCCTCGGCGACGGCGAGCCGCTCGGCGAGTTCCTCGACCTCCTGGAGCGCCTTGTCGAGGGCCTCCTGGGCACGGGCCGCGGCGGCGGTGGACCGCTCGGCCTCCCCCGCGGCTCCCCGTGCCTGCCCGGCGAGCCGGCCGAGCTGCTGGGCGACGGCCGACTTCTCCCGGTCGGCGGCCCGGCGCCGCTCCCCCAGCTCCTCGACCAGCGCGGCACACTCCTTGCGCCGCGCCACGGCCGAGGCCTGGGTCTCGGTGAGCTCCTCGCAGCGGACGGCGAGCTCTTCGAGCTCGGCTGCGGCCTCGTCGACGGAGGCCTGCACCTCCAGGAGGCTGGGGGCGCCGGCCGATCCGCCGTGGGCGAAGTGGGCACCGAGGAGGTCGCCCTCGGCGGTTACGGCGGTGAGGTCGGGGTGGGCGTAGACGAGGTCTTCGGCGTCTTCGAGGGTGCTGACGACGACGATGCCGTGGAGGAGACGGCGGACGGCCTGCATGAGGTCGGAAGGGCCGCGGACCAGTTCTGCGGCGAAGGTACGACCTGCGTCTGCGGGTCCGTTGGGGCTGTTCGCGCAGTTCCCCGCGCCCCTGAGGTCGTCGGCAGCCCCCGCCAGGAGCAAGGTTGCCCGGCCTCCATCCTGTTTACGGAGGAGTCTGATCGCGTCTGCCGCCGAGGCCGGGGTCGTGACGGCGACCGCGTCCGCTGCCGCTCCGAAAGCCGCGGCGACAGCGACCTCGTAGCCGGGGGTCACGGTGAGGAGTTCCGCCGCCGGGCCGAGGATGCCGGAGAGACGGTCCTTCGCCGCGAGCAGTATCCCGGTGCCGTCCTTGCGGCGCAGCCCGAGCGCCAGGGCCTCGTGGCGGGCCTGGGTCGCGGCGCGCTTGCGTTCCGCCGCCGTGGTCGCCTCGCGGGCTGCCGTGAGGGCGGCCTCGGCATCGGCGAGCTGCTGCTTGGCGGCCTCGTGCTGCTCGGCGAGTTCGGCGTCGCCGGCGTCGAGGCCGTCGACCTCGGCTTTGAGGACCTCGTACTCCTCCTGGGCGGCGACGGCACGGTCCTGCGCCTCGTCGCGGGCGGCGGCCAGGCGTTCGATCTCGGCCTGGGCGGAGGCGGCGCGGGAGCGGGCCGCGTTGACCTGGCCGCTGAGCCGGGCCAGGCCCTCGCGCCGGTCGGCGATGGCGCGCGCGGCGTCCCTGAGGCGCCGTTCCTCCTCGGTGAGGGCGCGCTCCAGCTCGGCGCGGTGGGCGACCGTGTCCTCCAGGGCGCGTTCGGCCGCCTCCAGGGCCGCTTCCAGCTCGGCCTCCTGCTCGCGGATGCGGGCGGCCTCGCGCTCCATGTCCTCCGGGTCGCGGCCGCGCCGTTCCTCGGGCGGCGCGGAGGTGGCGCTCTTGACGCGGGCGTCGGCCAGCGAGATCGTGCCGCGCACCCGCTCGGCGAGTTGGGAGAGCTCGTACCAGGTCTGCTGGGCGCGCTGGAGGCGCGGCGTGAGCTGCCGTACCTCGTCCTCCAGGAGCGCCTCCCGCTGGAGCGCCCTGCGCAGCTCCTGCTCGGCGGCCTCCTTGCGTTCCTTCAGCGCGGCCTCGTCGGCGACCTCCGCCTTGAGGGCTTCCCGGAGCCGTACGAGGTCGTCGGCCAGCAGGCGCAGCCGGGCGTCGCGCAGGTCGGCCTGGATGACGGCGGCCCGGCGCGCGACGGCGGCCTGGCGGCCGAGGGGCTTGAGCTGCCGTCTGAGTTCGTCGGTGAGGTCCTGCACGCGCGCGAGGTTGGCCTGCATCGCGTCCAGCTTGCGCAGCGCCTTCTCCTTGCGCTTGCGGTGCTTGAGGACGCCGGCGGCCTCCTCGATGAAGGCGCGGCGGCCCATCGGGTCGGCGTGCAGCACGGAGTCGAGCTGGCCCTGTCCGACGATGACGTGCATCTCGCGGCCGATGCCGGAGTCGGAGAGCAGTTCCTGGATGTCGAGGAGGCGGCAGGTGTCGCCGTTGATCTGGTACTCGCTGCCGCCGTTGCGGAACATGATCCGCGTGATGGTGACCTCGGCGTACTCGATGGGCAGGGCCCCGTCGGAGTTGTCGATGGTCAGGGACACCTCGGCGCGGCCCAGTGGTGGGCGGCCGGTGGTGCCGGCGAAGATGACGTCCTCCATCTTGCCGCCGCGCAGCGACTTGGCGCCCTGCTCGCCCATGACCCAGCTGAGCGCGTCGACGACGTTGGACTTGCCCGAGCCGTTCGGTCCGACGACGCACGTGATCCCCGGTTCGAACCGGAGTGTGGTCGCCGAGGCGAACGACTTGAACCCGCGGAGGGTCAGGGCCTTAAGGTGCACGCCGCCGGACTCTACCGCTCGGGTTCGTCTCACTCCATGAACCCACGGTTTCGCCACTGAACGCACAGGGCAGACCAGACGTTAAAGACGGTGAAAGGATGCGGGGGCAAGAAAGAAGGGACGCCTACGGCGTCCCTTGCACTTCTGACAACTCAGCGGTTATGACGAGCGTCCCAACCACTGCGGTGCTGTTGTGGAGCGGTGCAGTGATCAGGTGAGCGCAGGCTCCGCCTGGTGTGCGTCAACGCTCTCCATGATCCTGTCGTGAGAAGCGGCAGCCGTCAGCGCCTCGTTCTCGGCCTGGATCCGTACGAGTTCGGATTCCAGGTCCTGGACGCGCTGCTGGAGCCGTCGCATCTCGGCGAGGAGTCGAGGGTCGGAGCCGCCGACGTAACCGAGAAGCGCCTTTGCCATGATGGATGGTCCTCCACAATGAGTGACCGACCGATGCGGTGTGGGTCGTGAGGGATTCCGCACCCGCAGTCTTGGCAGGGCCTGGAGTTGTGCTGCCGTTCAGCCATGCCAAACAGCTAGGTGCGCGGGGTGCTTTCAGCGTCTCACCAAAAAGTTTGACGGTCAACACGATCACGCCCTGTATTGGCGGGCGACCCGGGCGCACATGGCCTGGAACGGCGATGCTGCGGCTTCTGCGGGGCCCTCGGGGCGTGGCGATCATCCTTGCGTGTGCCGCCTGCCAAGGCAAGTGATTCTTGGCAATCACCAGCAAGTTTCCGTCCTGAGCGGCCCTCGGCGGCCGGTCCGCGAGCGGCCCCCGGGGCCGCCCGGCGGTATGGGATCAGCGGATGGCGAAGCCCTCGTAGCCGCCACGCGGTGTGTCCCAGATCTCGGTGACGCCGTCCACGCGGCCGGGCGTGTCGTCACTGCGGAGCCACTCCAGCAGGCCTTCACAGCCCTCGCGCGCGCCCTCCGCGACCACTTGGACGCGTCCGTCGCCCAAATTGAGAGCAAAACCACTCAGGCCGCCGATCTCCAGGGCCTTGGCCCGTGTGAACCAGCGGAAACCCACACCTTGGACGCGTCCACGCACCCAGGCGACCAGTCGCACATCCTCGCTCATGACTGCAACCTAACCGCCCCATCTTCCCTCCGGGCACTTCCTCCACTTGCGCCATGCGGTACCGTCCCCACCCAACGAATCTCATATGAAACTCACACGATCGAGTGAGTTTGGTGTTGATCTCGAGGACGAGTCGACCGCCAGGACGAGGAAGGCCAGGACATGGGACGCCACCGACGCTCCGCCGCCGGCCGCGCCGCCACGGGCCGCGCCACGGGGATCACGCAGGCCGACGGCTCCGTGGCAGGCCAGGACCCGCTGCACTCCACCGCGGCAGACGGCCCGACGATGGGCATCGCGCCCTACCTGAACCCCGAGGCGTACGCCGGCACCTACGCGAAGAGTGAGGCCTACCTGTTCGCCACGGGCGCCTCCGAGCCGGGTGACGGCTATGACTCCCGGACCGCCGACCCGGCCGTCTTCGCCGGCGACGGCTTCACACCCGACTACGGCACCCGACGTCCGGGCTCGCACCGCCGCCGGAAGAAGGCCGCGCGGCCGATGCGCACCGGGCTGCTCGGCGTGTCCGCGGCGGTCGCCCTCGGCACGGTCGCGGTCGCCACGGGCGCGGTGCCCGGCCTCGACAATTACAAGCTCGGCGGTGGCAACGGCGGCGCCGACAAGGTGCAGGCCGGGGACACGCCGACGAACAGCCCGGCCGAGCAGGGCGGCACCACCGGCAGCGCCGACGGCCGGGACGGCGCGCCCACGAGCCGGGACGCCGCGCGCTCCCCCTCGCCGTCGCCGTCCGCCTCGAAGTCGTCGGCCGCGCCGACGAAGACGCCGGAGAAGCCGGAGAAGACGCAGAAGAAGACCCCGGAGAAGACCCCGGAGAAGAAGAAGCCGGCGGCCACCCCCAGCGAGAAGCCGGACAACACCCCCTCCCGCACGGCCACGAAGGCGCCGCGAAAGCCCAGCGCGCCCGCCGCCCTGTCCGAGGAGTCCGCCGCCGCGGCCCAGGTGCTCAAGCTCGTGAACGAGGAGCGGGCGCAGGTGGGCTGCAGCCCGGTCGCCGCGAACAGCGCGCTGACCGAGCTGGCGCAGAACTACAGCGAGGACATGGCCGCGCGGGGCTTCTTCGACCACACCGACCCGGACGGCAGGACGCCGTGGGACCGGGCCGAGAAGGCCGGGATATCCAACCTCGGCGGGGAGAACATAGCCCGCGGCCAGGCCGATGCCGCGGCCGTGATGGACGCCTGGATGAACAGCCCCGGCCACCGCGCCAACATCCTGAACTGCGACTTCAAGACGCTGGGCGTCGGTGTCGAGTTCGGGTCGGGCGGCCCGTGGTGGACCCAGAACTTCGGTTACTAGGCCCTCCCGACGCTAACCAGGAGTTAGCGCAACCTGTCGGTCAGCGCTGCGCTGGCGTAGGCTGGGCATATGACCACCACCCAGGAGCTCACGGCGGGGTTCGACGACCTCCCGTACAACGTGTTCGCCAGGGCCTGCCCCTCGCGCGGCACGCTGGAGCACGTCACGGGCCGCTGGGGCGCACTGACGCTGGGCGCCCTGTACGAGGGCTCGCTCCGCTTCAACGAGCTGCGTCGCCGCGTCGACGGCGTCAGCGAGAAGATGCTGTCCCAGACGCTGCACGCGCTGGAGCGCGACGGCCTGGTGCACCGCGAGGCGCAGCCGACCAACCCGCCCCGCGTGGACTACGAACTGACGCCGCTGGGACGCGGCGTGGCCGAGCGGCTGCTCGCCCTGATCCACTTCGTGGAGGGCAGCATGGACGACGTACTGGCCGCGCGGGAGCGGTACGACGCCGCTAGGGCGTGATCCGCGGGGGCCGCTGGCACTTCGGGCAGTAGTAGCTCGACCGGTTCATCCAGGGCCGTCGGCGTATCGGGGTGCCGCAGCGCCGGCAGGGCAGGCCCTCGCGGCCGTACGCGTCGAGGGACCGGTCGAAGTAGCCCGACTCGCCGTTGACGTTGACGTACAGGCTGTCGAAGCTGGTGCCGCCCACCGCGAGGGCCGCGTTCATGACGTCCCGCACATGGCCCAGGAGCAGCAGGGAGCGCGGGCGCGTGAAGGTCGCGGTCGGGCGCTCGTAGTGGATGCGGGCGCGCCACAGGGCCTCGTCCGCGTAGATGTTGCCGACGCCGCTGATCAGCGACTGGTCGAGCAGGGCCCGCTTGATCGTGGAGCGCTTGCGGCGCAGCGCCCGGTGGAAGGCCTCGTCGTCGAAGAGCGGGTCGAGCGGGTCGCGGGCGATGTGCGCGATGACGTCGGGCAGGCCGTCGGGGGTGTTGTCGTGCAGCGACAGGCCGCCGAAGGTGCGCTGGTCGACGAAGCGGAGTTCGGTGTCCAGGACGTCGGTGAAGCGGACGCGGATGCGCAGGTGCTTCTCGTCCGGGGCCGTGTGCGGCTGGACCAGCAGCTGGCCGCTCATGCCGAGGTGGGCCAGGATCGACTGGTCCGTGTCCTCCAGGGGCAGCCACAGGTACTTGCCGCGGCGGCTCGGGACGCCGATGCGGTGGCCCTTCAGACGGTGCGCGAAGTCGTCGGCGCCCGCGAGGTGGCGGCGCACCGCGCGCGGGTGCAGCACCTCGGCCTCGGCGACGGTCCGGTGAGCGACCCACCGCTCCAGGCCGCGCCGTACGACCTCGACCTCGGGCAACTCGGGCATGGGGTCCCCCGTCACGTACCTGCGGATGACCCGAGCGCCCGCCCCCGGGCAGGGGCGGGCGCTCGGGTGCGCTGTGCTGTGCCGGCCGCCCGGCTGAGGCGCCGGGCGGTGGCTGTCAGCCGTCGACGCTGCCGTCGACGGCCGTGTGGGCGGCCTGAACCGCCGCCGTCTGCGTCGCCTCGGCGGCCTTCGCCGCCTTGGCACGCTCGTCCGCCGCGGCCCGGATGGACCGCCACGCGGACTCGGCGGCCTGCTGCTCCGCCTCCTTCTTGCTGCGGCCGGTGCCGGTGCCGTACGAGACGCCTCCGACGCGGGCGGCAGCAGTGAAGGTCTTCTCGTGGTCGGGGCCGGTCTCCGTGACCAGGTACTCGGGCACGCCGAGCCCTTCGGTCGCGGTGAGCTCCTGGAGGCTGGTCTTCCAGTCCAGGCCGGCACCGAGGTTCGAGGACTTTTCGATCAGGGGGTCGAACAGGCGGTGCACCAGCTCCGCCGCCGAGTCCAGCCCCTGGTCGAGATAGACCGCGCCGATCACCGCTTCGAGGGTGTCGGCGAGGATGGACGCCTTGTCCCGCCCGCCCGTGCCTTCTTCACCCCGGCCGAGCCGGACGAAGGAGCCCAGGTCGAGCCCGCGCCCCACCTCCGCAAGCGCACGCGAGTTCACCACCGCGGCCCGCAGCTTGGCCAGCTGGCCTTCAGGCAGGTCGGGGTGGGTGCGGTACAGCGTGTCCGTGACGACCAGGCCGAGCACGGAGTCCCCGAGGAACTCCAGGCGCTCGTTGGTCGGCAGACCGCCGTTCTCGTATGCGTACGACCGGTGGGTCAGTGCTCGCACCAGAAGGGCGGACTCGACCTTGTAGCCGAGCCGCCCTTCCAGAAGCGTGTGGGACGAGGCCTGGTTGTCCGCCGTCGTGCTCCCGCTCTCGCGGGAAGACTTGTTCTTAGGCGTGGACACAGTGCCTCTCACCAGCCGCTCAGACCTCGAGGACCTGGCGCTTGTTGTAAGTGCCGCACGAGGGGCACGCGATGTGCTGCAGCTTGGGCTCGTGGCAGCGCTCGCACGCAACCAGGGTGGGGACCGCAGCCTTCCACTGCGACCGGCGGTGGCGCGTGTTGCTGCGCGACATCTTCCGCTTCGGAACAGCCACGGCTACTTCTCCTGCTTCTCGTCGACGCCAGATTCGGCGCCGCTCATCTCGTCCTTCTCGCCGTCCGACATGGTGCCGGCGAGTCCCTGCAATGCCGCCCAACGGATGTCGACGGCGTCATGGTGGTGGTCCGGGTCGTCCGCCAGCCGTGCGCCGCACTCGGCACACAGACCAGGGCAGTCTTCCTGGCACACCGGCTGCATCGGCAGTGCGAGCACCACCGCATCACGCAGCACGGGCTCGAGGTCGAACAGGCCGTCCTCGAGGAAGAGCCTGTCCTCGTCGTCCTCGGCGTCGTCGCCCGGTTCCGCGATCGCGCGGCCCCGGTCGTCGGCGTCAGGGTACGAGAACATCTCCTGGAACTCCGCTTCGACGTCTAGCTGAAGCGGCTCCAGACACCTTACGCACTCCCCCTCTGCCGTGGCACGGGCGGTGCCTGTGACGAGCACCCCTTCCATGACCGACTCCAGGCGGAGTTCGAGCTCCACCGGAGCGCCTTCCGGCACTCCGATGACTTCCTTGATGCCGAAGTCCTTGGGAGCGTCGACCGTGCGGGTCAGGCGCTGTAGCGCACCGGGCCGCCGACCCAGCTCGTGCGTGTCGAACACGAGGGGGTTGCGGTGGTCGAGGCGGGCGTTCAGGGCCATTCCTGCTTTCGGTCTGCCGAGCTGAGGGAGACGCCGCCCTTCGGTGTTCCCGGGCAGCGTTGATCGCGGACGTACGCGCGACCGAAGAGCCAGGATACTGGACCTTTGCCTGTCGGCCCAATCCGGTGCTCAGCCGTTGCCGCGGCCCTGCTCGTAGGCCCGGAGCTGCTCGGCGCTGATCATGCCGGTGTCGAAGAGGCTGGTCTCGTCCAGGGCGTATCCCTGGTGGCTCTGAGGGCTCTGAGGGCTTTGGTGCCCCGGCTGTGGCTGCTGCTGGGACTGCTGCGCCTGCTGGTCCTGGTTCGGGTCGTACGCGGCCTGCTGCGGGTCGTAGCCCTGGTAGGCGTAGGGATCGGCCTGGTAGCCGTACTGGTCCTGCTGGGCGGCGTACGGCTGCTGCGGGTAGCCGCCGTAGGGGTCGGGCTGCTGCTGGTAGGCGTAGGCCGGCTGCGGCCGGCCGTAGTCCTGCTGCTGGGCGGGCTGCTCGGCCGGGGGCTTCTCCTCCGCGAGGGCGACCAGGCCGGCGAGGTAGTCGGCGTCGCTGGTGTGCTGCACGGTGCCGGTTTCGTCGGCGAGGGCGCCGAGGTCGTCGGTGGCGATCCGGCCGTGCAGCTTCTGCCGGCCGCGGCCGACGGCCTCCAGGGTCTTGGCGAGGACCGCCTCGAAGGCGCCGAGCTTGACGTCGACGTACTCGTCGGCGCTGCGGCGCTGGGTCTCCGGGTCGTGGCTGCGCTCGGGGGCGTCCTCGTCCTGGTAGCCCTGCTCGTCGGTGCCGGGGCCGGTGCCGAGGAGCTTCTCGCGGCCGCGGCCAACCGAGCCCAGGGTCTTGGTGAGGACGACCTCGAAGTTGGCGAGCTTGGAGTCGACGTAGTCGTCGGCCTCGGCGCGGATCTCCTCGGCCTCCCGGCGGGCCTCGGCGAGGATCCGGTCGGCCTCGGCCTGGGAGCGGCGGGCGACCTCGGTGTCGGAGATCAGGGAGCCGCGCTCGGCGTGCGCGCTCTGGATGATCCGCTCGGCCTCCTGGCGGGCCTGTTCGACCATCTGCTCGCGGTCGCCGATCAGCTCCTGCGCCTGGGCGAGGGAGCCGGGCAGCGCCGCGCGCACCTCTTCCAGCATGGAGAGCAGTTCGGCGCGGTTGACCACGCACGAGGCCGACATGGGCATGGACCGGGCGCCGGAGACCGCGGCGACGATCTCGTCGAGCTTCTTCTGCACGTCCACCGTGTGCTCGCCACTCTCTACAGATGCGTTGGAGACGGACGGGACGACTGTACGGCCACGGGGTACCCGGGGAACACCGGGTGACGGGGTGTCAGGGTCCCGTGGGGCGCCCGGGGCGCGTTCAGTCCTTCCGCAGGCGCTCGCCGAGGGCCTGGAGGACCTCCGCGGGGACCAGGTGGGAGACGTCGCCGCCCCAGGTCGCGACCTCCTTGACCAGGGAGGACGACAGGAAGCTGTAGGTGGGGTTGGTGGGGATGAAGAGGGTCTCCACGCCCGAGAGGCCGTTGTTCATCTGGGCCATCTGGAGCTCGTAGTCGAAGTCACTGACCGCGCGCAGGCCCTTGACGATGGCGGGGATCTCGCGCTGCTTGCAGAAGTCGACGAGCAGGCCGTGGAAGGCCTCGACGCGGACGTTGCCGTACTCGGCGGTGACCCGGCGGATCAGGTCGATCCGCTCGTCGATCTCGAACAGGCCCTTCTTCGACTGGTTGATCATCACCGCGACGTAGACCTCGTCGTACAGCCTGGAGGCGCGGGAGATGATGTCGAGGTGTCCGTTGGTGATCGGGTCGAACGACCCGGGACATACGGCGCGGCGCACTTGTGATCCCTCGCTCTCCGGTCCGGTCATCGTGCGTCTTCGCACGTAGAGGCGGCGCGACCGTACCAAAACGTTCCCTCGCCGTACCGACGGGCCCGGAGGGCTTCGAAACCCTCGGGCCACCGGAATTCACCGCCTCTGGTGCTGCGCTCCACGGTGACGAGGGCTTCTTCGGCGAGCCAGCGTTCCGAGAGGAGTGTGAGCAGGATCTCGCGAAGATCGTCGTCCGTGACGGCGTACGGCGGGTCGAGGAAGACGAGGTCGTACGGGTCGCCGGGGGGTGTCGTGCGGATGATCTGTTCCGCTTTGCCGGGTCTGACCTCGGCGCCGGGGAGTCCGAGGGACTTCACGTTGTCGCGGACCGTGCGGGTCGCTCGCGCGTCGGCCTCGACGAGGAGGGCGTGGCCGGCGCCGCGGGAGAGGGCCTCCAGACCGACGGCTCCTGATCCCGCGTAGAGGTCCAGGACGCGTTCGCCGTCCAGAGGGCCGCCGAGGAGGGATTGCCAGGTGGAGAAGAGACCTTCGCGTGCGCGGTCGGAGGTGGGGCGGGTGCCGGTGCCTGGGGGTACCGCCAGGCGACGTCCGCCGGCTGTGCCGGCGATCACGCGGGTCATCTTCGGTCCTTGGTCGTGGACGGCTTCAGGTACCAGTGTGGCTGGTCGCGCCCGCGCGGCGGTAGCCGCATATGGCCTACAGCCCCGCGCCCCTTGGCGGCAACACCTGTCACCCCTTTTCCAGGTACTGCTCCCTCTCCTCGTCCAAGAGGGCGTCCAGCGCTGTCCGCAGGGCCGGGAGGTGGGTCAGCTCCGGGTCCTTCGCCACGACTGCCGCCGCTTCCTCTCTGGCCTCGGCGATGATCTCCTCGTCCTCGATGACCGCGAGCATCCTCAGGCTGGTGCGGGCGCCCGACTGGGCCTGGCCGAGGACGTCGCCCTCCCGGCGTTGTTCGAGGTCGATGCGGGAGAGTTCGAAGCCGTCGAGGGTGGAGGCGACCGCGTTCAGGCGCTGGCGGGCGGGGCTCGCCTCGGGCATCTCGCTGACCAGGAGGCACAGGCCGGGGGCCGAGCCACGGCCGACGCGGCCGCGCAACTGGTGGAGCTGGGAGACGCCGAAGCGGTCGGCGTCCATGATCACCATCACCGTGGCGTTGGGGACGTTGACGCCGACCTCGATGACCGTCGTGGCGACCAGGACGTCCGTCTCCCCTGCGGCGAAACGGCGCATGACCGCGTCCTTGTCGTCGGGGTGCATACGGCCGTGCAGCACCTCGACCCGGAGGCCCTGGAGGGGGCCCTTGGAGAGCTGTTCGGCGACGTCGAGGACGGCGAGGGGCGGACGCTTCTCGGCGTCCTCCGGGGACTCGGCGGGCTCGGGGGACTTCTTCTTGGTGGACTTCTTCGGGTCGTCGTCCTCGTCGCCGATGCGGGGGCAGACCACGTACGCCTGATGGCCCTTGCCCACTTCCTCGCGGACCCGTTCCCAGGCGCGGGACAGGAAGTGGGGCTTGTCGGCGGCCGGGACGACATGGCTGGCGATCGGCGAGCGGCCGGCCGGGAGCTGGTCGAGGACGGAGGTCTCCAGGTCGCCGAAGACCGTCATGGCGACCGTGCGCGGAATCGGCGTGGCCGTCATGACCAGGAGGTGCGGGGGCTGTTTGCCCTTGCCGCGCAGGGCGTCGCGCTGCTCGACGCCGAAGCGGTGCTGTTCGTCGACCACGACCAGGCCCAGGTCCTGGAACTGCACCTTGTCCTCGATCAGCGCATGCGTGCCGATGACGATGCCGGCCTCGCCGGTGGTGAGGTCGAGCAGGGCCTGGCGGCGGGCGGCCGCGCCCATGGATCCGGTGAGCAGCACCACCTTGGTGCCCTGCTCGGCCCCGCCCAGCATGCCGCCCTCGGCCAGCTCGCCCATCATCTCGACGATCGAGCGGTGGTGCTGCTGGGCGAGCACTTCGGTGGGCGCGAGCATGGCGGCCTGGCCGCCGGCGTCGACCACGGCGAGCATGGCGCGCAGGGCCACCATGGTGTTGTGGGTGACGGTGAAGTTGTCGGTGACGTACGCATGGCTCGGGTGGGCGACGCTGATGCACTGGACGGGCTTTTGCCCCACGTACTCGACCGCCCGGATGCCGCGTCGGAACGTGTCGTCCTTCGGCCTCGGACGCACGCGTTCTGCTTTGCGGGTGAGCCGGAACGGGGCGTAAGCGTCCGGCAGGCACACCTGCACGGTGTACGCGGCCTCCTCCGGCAGCACTCGCGCCCGGCCGCCCAGAGAGCGTACGAGCCATGCCACGTCCTCCGCGAGTCGGCGCGAAGCCGAGCAGAGGGAGATACTCATGCCGTCGGCTTGGACGGTGCCGTCCGTGTCCAGAAGTCCCTGCAACACGGCGAGACGGTCCTTGATCGGAGCGTTCTTGAAAGCCTGCGGGACGAACTTGTCGTGGGACGTCGTTCCCCAGAGGCCCAGCTCGCGCAGGACCTGGATCACCGGGTTGCGCACGCCTCCCGCACGCTGCTTGAGCTGGATCGTGTAGTCGGTGTAGTCACAGTGCGATCCCCTCACCGGTACCAGCAGGCATTCGGGCGCTACTGCCGCCGCTACCGCGTCACGGATCTCGTCGTCGATGGTGGAAAGACGGAGATCGTGCCGGAACGAACCGTCCCCCAGCAGCAGTCCGATCAGGTACGGGTCGAGGGGCAGCCCGGCGTCGCCGCCGAGATCGACCGGCTTCGCCGGCGGGATGTACCACTTCGAGGAGCCGTCGGCCTCGAACGTGTCGAAACGGATCTCCCGGGTCGTCATGACCTTGGGAGCCTGGCCACGGTGCCCACCACAGCTCGTGCCGACGATCCAGAGATGCTCGTCGTCGCACTCGACGGAACTCCCGTCGGACAGGACCAAGCGCCACACATCGCGTTCTCCCTGAGGAAAGACGCCATCGATCAGCGCGATGTCCCCGTCCGGCACCACCACCTCGTCGCCCACCCGCAGATCCCCCATGGGGCGGAAGCCCGTGGGTGTGAGCACCAGCGAGTCGAGGGGCTGGGCCTTGCCCGATCCGACCTCCCCCTGCAACAGCCGGTGCATCGGATGCTCGGTCGCCAGGTCCTCGAAGATCTCCCGGGAAACCCGCTGCTGGCCCTCGGTGAGGGTGAACGGGAGGCGGGCGTCGAAGGCCGTGAGGAGGCCGTCGGGGCTGGGTTTGCGGGAGACCGCCGGGAGCTGGGCGTCCGCGTGGCGGCGGCGGGCCAGGGCGACCTGGAGGACGAAGGCCTCGTCCCATTTGAGGCGGGCGCGGGCGTCCTCGATGTCCGCCTTGGTGTGCGGGCGGTGGATCTTCAGGAGTGCCTCGGGGAGGGGGACCAGGCCGCGCCCCTGGCGCAGGGATTCCGGCAGCGGGTCGGCGGCCTCCTGGGCGGTGGGCAGGACCGTCTGGAGCGCCTTGCCGATCTTCCAGGACTCCAGCTTGGCGGTGGCCGGGTAGATCGGGATCAGGGCGCCGGCCCATGTCTCGACGGACTCCTCCGGATCGCCTCGGAGCAACTCGTAGGCCGGGTGGGCGAGTTGGAGGCGGTGGTTGAAGACGGAGACCTTGCCCGCGAACATCGCGCGGGTGCCCGGCAGGAGCTCCTTGTGGGGCTTGTGAACGCCGTTGCCGAAGAAGACCAGTTGGAGGCGGCCGCTGCCGTCCGTGATCGTGACCTCCAGGCGCTGGCCCTTGCCGCGCGGGGCCCGGGCGGAGGCGAAGGTGTGCAGGCGGGCGTCGGCGACCTGGGCGACCACCGTGACGTGCTCGTCCATGGGGAGGTCGGCGAGGTGCGTGAGCTGGCCGCGCTCCTCGTATCTGCGCGGGTAGTGGTGGAGGAGGTCGCCGACGGTGAGCAGGCCGAGGTGCTCGGCCATCACCTTCGCGGTGGCGGGGCCGAGCACCGACTTCAGTGGTTGTCGCAGCGGTTCGTGAAGTGCGGGCACGAGATCCATTGCACACCACACCACTGACAATGCCGTAGAGGCCGTGGCGCAGGTCGCCGTATACGTCCCGGAAATCCCTGGTCAGGCGGCTGGTTCGGGCCTTAGGATGACGCGCTCCCGGCCCTCTTTCGCGGTCACCGCCTCACCGGGACCGCCCGACCCCGCGCCGTCGCGAGTCCCCCACCGGCGCCGTGAAGATGGACTCCCAGATCTCACAGGCATCCCAGCCGTCCCATCCGCCCCAGTCACCTCATACGTTCCAGGTCGACCTGCGTGGTCTGGTGGACCTGCTCTCCCACCACCTCTACTCCAGTCCCAAGGTGTACCTGCGGGAGCTGCTGCAGAACGCCGTGGACGCCATCACCGCCAGGCGCACGACGGAACCCGACGCTCCGGCCCGGGTGCGGCTGTCCGCGGAGGGCGGCGCCCTGCGCGTCGAGGACACCGGCGTCGGACTCACCGAGGCGGACGTGCACGACCTGCTCGCCACGATCGGGCGCAGTTCCAAACGCGCCGAGGGCCTTCAGGAGGCGCGTTCCGAGTTTCTCGGGCAGTTCGGCATCGGCCTGCTGGCCTGTTTCGTCGTCGCCGAGCGGATCCGGGTGGTCAGCCGCAGCGCCCGTACGCCCGGGGCGCCGCCGGTGGAGTGGACGGCGTCCGACGACGGTTCGTACACCGTGCGGACGCTGCCGGACGCCGAGCGTCCCGAACCGGGCACCACCGTGCATCTGGTGGCGCGGGCCGGGGCCGCGGAGTGGCTCACGCCCGAGCGGGTCGAGGCGCTGGCGCGGGATTTCGGGTCGCTGCTGCCGTACGACGTCCGGGTGGGCGACGAGCCGGTCACCGACCTGCCGGCGCCCTGGGACCGGTCCTATCCGAGCCCGGCCACCCGCCGTGTCGCCCTCGCCCGGCACTGCCACGAGATGTTCGGCTTCACCCCGCTGGACACGATCGACCTGTCCGTGCCGCTGGCCGGCGTCCGCGGGGTGGCGTACGTGCTGCCGTCGGCGGTCAGCCCGGCCCAGCGCGCGGGGCACCGCGTGCACCTCAAGGGCATGCTGCTGACCGAGCGGGCCGAACAGCTGCTGCCCGACTGGGCGTTCTTCGTGCGCTGTGTCCTGGACACGGACAGTCTGCGGCCGACGGCGTCGCGCGAGGCGCTGTACGAGGACGAGACGCTGGCCGCCGTACGGGAGGCGCTGGGCGAGCGGATCCGGGCCTGGCTCACCGGTCTGGCCGCCGGTGATCCGGAGCGGCTGGCCGCGTTCCTGTCGGTGCACCACCTGGGCGTGAAGTCCCTGGCCCGGCACGACCGGGAGATGCTGCGCACGATGCTGCCGTGGCTGCCCTTCGAGACGACCGACGGGCGGCTGTCCCTGGAGGAGTTCGCGCAGCGGCACCCGGTGGTGCACTTCACGCAGACCGTCGAGGAGTACCGGCAGGTCGCGCCGATCGCGTCCGCGCAGGGCATCGGCGTGATCAACGGCGGCTACACGTACGACAGCGAGCTGGTTCAGGCACTGCCGTCGGTGCGGCCGGGGACCGTGGTCGCCGAGCTGGACGCCGAGACGGTGACCGCGCATCTGGACGCGGTCGACCCGGCCGAGGAGCTGGCCCTGTCCGGCTTCCTGGCGGCGGCGCGGGCCCGGCTCGACCCGCTCGGCTGTGACGTCGTGCTGCGGGCCTTCCACCCGCTCTCCCTGCCCGCCCTGCACCTCGACGACCGGGACGCCCGGCACGAACAGGCCCGGGCCGACGCCGAGGCACAGGCCGACGACCTGTGGGCGGGCATCCTCGGCTCCCTGCGCGGCAGCGCCCCGCGCGCGCGTCTGGTGCTCAACCACCTCAACCCCCTCGTCCGGCGGATCAGCTCGCTGCACGACCCGGAGCTGATCGGCACCGCCACGGAGTCGCTGTACGGGCAGGCGCTGCTGATGGCGCAGCGGCCGCTCAGGCCCGCCGACTCGGCGCTGCTCAACCGCGCGTTCATCGGCCTCCTGGAGTGGGCCACGCACAGCGAGGACGGTCAGGCATGAGCGAGATCACCGACTTCGACGCCCTGCGCCGGGCGATGGCGGAGAACTCCGAGCAGCCGGAGGGCCCGGCCCGCAACGCGCGTGCCGAGGAACTGCTGGCCGCCGCCGAGAAGCTGAACGTCCCGCTCGCCGTGATCGAGGCGCTCGGACACCAGCTCAAGGTCTACAACTACAGCTCCGAGAAGGGGAAGATGTTCGTCCCCTTGGCGCGCCTGCTGCGCCTGTGGGACGAACACCCCGAGGACTTCGACGAGTACGAGTCCCACTCGCTGCACTGGGTCTTCAAGTGGGTGTCGTCCGGCATGCTCGACCAGCCGCACATCCCGCTCGCGTCGATCGAGAAGTGGCTCGGCGAGATGGAGCACCGCTACCGGCTCGCCGGATACTCCGAGCGGGCCGTGCGCAGCGCCGAGCACAGCGTGGCCGCGCATGTGGGGGACCTGGCGCGGGCCGAGCGGGCGTATGCCGCGTGGCTGGCCGCCGACCGGGACGGCATGGCCGACTGCCACGCCTGCGAACTGCACGGGCAGGGCTGGTGGCAGGCGGAGCGGGGCCGGGACGCGCAGGCGCTTCAGCTGTGGCGGCCGGTGCTGGAGGGCGAGTACGCCTGCGCCCACGAGCCGCACGCCGCCCTCGCCTCCTCCCTGGTGCCGCTGCTGCGGCTGGGCCGCCCGGACGAGGCCCGTGCGAACCATCTGCGGGGCTTGCGGCTCGTGCGGGCCATGGAGAGCATGCGCGGCGCCTACGCGGAGCACGTGGAGTTCTGCGCGCTGACCGGCAACGAGGCACGCGGTCTGGAACTGCTCGCGGAGCGGCCGGCGTACTTCACGGACGACGGGCAGCCGCAGAGCAGGCTGGAGTTCATGAGCGTGGTGGCCCTGCTCATGGACCGCCTGACCGGGCTGGGGCTGGGCGACCGACAGGTACCCGGTCCGGCCGGCCGCGAGTGGACTGCCGGGGAACTGGCCACGCACGCGCGTACGGAGGCCCTCGCCCTGGCGGCCCGCTTCGACGAGCGCAACGGCACGACGTACGTCGGCGAGCGGGCACGCGCGCGTATGGAGCGGCGCCCGCTGGTGGAGCGGCTGCCGCTCGGGGTGCGGTCCGTACGGCCGGTGCCGCCGCCCGCTCCCCCGGTTGTCACGGCCGCCGCCACCGGGCAGCCGGATCTGCCCGCCCTGCTGGCCGAGGCGCGGCGGCTGTCGGACAACCTGCGGCCGAACGCCGTGGAGGCGTGGGCGGCGGTCGCCGAAGCCGCGCAGGGCGTGGAGCTGGACCCGCGCGACCGGGCCGAACTGGCCGACCACGAGGCGATGGACCTCGGCCCGGAGGGCGCCGCCCTCTTCGAACGGGCCGCGGAGCTGTACGCGGCGGCGGGCGACCCCGGGGAGGCCTTGGCCGCACGCGCGCGTGCGGCGTACGTCCGCGCCCTCGGGGGTGACGTGGACGCGGCGCTCGCTGCCGTGTCCGGACCCTACGACGAGATCCTCGCGCTGTACGCCGCCGGCGACACCGGGATACGGCAGACGGCGTCCGTCCTGATGGGCCGGGCCCGGATCCTGATGCGCCGGGCGCACGAGGCCGGGGAAGGTCTCGCGGAGGGTCACGCCGAGCGCGACGGCCCGGAGGCGGTTCTCGGCGAGGCCGAGGCCGCTGTCCGGGAGGTTCTCGCGCTCGTCGACGGGCGGGTCGGGGAGGACGTGCGGCTGGCCGCGCGGGCCGCCGAGGCCCAGGCGATGCTCGCCGAGCTGGCCGGACTGGGCGGGGATCTGAGGACGGCCGCGGGGCTGTTCGCGCGGGGCGCGGCGGCGTTCGTCGCGGCGGGGCTGCCGTGGTTCGCGGTGGAGTACGAGGCCCGGCTGGCCTCCCTGGCCCACCACCTCGGCGACATGGCGGAGGCGGAACGGGCGCTGCGGGCGGCCCTGGAGCACGGCGGGGCCCAGCTGGAGGCGCCCGGACGGGCCCAGCTGCACCTCCAGCTCGCCGAGTTGACCGGCGGCCGGGGCGATGCCGTGGAGGCCGCCCAGCACGCCCTGGAGGCCGCGCACTGGGCCGACGAGGCGGGCGAGGGCGCGACCCTGGGCGCCTGGGCCCGGCAGCAGCTCGGCGGGTTCCTGCTGCGGCAGGGACGGTGGGCCGAGGCCGCCGAGGTCCTGGAGTCGGCGCTGCCCGACCTGACCGCCGAGACGCACGGCGACGGGGCGATCGTGCAGACGCAGTGGTGGCTCGGCGATTGCCTGAGCGAACTCGGCGAGCACCGCGCTGCCGCCGAACGGCGTCTCCAGGCCGCCGAGATCGCCCGGCACTGGCCCGAACAGCACGACCACGCGACCCTGGCCCACCTGGCCGGGGAGTCCCTGGGGCAGGCCGGGCTGGCCGACGATGYGGACCGGGCCTACTCGCGCGCGGGCGACCTGTGGCGCGAACTCGGCAACGTCCACGGGCTGATCCGCTCCCTGCGCGCCCGCGCCTGGCTGGCGTTGCGCGCACAGGACGGCCTCGAGGAGGCACGCGCCCTGATGGCGGAGGCGGTCCGGGAGGGCGAGGCGGCACGGGACACGGCGCCCGACGCGGAGTCCCGGCAGCAGCTCGTCGCCGAACTCGGCCACACGCACCGGCAGTTCGGCGACCTGCTGGCCCGGTCCGTCTCCGACGACGCCGACGACACCTCGGCCCGGGCCGTGTTCGAGGAGGCCCTGTCCCAAGTGCTGCGGTCGGCCGAGGTGTTCACCTCCCTCGGGGACGCCGCCCTGCACAGCCGCACCGGCGCCGAACTCGCCGCCGGCCGACTGGAGGCCGACCTGGGCCGCCCGGCCGACGCGGCGGCCCGCGCGCGTGCGGTGCTGGCGGCGTACGACGGATACCGCGGCCACGGCGGGGCGGAGACCGGCGACGGCGACGGCGAAATCGTACGGGCCCGGCGGGCGGAGGCGGAGCAGATGCTCCGGCTCCTGGCGGAGCAGCCGGACTGAACGGCTCCTCCTACTCCGCTCCTCTCCTACTCCGCTCCTCCTACTCCGCTCACCCGCTCCGCTCCTGTTGCTCCGCTCCACTCACTCCACGCCGATGAGCAGCACGGCCCCCTGCCGCCCACCCCGGTACACGACCGTGTCGACGGCGAGGTACCCCTCGCGGACCCGGCCCTCCAGGTGCTCGGCGATGGTGCCGGGAGCCTCGTCGCCGAGCACCAGGGTGACCATCTCGCCCCCGGCCGCGAGCATGCGGTCCAGGACGGTCTCGGCGGTGGCCGTGACGTCCGAGCCGATCACGGCCACGTCGCCGTCGATCAGGCCGAGTACGTCGCCCGCCTGGCAGATGCCGGCCATCGTCCAGGCCTGGCGTTCGGCGACGGTGACCTCGGCGTAGCGCGTCGCGCCGGCCGCCGAGGTCATCGACACCACGTCCTCGTCGAAGCGGCGCTCCGGCTCGTGCACGGCCAGCGCGGCGATGCCCTGGACCGCCGAGCGGGTCGGGATGAGGGCCACGCGGATGCCCTCGGTACGAGCCTGCTCGGCCGCCGCGGCGGCGGTGTGGCGCAGCTCGGCGTCGTTGGGCAGCAGCACGACCTCGCGCGCGTGTGCCCGCCGCACGGCCTGCACGAGCTCGCCGCTCGCGGGCGGCTCCCCGGGGCGCGCGAGCACGGTGGTCGCGCCGGCCTCGGCATACAGCCCGGCCAGGCCCTCGCCGGGCACCACGGCCACGACGGCACGCTGGGCGCGCTCGCGGGGAGGCCGCTCCGCGCCGGTGGTGTGCACGTCCCCGGCGCCGAAGTGCGTGATCCGGATCCGGTAGGGCCGCCCGGCCTCGATACCGGCCTCGACGGCGGCGCCCGCGTCGTCGACATGGACGTGGACGTTCCACAGCCCGTCGCCGCCGACCACGACGAGGGAGTCCCCGAGCGCGTCGAGCCGCTCCCGCAACCGCGCCACGGCCGCGTCCTCGGCCTCCAGGAGGTAGATCACCTCGAAGGCGGGGCCGTCCTCGTCGGCCACGGCGGCACCGTCGGCACACTCCCCGCGCGGGGCGCCGACGGCCGGGGCGAGCCCTTCGGCGGCTTCCACGCGCGCGTGCGGGTCCCGCGCGTCCGCGTACAGGTCCTGCGAGTCCCCGGCCGGCCCCGCGAGCACACCCGATGCCGAACCGTCCGCTTGACCGGGCACCACGCGCGCG